>JAFYQM010000065.1 GCA_017547085.1 Oscillibacter sp.
ATGGGCAGACCCCACTTGCGCTGACGGGAGATACACCAGTCGGTACGCTCGCGGATCATGCTCTTCATGCGGTCAATGCCCCATGCGGGCAGCCAGCGGACATCATCGCAGGCGGCGCAGGCGTCGTCCTTGAAGGAGTCCACGGAGCAGAACCACTGGGGAGTGGCACGGAAGATGATGGGGTGCTTGCAGCGCCAGCAGTGAGGATAGCTGTGGACGATCTCCTCGGAAGCAAACAGGGCGCCGGATTCCTTCATGTCCGCCAGAATGACGGGGTTGGATTCCTTGGTCTTGAGGCCGGCGTACTTGTCGGCGTAGTCGGTGTGGCGGCCCTGATCATCCACGGGCACCACCATCTCCATGCCGTAACGGCGGCAGGTCTGATAGTCGTCGGCACCGAAGCCGGGAGCGGTATGGACGCAGCCGGTACCGGAGTCCATGGTGACGTAGTCGGCGTTCACCAGACGGCTCGTCTTGGGCAGGAAGGGATGGTCAGCCAGCATGTTCTCGAAGAACTGGCCGGGGTGGGTCTCCACGATCTCGTAGTTCTCCACGCCGCCCACGCGCATGACCTTCTCCACCAGAGCCTCGGCCACGATGTAGATCTCGCCGTTTTCAGCGTTCTTCACCAGAGCGTAGGAATCCACGGGGTGCAGGGCGATGGCCAGGTTGCCGGGCAGGGTCCAGATGGTGGTAGTCCAGATCACGAAGAACAGCTTGGACTTATCGTAAGCAGACAGCTTGCCGCAGTCGTCGTTCATGGGGAACTTGACGTAGACGGTGGTACAGGGATCGTCCTTGTACTCGATCTCAGCCTCAGCCAGAGCGGTCTCGTCGTGTGCGCACCAGTACACGGGCTTCAGGCCCTTGTAAATATAGCCGCGCTTATACATCTCACCGAAGACCTTGACTTCCTCAGCCTCGAAGCCGGGGTTCATGGTCAGGTAGGGATGCTCCCAATCGCCCACAACGCCCATGCGCTGGAAGCCCTTCATCTGGATGTCCACATACTTCTGGGCGTAGGCATGGCAGGCAGAGCGGAATTCGGGCACGCTCATGGCCTTGTGGTTCAGCTTCTGCTCCTTGATGATGGCGGACTCGATGGGCATACCGTGGTTATCCCAGCCGGGGATATAGGGCGTCCAGTAACCGCGCATGGCGTAGGAACGGACGATCATGTCCTTCAGGGTCTTGTTCATGGCATGGCCCATGTGGGGGTTGCCGTTGGAGAACGGAGGGCCGTCATGCAGGGAGAAGCGGGGCTTGCCCTCGTTCTTCTTCAGCATCTCGTTGTAAATGTCCATTTCCTGCCAGCGTGCCAGCATCTCCGGCTCGCGCTTGGGCAGACCCGCGCGCATGGGGAACTCGGTCTTGGGCAGATTAATGGTCTTGTTGTAATCCATGTCTCTGATTCCTCCTCAAATAATACCTTTATTGCAATTTAATATTTCGTGATCACAGTCCGGCAATCCCGGCACAAACAGGCTTTCGGCCGCAGCAGGCCCAACGCCTTGCCCAGCAGAACGTCTCCCCGCTGCGTGGGAACCGGCAGTCCGCTCACTTCTTCCGACCAGAACACCGGCGACTTGCTGCTGAGGAAGCCTTCTTCCATCGCTTTTCCGCAGTAGGGACAGTTCATGGCACCCTCCTTGAGAAAAAAATAAACACCTTGCCTCTAATCAAGAGACAAAGTGCGAAAACACTCTGCGGTACCACTCTCGGTTGCCGACCCCTCGCGGGGATCGACCGCTCTGTGCCTGCTATCACAGGCCGATGCTGTAACGGGCATCAATCGTCCAAACCTACTCGCGTCGTCTTTCAGCCGGAGGCTCCAGGGTGATTTTCGTCCCTCTCTCCTCTCCGCCTTGCACCAAACGGCGGCTCTCTTCGCAGGAGAAAAAGGAGTACTCGTCCCTTTCCACGCCAAACTATTCCGTTCACCGATTCATAATATCATGTTTTACCCGTTTGTCAACGGGTTTTCTCCGCTTTTGCCCTGTTTTTGGTTCGTTTTCCACCGTGTTTGCTCCTTCTGTGGAAAATTTTTAAAAACAGTCTCTTTTTTCTGGCACAGATATGTTTCTTATGGTATACTTTATGCTGTGAAAATGGGTGGATTGTACCCTTAGAGAAAAACAAGGAGGAATATCCTATGGCAAACCGCGTCAGCATCACCATCTGCGGTGAGGACTACACCTTCGTGGCGGAGGAATCCGCCTCTTATATGCAGAAAGTCGGCTCCTATGTGGGCGACAAGATGGCCGAAGTGCTTAACAGCGCCAAGGTGGGTCGCACCGACGCCGCCGTTCTGACCGCCGCCAACATCACCGACGAGCTGTTCAAGGCTCAGGCCGTAGCCGAGCAGCTGCGCGCCCAGATCAAGGGATATCTGGACGAGGCCAACCGCGCACAGGCCGAAGTCAGCGAGCTGAAGCGGGAGATTTTCCGACTGCAGCAGCGTCAGGACAACCGTCACAAGTGATGTCCGCACCGGAGCTGCTCTCCCCCGCCGGATCGCCGGAATCCCTCCGCGCCGCCGTACAGAGCGGTGCGGACGCGGTGTATCTGGGCTGGGGTGATTTCAATGCCCGCCGGAGCGCCAAAAACTTCTCAGACGAGGAGTTTGCGGAGGCTCTGGTCTATTGTCATGTCCGGGGTGTGCGGGTCTTCCTGACCCTGAACACCCTGCTGACCGACCGGGAACTGCCCCGCGCGCTGGAAACGGCCCGCACCGCCTGCCGCCTCGGCGTGGATGCCATTCTGGTGCAGGATTGGGGCCTCTTTGACCTGCTGCGCCGTGCGCTCCCCGACCAGCCCGTCCACGCCAGCACCCAGATGAGCATTTTTACCTCCGGCGGTGCCGCCGAAGCGGCGGCTGACGGCTGCGAGCGGGTAGTGATCGCCCGCGAGTGTTCCGGTGAAGATACCACCCAAATCTGCCGCAGCTGTGACGCGGAGGTAGAGGTTTTCGCCCACGGTGCGCTGTGTATGTGCTATTCCGGCCAGTGCGCCATGAGCGCCGTGGTGGGCAGCCGCAGCGGCAACCGCGGTCGCTGTGCCCAGCCCTGCCGCCTGCCCTACGGGTTTGACGGGCTGGCGAAAAAGCAGTATCCCCTCAGTCTGAAGGACAACTGCCTTGCCAATCGGCTCGGCGAAATGGCGGAAAGCGGCGTCAACTGCCTGAAGCTGGAGGGTCGGATGAAGCGGCCGGAATATGTGGCCGTCATCACCCGCATTTACGCCCGCCTGTTGGAGGAACACCGCAAGCCCACCGCCGCTGAACAGGCGGAACTGGAACTGGCCTTCTCCCGCTCCGGCTTTACCGATTTTTACTGGACGGGCAAGCGGGGAGCCGCCATGTTCGGCACCCGTCCCGAAAACATTCCCGAACCGAAAGAGTTGTTCGAGGCGGCGAAGGCCGCCTATGAAAAAGACGATGCCCGCACCGTGCCGGTGGACCTCTCCTGCGCCATCGAAGCAGGCCAGCCGTGCCGACTGACGGCATCTGACAAGGACGGTCACACCGTCACCGTCACCGGACCCGTTCCCGAAGCCGCCCGCAGCCGCAGTCTGGACGGCGCGGATGTGGAGGCCCGCCTCCGCAAGACCGGCGGCACCGCCTTCCGCTGCGACACCGTGGTCACACTGGTGGATGATGGCCTCTCCCTCCCCGCCAGCGCCATCAACGCCCTGCGGAGAGACGCCCTGAGCGCCCTTGCGGACGCCCGCAGTGCTGTTCCCGTTCGCCGGGAGGCCGATATTCCGGCCCTGCCGGACATTGACTGCTCGGAAAGCAGTCCCCGCTTCACCGTTTCCGTGGCCTCCCTCGTGCAGGTGACGGAGGAACTGCTGGCCCAGTCTCCCGCCCGCATCTATGTCCCGCTGGAGGAGCTGGCAGACTGCACCGCCCTCCCCGCAGGCGACACGGAATGGTGCGCTATCCTGCCCCGCGTGTGGCGGGATCGGGACGAACCGGAACTGAAAGCCATGTTGACCCATGCCCAATCTATCGGCGTGACCGCCGCACTCCTCGGCAACCTCGGCCACTTCCCGCTGGTGCGGGATACCGGCCTCGCCCTCTATGGTGACTACGGTCTGAACGTCTTCAACAGCCGCTCACTGAATTATCTGCGCGGCAAGGGTCTGGATTCCGCCTGTCTCTCCTTTGAGCTGCGGTTTGCCCAGCTGCGGGACATGCAGAAGATCCTGCCCGCCGAGGCCATCGTTTACGGCCGCCTGCCCCTGATGATCACGGAGAACTGTCTGGTGCAGAACCAGTGCGGCTGCCGCGTGGATCGCAACAGTCCTATCCCCGACCGTGCCCCCTGCCGCAGCATCCACACCCTGCAGGACCGCACCGGCGCAGCCTTCCCCCTGACGGGTGTTTACGGTCACCGCACGGAGGTGCAGAACAGCCGCGTGCTGTGGCTGGCTGACCGGCCGGACTGGAAGCATCTGGGCCTTGCCTACGCCCGTCTGCGCTTCACCACCGAGTCTCCCGCGGAGTGTGCCGCCGTACTGCGAGCCTATCAAACCGGTGCGAAAGCCCCTGCGGAATTTACCCGCGGCCTGTATGAACGCGGCGTCGAATAATTAAAGAGGGGACAGGTCCCCCCTTTACCCGCAAGGGGCACGCCGCATCCGTAGAGCAGCAAAGCTGCTAACGGCTGCGCAGTAGATTCCCCCACCAGTGAAATCGTTCACTGGTGAACGCCGCCTTGGATAGCCGTTGGCGCTTTAGCGCCTTACGAATATCGCATACTCCTTGCGAGTGCAAGGCGGCTGAGTCAATGAATTTTCGCCACGTACAGAAGGTGAATTGTCGCGGCGCGACAAGAGAAACCCCCCTGGGGTGCGCCGCGGCGAAAATGATTTAAGTGTGTTTTTGATGTCTTTTTGTATAATTTAATTATTATATTACTAAAAGTATTTGATTTTGGAGTATTTCATGGAAGAAATCAAGGTAAAATATTTTCACGACGACATGGAGGAGCTGTGCTATGTGGACGGCAAATCCGACTGGATCGACCTGCGCGCCGCTGTGGAAGTGACCCTGAAAGCAGGCGAGTTCCGCCTGATCCCCCTGGGCATTGCCGTGGCGCTGCCCAAGGGTTACGAAGCTCACATTGCACCCCGCAGCTCCACCTTTAAGAATTACGGTATCCTGCAAACCAACTCCGTGGGCGTGGTGGACTGCTCCTACTGCGGCGACGGCGACCAGTGGCACATGCCCGTCTACGCCACCCGCGACGTGACCATCGAAAAGGGCGCACGCATCTGCCAGTTCCGCATCATGGAAAACCAGCCCAAGCTGGTGTTCACCCGTGTGGAGCATCTGGATAGTCCCGACCGCGGCGGCTTCGGCTCCACCGGCAAATAAGGAGACAGACTATGGCAAACATCGTACTGGCCTCCGCCTCTCCCCGGCGGCAGGAGCTGCTGCACCGCATCGGCATCGAGGAATTTGACATCCGCGTTCCCGAGGCAGACGAAAGCTATCCCGCAGACTTGAAGCCCGCACAAATCGTGGAGCACATTTCCCGCAAAAAGGCGGAAGCTGCCGCCGCGCTGTGCACCCCCGATGAGATCGTCATCACCGCCGACACCATGGTGTTTCTGGATGATCAGCGGCTGGGCAAGCCTGTGGATGAAGCAGACGCCCTGCGAATGCTGACGGACCTGCAGGGCCGCCACCACACCGTCTGCACCGGCGTGACCGTGCGGCAGGGCGACCGCGTCCTGACCGAAAGCGAGACTACCGAGGTGTATTTCCGTCCTGCAAACGAAGCCGAACTGCTGGCCTATATCGCCACCGGCGAGCCCATGGACAAGGCCGGTTCTTACGGCGTGCAAGGCAAGGGTGCGTTGCTGGTGGAAAAGCTCCACGGCGACTTCTTCAACGTGATGGGACTGCCGGTGCTGCGGCTCTCCCGCATGCTGGCACAGTTTGGTGTCCATCTTCTTTGATTCTGCATATTCTCTAAAAGGAGATTCCCTTTGAAAAACTTTCTGAAAGAACACGGATTATGGGTGCTTTTTGCCGCAGCGGTGATCGCTGTGGCTTTGGCGCTGTTGTCCGTTTTCAGCAACACCTCCTCCCCGCTGGCCAACGCAGCCAACACCATTGCCTCTCCCTTTCGCAACGCCTATACCTCCGTGGCCACCTGGTTCAACGACAAGCAGCGCTATTACAAGGATACCTCGGCGCTGGAGGCGGAAAACGCACAGCTGCGCCAGCAGCTGGCAGATATGGAAGCAGACATCCGGCAGGCCCGCAAGGACCGGGAGGAAAACGCCCGCCTGCGCCGACTGCTGGACCTGCGGGAACAGCGTCGCGACCTGACAAGCGATCTGGAGGCTGCCACCGTGACGGAGCACACCGTTACCAATTGGACCTCCTCTCTGACACTGAATAAGGGCACTCTCCACGGCGTAGAGGTGAACGACTGTGTCATGGACGAGACCGGAGCCATGGTGGGCGTCATCAGCGAGACCGGCACCAACTGGTCTACCGTGCTGACGCTGGTGGATACCGATACCTCACTGGGCGCGCAGGTGTTCCGCAGCGGCGATCTGGGCCTTGCACAAGGCAACTTCTCCCTGATGGAGAAAAATTTGCTGCGGCTGGACTATCTGCCTGCGGAATGTGAGCTGCTGGGCGGCGATCTGGTGCTGACCTCCGGTCTTGGCGGCTATTATCCCTCCGGTCTGGTGATCGGCTCCGTGGAGGAGGTCAAGGTAGATGATTCCGGTGCCGCGCCTTATGCCATTTTGTCTCCCGCCGTGGATTTTGCCGCGCTGACGCAGGTATTTATCATCAAATCCTTCGACATCGTTCCCTGATCGTCGCAAAGTCCACTCCACTCGAAACCGGCTTACGCCGATTTCTCACCCCGTTCCCTTGCTCCTCACATTCCCCACCGGATTTGCCGGGTTCCGGCGGGGGACCCCTTATTCAGGCTGATTTTTGTAGGAAGGAGGCCCCGCCGTGCTGGCTCGCAATGAGATCATGTTCAAATGGCTGCTCTATGTGCTGGCCGCCGTGCTATGCATCTGGGTACAGACCGCTCTTTTACAGCGCATCACTGTTTGGGGCGTCATTCCCTTCCTCTACCCCCTGCTGGCCACCATCCCCGCCACCTACGAGGGGCCGCTGGCTGGAAGCGTGTTTGCCCTGATCGTTGGCGTGATCTGCGATTCGCTGCTGCCGGGGGCTTTTCCCTGTCTCTATACGCTGGTGTTCCCGCTGGCGGGCCTGTGCGCGGGCCTGCTCTCCCACAGCTTGCTGCCCGCGGGCTTTATCTGCTCTCTGAGTGCGGCTGCTGCCGCCTTTTTCCTCACCGACACTTTCCGGTGTTTTCTACTCTGGATCGACAGGAAGGCCGCATGGGGCGCCGGTTTTTCCGTCATGGCGCGGGAATTTTTAATTACCGCACCGCTCGTGATCCCTGTGACGGTGCTGTTTCGCGCCGTCCACTGCAAAGCCCATGAAAACGACTGATCTGCAAAGGAGATCCCATGGATCGTAAACCCTCCACTGCCCGCCTGCTGATTCTGGCGGGGCTTTTGTCGGCGGTTCTGCTGACCTACCTGGGTGTTCTGGTGGACACGCAGGTGGTTCACCATGCGGATTATCTGGCACAGTCCATCCACTCCATCGCCCGTGAAGAACGGGTGGAGGCCTCACGCGGCATTATCACTGACCGCAGCGGCCGCACGCTGGTCTCCAACTCCTCTGCCTACGACCTGACCTTTGATGCCAGCTTGCTGGACGACGGCGAAGAACAGAATCTGGCCATTCTCCGGCTGGTGGAGCTGTGCCAGAAAGAGGGCAAGGCGTGGGTGGATAACCTGCCCATTTCTGAGACCGCCCCCTTTATTTACGCTTTGGACGGCATTTCCGATACCCAACGGAGCCGCTTTTTCACCTATCTCAAGTCGCTGAACGAGGTAGCCGGGCCGTTGGGAGAATACTTACTGCTGCATCCCGAGCTGGTTCCGGCAGAAGAACCGGAGCCTGATACAACCCCTTCTGCCGAAGAGGATGGCGCGGACGTGGTCCTGACCCCGGCCGAGCAGGCCAAAGAGCTGCTGAAACGTCTGCCTGCCTCCTCCCTGACGGAACAGCTGCTGCTGGACGCAGGCATCACAGCACCGGATCTGGTACTGCTGATGGGCGAAAAGATGGATCTGCCCGATGGCCTGACATTGCTGGAAACCCGAAAAATTCTGGGTGTCCGCTATGAGCTGGCTCTGCGGCGGCTGGCCAATTACACGGATTACATTCTGGTGGAGAACATCGACACCGCCTTTATTTCCAAAATTTCCGACGGCAACTACGCCGGTGCGCGGATCACCACCTCCTCTGTCCGGCAGTACGAGACGGAATATGCTGCCCACATTTTAGGTTACGTCAGCCGTCTGGAGGCCACCGATGACCTGAAAGCCCTGCGGGAACAGGGCTATGACGGCAATGACTGGATTGGCCGCAGCGGCGTGGAATCCGCCTTCGAGCAATATCTCAAGGGTACGGACGGCAAGCGGGTGGTTTCCGTCAACAGCGACGGCAAAATCACCGGCGAATACTACTCCAAGGAGCCCAAACCGGGCAACACCGTGGAGCTGACCATTGATTTAGAGCTGCAAAAGGCCGTGGAAGAGGCACTGGCCTCCACGGTGACACGGCTAAACGAAGACCCGAAATACCAAAAGGACGCCGATACCCGCGGTGCAGGCGCCGCCGTGATCAAAGTTGGCACCGGCGAGGTGCTGAGTCTTGCCTCCTATCCCACCTATGACCTGTCCTCGTGGCGCCAGAACTGGAACGAGCTGAGCGCCGATCTCGCCAAACCCATGTTTAACCGCGCCACACAGGGCACCTATGCCCCCGGCTCCACCCTCAAGCCGCTGACCGCTGTGGCAGCACTGGAGGAAGGTGCAACCACCCTGACGGAAAAGATTCGGGACACCGGACGCTGGGCCTATCCCAATGACCCCACCGGAAGCGGTGCATGGTGCTGGAACCGCAGCGGCCACGGCAATGTGGATGTGTCTCAGGCAATTACTGTTTCTTGTAACTATTTCTTTGCAGAAATGGGCTATCGACTCGGGATGGACACATTCCGTGAATATTTGACCGCATTTGGTCTGGGCGAAAACACCGGCATTGAAACCGGTGACGACCCCGGTGCCCTGCCGGAAAACAAGGCCGGTGAAAACCAGACCCCCTGGGCGGCCTTCGGCCAGTCCAACCAGCTCTACAGTCCCATTCAGCTGGCTAACTATATTGCCACGATGGTCTCCGGCGGCGCGCACTATGACGCACACCTCCTGAAGGCCGTCAAAACCTACGACAATTCCGAGGTGGTCACCACCGGCAACACCGCCCCCACCAACGTCATCCAAATGAACGAGAGTACCCTTGCCGCCGTAAAAAAAGGCATGCACGACCTGACCACCTCCTCTCTCGCCCCCTATTTCAGCCAGTGCGTGGTAGAAGCAGGCGCAAAAACCGGTACGGCACAGGTGGGCGCCGAAACAGAAAACACCGGCGTATTTGTGTGTTTTGCCCCCTATGACGAACCGGAGATCGCCGTCTCCATCGTCATTGAAAAGGGCGGCTCCGGCTCCGCGCTGGCCACCGCTGCTGTGGAGATCCTCAACGCGTACTTCTCCGCAGACGAGATCGGCACCGCCGTTCTCCCCGAAAACCAGCTGATCCCCTAACCCAATCATCCGAAGGAGTTTATTGCATGAGCGAACCGTTTGTCTTTGATCCCCGCCGCGAGGCTTACAAAACCCCCTACGGTGCTGTTTCCTGCGGGCAAACGATTACTTTTTCCTGCCGACCCCTTGTGTCTGAGGGCTTTTCTCACTGTTCTATTGTACTTTTTTACGAGTTTTCCAAAATTTGGCAATCTGTTGAGTTGAAGCTTGTTTCCTCTGCAGAGGAGGGTCGTTCCTGCTTTACCGGACAGCTGCCTGCTCCGGCCAAACCGGAGCTGAGCTGGTATCATTTCCACCTCTGGCGGGATGACGGCTCCGGCTGCGATCTGGACAAAACCGGCTATCGCAGCGACGGCGGACTGGACCCCTGGCAGCTGACCACCTATCTCCCGAACCACACCCCTGCATGGTTTGGCGAGGGCGTGACGTATCAGATCTTCCCCGACCGTTTCTGCCGCACCGCGCTGCCCGACCCCACCGGTCTTGTGGGCAACCGCTGGGTACATGAAAACTGGGACGATATTCCCTCCTGGCAGCCGGAACCGGACGGCGAGATCCGCAACCGGGACTTTTTCGGCGGCTCTCTGGCGGGTATTACGGAAAAATTGGATATACTGGCGGATTTGGGCGTGAAAACGCTGTATCTCTGCCCGATTTTTGAAGCAGCCTCCAACCACCGCTATAACACGGCGGATTACGAGACCATTGACCCCTTCCTCGGCACGGAGGCGGATTTCCGTACCCTGTGCGAAGAGGCCCACCGGCGGGACATGAAGGTGATGCTGGACGGTGTGTTCAACCACACCGGCTCTCAGAGCATTTACTTCAACGAGGATGGCTTTTACCCCTCTCTGGGTGCAGCCCAAAGCAAGGAAAGCCCCTACTACAACTGGTTCAACTTCAAGCACTGGCCTGATGACTACGACTCCTGGTGGGGCATCAAAACGCTGCCTGCCGTGCGGGAAGAGTCCGAAAGCTATGTAGACTACATTATTGATAACGAAAACTCCATTATCCGCCGCTGGCTCCGCTGCGGCGCGGACGGCTGGCGGCTGGACGTGGCAGACGAACTGCCGGACTGGTTTATTGAAAAAATCCGCACAGCCGTGGTGGAAACCGACCCCAACGCCTTCCTGCTGGGTGAAGTCTGGGAGGACGCCTCCAACAAGATCTCCTATGACCGGCGCCGGTCCTATATTTTCGGCAAGGGCCTGCACAGCGTCATGAACTACCCCTTCCGCACCGCAGTGATGGACTTCCTGCGGGGCGGTAACGCCGCAGCATTCAAAGAAACTATGGAAACGCTGCGGGAGAATTATCCCCCCGACGTCTACTACTCCGCGCTGAACTTCCTCGGCACCCACGATACGCCCCGTATTCTGACCATGCTGGGTGCGGAACAAAAGCCGGAAACCCGCGGTGAGCGGGCGGCTTTCCGCCTCTCCCCTGCCCAGCGGGCACTGGGTATTTCCCGTGTGAAGCTGGCAGCACTGATCCTGTTCTCCTTCCCCGGCTCTCCCATGGTCTACTACGGCGACGAAGCCGGCATGGAGGGCTGGGAAGACCCCTTTAACCGGGGCAGCTACCCCTGGGGCGGCGAGGACGCCGATCTGAAAGCCCGCTTCACCCTGCTGGCCGCACTCCGCAAGGCCCATCCGGCCCTGCAGCGCGGCACGATCCGCTATCTGACTGCAGAGGGTTCTCTGCTGGTGTTTGCCCGTGAAATTGATGGCGAAACCCTGATTTGTGCCGTCAACGCGGGTGAAACACCGGAAAAACTGACTCTCCCGTGGAATGGAACGGCAACTGACCTGCTTTCCGGTACGCACTTGACCGCACAGGACGGCGTCCTGACCCACTATCTCCCGCCCCGCAGCGGTATGCTTTTGCTGTAATATGCTGACAGGCCTGTGTTGAAAAACACAGGCCTGTTTTTTATGTTTCACGTGAAACATTTCTTTTACGACTTTTTTGATTCTTCTCTTGCACCTGTCAGGACACCTTGATATAATATATCTGTATGTGAAAATGCAACCAAGGAAAGTAGGTGCCAGCATGGCAAAAACCGTTGCAATCGTCAATCAGAAGGGTGGCGTGGGCAAAACCACCACCTGTGTCAGCCTTGCCGCCGCTCTGGCGGAGATGGGTCAGCGCATTTTGCTGTGCGATTTTGACCCGCAGGCCAATGCCACCTCCGGCATGGGTGTGGACAAGACTCTCTCCAAAGGCATTTACGAGGTGGTTATTGGTACCGTCCCCGTGACGGATGCCATCGTACATACCCGCTTCGGCGATGTGCTGCCCTCCAACAAGGCACTGGCCGGCGCAGGTATTGAGCTGATCGCTATGGAGCGGCGTGAATTTCTGCTGCGGGATGCGCTGGCAGAGGTTTCTGACCGCTACGACTTTATCTTTATTGACTGTCCGCCCTCTTTAGAGCTGCTGACACTGAACGCCCTGTGCGCCGCAGATACCCTTTTGGTGCCGGTGCAGGGCGAGTATTACGCACTGGAGGGCCTTTCCGACCTGATGAACACCGTGCGCATCGTGCGGCGGGCCCTGAATCCCCAGCTGGAGCTGGAAGGCGTGCTGCTAACCATGTTTGACGGCCGCACCAATCTAGCGCTGCAGGTAGCGGAGGAAGTAAAGCACTACTTCCCCGGCAAGGTCTACGCCACCGTGATTCCCCGCAACGTCCGGCTTTCCGAGGCGCCCAGCCACGGCAAGCCTATCACCGCATATGATCGTTCCTCCCGCGGCGCGGAATGCTACAAAGCGCTGGCCGCAGAGTTTCTCAGCAAGCAAAACGCCTGAAAGGAGCAATCTTCATGGCATCAAAAAAGCCTTCCGGTCTCGGCCGCGGCCTTGGCGCCCTGTTGGGCGAGGACGTACTGAAGCCGGAATCCAGCGGCACCACCTATGTGCCCATCACCAGCGTGGAGAACAACTCCGCGCAGCCCCGCAAAGTCTTTGATGACGCGGCTTTGGGCCAGTTGGCCGAATCCATTGCCCAGCACGGCATTATTCAGCCGCTGACCGTACGGAAGCTGAACTCCGGCTATTATCAGATTATTGCCGGTGAGCGCCGCTGGCGCGCTGCCCGTCTGGCAGGCCTCAGCGAAGTCCCTGTGATCGTCATCGAGGCAGATGACCGCAAGGCCGCCGAGTTGGCTATGATCGAAAACCTCCAGCGGGAGGATCTGAACCCCATCGAAGAAGCCGCAGGCTTCCGCACCCTGATCTCCCAGTACCATATGACGCAGGAGGAGGCTGCAAGCCGTGTGGGCAAGTCCCGCAGCGCTGTGACCAACGCGCTGCGCCTGCTGGAACTGGAATCCGCCGTGCAGAAACTGGTACAGGAAGGAACCCTTTCCGCAGGCCACGCCCGCGCGCTGGTGGTCCTCCCCGCTGCGCTGCAGGTCCGTGCCGCCGATGCAATCGTAGCAGGCGGGCTCTCCGTCCGCCAGACAGAAGCACTGGTGAAACGGCTCTCCGCCGGTGAAAAACCGGAAAAAGAAAAGCCTGCCGATCAGGTGGACTACACCGCGGAGGCACAGAAAGACCTCTCCTCCCGTCTGGGACGGGGCGTGAAGATCGTATCGGGCCGCAAAAAGGGCCGCATCGAGCTGGAATACTACGGCGTGGACGATCTGAACGACCTGCTGGACGCACTGGCCCTCCTGCAGGTGAAGAAGAAAGGAACCCCGTCATGACTCAGGAAAAACACACACCGGAGGAGCAGCCCCACAGAAGCGGCAAACCGGTCCTCATTTATATTATGATCCTGTTTATCGCCGCCTTTTTGCTGATGGCCCTATCCTTTGCCATGCACCAACGGAGCAATCAGCAGGCCATGGGCGAACTGGAAAGCTCCTTTATGACCACCATCAAGGACATGCAGGCCGATCAGGACAAGCTTCTGGCGCTGCAGGACAAGCTGTCTGACACAGAAAACCAGCTGCAGGACACGCAGGAGCAGCTAACCGCCTCTGAAACCGCACTGGCCGAAGCCGATGCCCTTTTTGCGGCGCAGCAGCAGCTGTACTGCCTGCAGCAGGAATATGCCAGCGGCGACTACGCCGGCTGCAAGATCATCATCGACAAGATGGAAGCCAGCGGCGCAGCCGAGCTGCTGTCTCCCACCCCCCTCTCCACCGACAGCGGTTCCGTGACCGCTCCCTACGTCCGCTTCCAGCAGCTGAAAGCCGCTGTGCTGGACAAGCTGACTGAGGCAGATGTAAATAGCGCCGCAGAATAACATTCCCAAACGGGCTCCCGCCGCAAACCAGCGACTGCGCAGCCGTTGGCGGCTTGCCCGCCACTCGTGCCCTTTGGGTATACGGATGCGGCGTACCCCTTGCGGGTAAGCGTTTGCGGTTGGAAAGAAGAGAGGCAGCGGAATGGACGAGGCCTACCGCTTCGCGGTAGGACGAGGAATATGGAGCTTGCAATTCCAAAAGGACTCCCGCCGCAAACCAACAACGTGTTTGCGGCGGGAAAGAGGAGCCGCAGTGGAGCGAGTGAGCTTTCGGCTTCAGCCGGAAGCGAAGGATGCAAAACTTGCGGCGACGACGTTTCACGTGAAACATCACATTCCAAGCAAAATAAGACTTTCAATTAAAACTGATATAAAGAGGAGATCATTACCATGCTGGACATTCGTTTTGTGCGGGAAAACCCCGACATCGTCAAGGAAAACATCAAGAAAAAGTTTCAGGACGCCAAGCTGCCTCTGGTAGACGAGGTCATCGAACTGGACTCCAAGCGCCGTGCCGCCATCGTGGAGGCTGACCAACTGCGCTCCAACCGCAATACCCTCTCCAAGCAGATCGGCATGCTGATGGGTCAGGCCAAGAAGGACCCCTCCAAGCTGGCTGAGGCCGAGGCCGTCAAGGCGCAGGTCAAGGAGCAGGCCGACCGCCTGGCCGAGCTGGAAAAGCTGGAAGCCGAGCTGGATGAAGAAGTCCGCAAGCGTATGATTGTCATCCCCCAGATCATCGATCCCACCGTGCCTATTGGCCCTGATGATTCCGCCAACGTGGAAGTGGAGCGCTTTGGTGAGTGCAAGGTTCCTGCGTTCCCTGTTCCCTATCACACCGACATCATGGAGTCCTTTGACGGCATTGACCTGGAAGCCGCCGGCCGCGTTTCCGGTTCCGGCTTCTACTATCTGCTGGGCGATATCGCCCGCCTGCATGAGGCCGTTTTGGCTTACGGCCGCGACTTTATGATCAGCAAGGGCTTTACCTATTGCATTCCTCCTTTCATGATCCACGGCAACGTGGTGGAAGGCGTTATGAGCCAGACCGACATGGACGGCATGATGTATAAGATCGAGGGTGAGGACCTGTATTTGATCGGCACCTCCGAGCACTCCATGATCGGCCGCTTCATTGACCAGATCGTGCCCAACGAAAAGCTGCCCCAGACCCTGACCTCCTACTCCCCCTGCTTCCGCAAGGAGAAGGGTTCTCACGGCATTGAGGAGCGCGGTGTGTATCGTATTCACCAGTTTGAGAAGCAGGAGATGATCGTCGTCTGCAAGCCCGAGGAATCCAAGGACTGGTACGAGAAGCTGTGGCGCTACTCCGTTGAGCTGTTCCGTAATTTGGACATTCCCGTCCGTCAGCTGGAGTGCTGCTCCGGCGATCTGGCCGACCTGAAGGTCAAGTCCTGCGACATCG
>JAFYQM010000066.1 GCA_017547085.1 Oscillibacter sp.
ACGAACTGCATGTCGGGAGTGTACTTGTGGTTGTTGACGCCCATGACGAACATGGGAGAGTCGTCCTTGGAGGGAGCGCCCATGATGACATGCTTTGCGCCGGCGTCGATGTGGCCCTGGCAGGAGGGCTTGTCGTGGTGCTTGCCGGTGCACTCGAGGATGATCTCAGCGCCGACAGTGTTCCAGGGAATGTTCTTGACTTCCATCTCGGTGAAAACGGGGATCTTCTTGCCGTTGACGATCAGAGCGCCCTCTTCGCACTCAACAGTGCCGGGGAACTTGCCATGGACGCTGTCATAACGCAGCATGTAAACCATGTATTCAGTGTTCATGAAGGGATCATTGACACCGACGATCTCCACATCCTCGCGAGCGATGGCAGCGCGGAATGCCAGGCGGCCGATACGGCCAAAGCCATTGATACCAATCTTGGTCATCATAATAAAAAACTCCTCTCAGTTTCTATTTCTGCTCAAATCATTTGCGTAAACGATTCAATTAATCGATTGACAGGGTTAATCGTATCATATTGGACACTTTTTCGCAATCGGCAATTCAAATAACATTCTAAAAGTAATGCTGTTCATTTTTGATAATATCATGTCATTTTTCACAACTGATGTCGTAAAATCGCGAAAAAAGCTTGACGCAGGAAGATTTCCTGACTATACTGAGTGTGCTAATTGATTACGCAAAAATCATCATTTTTACGCAAGAGGTTTTCACATGAAAGTAACGATCAGTGATGTCGCCCGTCTGGCAGGTGTTTCCACCGCCACGGTCTCCCATACCATTAACAACACCCGCTATGTCTCGGCCGAGACAAAGGACAAGGTCTACAAGGCCATTGCCGAACTGGGCTACACGCCGGACGCATCTGCCCGCAGCTTCCGTACCGGCAAGAAAAAGACTGTTGGTTTTATTGTGCCCGATATTTCCAACAAATTCTTCGGCACCATGATTGAATCCGTGGAGAATTATCTCTCTGCCCATGGCTACCACCTGATCATCGCCAACACCAAAGAGGATGCCGACCGGGAGGAAACCAACATCCGCCTGCTGTCTGCCGGTTTGGTGGACGGCCTGCTGGTAGCCAGCACCATGGAGGATTTTGACCGGTTCAACGCACTCATTCCTACGGACTTCCCCGTGGTTCTCGTAGACCGCACATTCGAGACCAAGAGCTATTCCTCCATCTGCGTTTCCAACTTCCAGCCCATCTACCGCAGCGTGTGCCGTCTGGCCGCCAAGGGAGCCAAGCGCATTGGCATTGTGGGTGGTCTGCCCCGCCTGTCCTCCACGCAGGAGCGTATCGCCGCCTACCGCGAGGCCATCGCCGACTGCGGCCTGCCGCAGGACGATAGCCTGATCCACTACGGCAACTCCATGGAAAACAGCGTGCAGTCCTGCCTGGACACTCTGCTGGATCAGAAGTGCGATGCCATCGTGGTCTGTCAGGGCCTGATGGCCTCCGAGACCATCATCTACCTCCACCAGAAGGGCATCCGTCTGGGCGAGGACATCGATCTGGTCAGCTTCGTGGACTATGATACGAATCTGTATCAGCTTTATTCCGGCCAGATGGACTGCATCGTTCAGCCCGTTGAGGAACTGGGTCTGGCCGCCGGCGAGCAGATCCTCCGCCGCATCGAAAAGCCGGACGCGCCGGTATTTGAGAAAGTGCTCACCTCCGCTTATCGTCCCTCAATTATGGCAAAATAATTCCTTCCCCGAGGCAGTTTTTTCTGCTTCGGGGAATTTTTCTTGACACAGACGGTCTATTATTATAGACTAAACGCAAGAGATCGATAAAAATAGACCAAAGGAGGACAATCCATGCAGGAATATCATCTCTGTGACAGTGAATACCGTTTTATGCAGGTGGTGTGGGACGCGGCTCCGGTGGCATCCGGCCGTCTGGTGGAGCTTTGCGCACAGGAGTTAGGCTGGAAAAAATCTACCACCTACACCGTTTTGAAAAAGCTGTGTGAGCGGGGCCTTTTGAAAAACGAAAACAGTCTCGTGACCGTACTGGCAGAAAAGGAAGCCGTCACCGCGGAGGCCGCAGAGACCTTCGTGGATAAGACTTTCGGCGGCTCCCTGCCCATGTTTCTGGCTGCTTTCATGAGCGGCCGCACGTTAAGCAAGGAGGAAGCCGCAGAACTGACACGGCTGATCGATTCCCACAAGGAGGGATGAGCATGACCCATGTTTTTGAACAACTGCTGACCATGGCGCTGACAGCCCTGCCGGTCATGGCCGTGGTGCTTGCGGCGCGGTGGCTACTGCGGGAAGCGCCAAAAAAATACACCTACCTGCTCTGGCTGGTGGTGGCATTCCGATTGCTCTGTCCCATCGCACCGGAAAGTCCGGTAGGCTTGGTGCAGGCGGAAAAAACCGCGCAGCAGGTATCTGAAATCGCAGACACCTATGCAGACACCTATATCGAGCCAACGCTGACCTATCGGGACAACGGCGGCTTTACGCCGGATTATGATGTGCTGCTCAATCGGGGCTATACCCCCAACGAGCGGGGCGAGATTGTCACCAACGACGCCGGCACGCGGGAAGCCCTGCAGGTTGAGGATCTTTTTGTTGCCGCTGCCGCTGTCTGGATTCTCGGCATGGCGGCCATGACGCTCTACCTCGTGTTCTCCACGCTGCGGCTGAAGCAGCAAGTGTCCATGGCGGTCCGACGGGAAGGTAACGTGTGGGAGTGTGACGGCATCCCCACCCCCTTTGTGCTGGGACTGTTCCGCCCCCGCATTTACATCCCCTTCCGCATGACGGAAGCGGAACGGGCCTATATCCTCGCCCATGAGCGCTATCACATTCGCTGCGGTGACCACTGGGCCAAGCTGATGGGACTCGCGATTCTCACCATATATTGGTGGAACCCCGCTGTGTGGCTGTGCTGGGTGCTGTTCTGCCGGGATATGGAAATGCGCTGTGACGAAGCTGTGCTGGCCCGCTTGGGCGATGGCGTCAAGCAGGATTACAGCCGCTCCCTCATCTCCTTTGCCCTCGACCGCCGGGCCCCCATGGCACTGGCCTTCGGCGAGCACGACGCGGCCAAGCGGGTGAAGCACGTTTTGAAATGGAAAAAAGCCGCGCCTGCTGCGGTATTTCTGGCGGTGGCAGCCGTCATCCTCGTAGCACTGGTGTGCGGCACCAACGCCCAGAGCGGAACATACAATCAGGTGACGCTGCGTACCTCGCCGACAGGCGGCATGGAGTTTGACGTGGAGGCTACAGAGGACATCCACAGTTGGTGTCTGTACCGCGACATTTACCACAACGGCCAGCTGATTTCCAGCGGCCAAACCGTTTTGGACGGTTTTCTGGAGGAAAACACCGGCGTTTCCACCCGTGATTTCACCGGCAGACTGTATGTGGAAGCGGGACACGATTTAGAGGGCGGTTTTACCAACACACTGACGTGGAGTCTTACCGCCTTTGGCACGGGTAGCTTCACCGAAACCCTGCCGGAGGCGCATTACACCGGCACCGCCCATATCATTGGTGAGGGCGAGGCAGAATCGACCTATCGTCTGGAGCCGGACGAAGATGTTCTGCTGTATACTGTGCTGCTGAGCACAGAGCCGGAAGGAAAAACGACGCTCTTCGCTGCGGACCGCCCCCTGACGCAGGTGAACAACACTGTGATACAGTACCGGCTGCTGCTCTCCTCCGGCTCCATGGCCGTTCTGCCTGTGCCCCAGCTGGATCTGGCGCAGGCATTGTTCGATCTGCGGCTGTTCTCCCTGCGGGAACCCAATGACGCTCTGCCGCTGACGGAAAAGCTGGGCATCGGAACCTTTGGCAGCTACAGCCTCGCCCGCGGAACAGAAAATAACAAGAATGTCCTGCTGATCGCCTTTGACACACCCCCCACCGACGAGGAGGCGTTACAAAAGGAAATGTGGGGCGTCTCCTGTCTGCTGACGGCGCTGATCGGTGACATCGACGGTGTCAACTACTCCTATCCGTTTGTTTCAGCAGAAGGCCAGCAAAATCTAATCACTGTGTACGGCGATCAGGGCGGCGACAGCTACGCCGAAACGTTAGGTTATAAAAGCCTGCACGACCTGGGGCAGTCTGCCGCGGGCATCCGGGCACTGATGCAGTATCTGGGTATGGACACCATGGCAGCCGGCAGCGCAGCATCGGCACTGTTTGCAAAAATGCAGTCGCTGGACGATCTGGGGCTGATGCAGTACCTACTGGGTGCCGACCTCTGGGACGGCCGCATCATCCAGCCCGCTACCGTAGGCTGGCCGGGGAACTTTGGTCCCGCTGTCAGCTTCTACAAAACGCCGGAGAACGCCGACGCGCTGGACGTGGCCATGGCCCGCCGGGCCGCGCTGCTGATGAAGCTGCGGCCCGGGGTAGGGTATGTACTGTGGTCCTATCCTGATGAAAACGGGCAGCAGATTCATCGCGATCTCCATACCACAGAGGCCGCAATGCTCACCTCCCTCAGTTCCCACATGCAGAACTATCTGCCCGTGGAAACTGCCGAGCATCTGGAACGGTACATCCATTTCCTGAATCTGGATGAAAAGCTGTTTCTTAGTCTCTCCGAGGAAGGAAGCCGCTTCTCCCCCGACCGGATTGCGGAGCAGGAAGCCGTCTGGTTCACACCGGAGGACATCCATGACATCGAATACGCAGCACTGCAGTGGTGGAACGGTCAGCGATTCTATCCACTCACCGGTGAGAGCTACGAATACATTGAAACGCGGTTTGGCTCTGCCTCGCAGATTGGTGCCACCGGCTGCCCGTTCCAATCAGCGGTACTGTATCTCCACCGTGCTGACGGCGTGGTGGGAAAGGTCATCCCTGCCGGTGACTCCTGCGATGTGTTCCAAAGTGACGGTAAATATTATCAGTTCGGCAACCGCGCACAGCCACCTTATTACGAAGACAACTCCACCCTCTTCGCCCATTTCGGCACCAGCGTGGAGGAACTGCCTCATTACATAATAGACAGCACAACCTCAGCCGTGGTACCGGAAGAGTCAGACCGCTCTGAAACAGGAACGCCGGAAACGACACCTGACGTTCCCCCCTCCACGGGCTATCAGCTGTATCCCGTCTTCCGGGCAGGCAGCGTGGAGGCCGCCAATGAAGAGATTAAACAGTTGATCAATGGATGGTCAGAAGACCTGGACACCTCCTCCGCAGGCGGCTACACCTTCCGCCATCTGCAGGATGGCGATTATTACCGCAGTTACTGCATCACGGAGGACGGCACTGTCTACCAGTTCCCCTACCCCACCGCGCCGGTGTCACATGTGCAGCACAATCTGGATGTCAACACCATGACCTACTCCCACATCGTCACCGTCCGCGAGGGGTCAAAGCAGGAAAACGGCACCGTCCTGCCTGCAGCCGCAGGTACCTACACTTACTCAATTTCCCTGCCGGATTTCATCTGCACGGAATCCTTTGTCCCGGCCAAAAGTTTTACCGGACAAACGGAATTTGCCGACATCATGGGCTATACGGGCTATTTCACCACAGAGACCGGCGCAGGCCCCGGCCATACTATCCGCACCTACTACACCATTCAGGGCGGCGGTCCTAAGAAGATCGCCGAGTCCTTCGGCTTCGATGAGCCGCAGGATTATGTGGTGGACTTAGACGGCGACGGCGTAACGGAGCTGGTAGCCAATGTCACCTATGGCGGTGACGGTGCCCGCCGGGTCTACGTCTACCAGCGGCGGGGCAACGATGTGTATCTCGGCACCCTTTCCCCCACGGGCCTGCCGAATTTTGACAACTGGGGTGCTAACGCCTACTGGTCGGAATACGACCCGCAGGAGCAGGTCTTCCGTATCCACTACGCCCAGAAAAACAGCGAAGAATACGGCTTACTGGAAACGAAGGACCTCAGCCGCCTGACCTTCTCCAAATTTACCCCTTAAATACGCACACAACCGGGAACACATCTGTGTTCCCGGTTGTTCTGTTCTTGACAAATTCGACAAAAAGCGGCATGATGGACAAGTATTCAACAAACGCCCGTCAGGGCGAGGAGGACCAATATGAAGAAAATCATTCGCGACAGAAGCATTTTTGTGGTGCTGGCCAGCATTATCATGGCAGGCGTCATGCTGTTTTGCAGCGTGCGGCCCATGCCCGTCCGCCTGCCGGCAGAACTCCGTTCCATCATGGGCGAGCAGGCCAACACTTCCTTCACCGTCTTTTTCAATGAACTGCAGGACTGGTATGACTCCTACGAGGTCACCGAAGAGGGTGTGACCCTGACCATGGAAATGGACTACGAACCCACCGCCGAGGTCTTTTTCTCCATCATGGATTTCCTGCTGGCCTGTGAAGGCATCACTGACGAGGAAGAGCTGAAAATGGTGGACACCTTCTCTCAGCCGCTGATGTATTTCCTGACCAACTACATCACCATACTGAGCTATATGGAGATGATCTCCTTCTTCCCCCTGACCGCAGAGGAGTGGGCATCCCTTGGTGAAACCATCACGTCGATGACTGCTCTGTACCGGGACTATCAGTTCAACTTCGCCGCATAAACACTGTAAATATGTAAAAAAGAGGGACAGTCGTCCCTCTTTTTTCATGTGTTCTCCCGGGAGATCGGCTCGCGGGCAAGAAGCCGCCGCAAGGCCTTTCCGTTGAACGGGATAAGCGGATAAAGGTATCCCCTGCCCACCAGCGGCTTTGTGGTAGCCAGCAGAATAAGAATTCCCAGAGTTCCCAGCGCAAGTCCCCAGATGTCGAAGGCCGCCGTCAACAGCAGCAGCACCACCCGCAGCAGCTTAAAGGCGTAGCCCATCTCGTAGCTGGGCTGGGCAAAGCTGGCAATGGACACGAAGGCCATATACACCAGCACCTCCGGCCCCAGCCAGCCCGCCTGCACGGCGAAGTCGCCCAAGATCAGAGCGCCCAGCACAGAGAAGGAGTTGGACAGGGAGTCCGGTGTATTCAGCGAAGACAGCTTCAGCACATCGATGAGAAATTCCACCACCAGCAGCTGGGCCAGCAAGCTCAGCGCCACCGGCTCCGGCGTGGAGAGAAATTGGAGCCACTCCGGCAGCCGCCCTTCCTCACTGACCAGAAAATACCACACCGGCGTGATGAATAGGGAAATGGCAAACACCACGATGCGTAAAATGCGCAGGTAAGATCCGATGATGGGTGGGAAATAAAACTCATTGGCCTCCTGCGTAAAATCAAAAAAAGTGGTGGGCAGGATCATCACCGAAGGGGAGTTATCCACCATCAGGACGATGTTGCCTTCTAAAATGCTGGCCGCGGCACTGTCAGGCCGCTCCGTATAGCGCACTTTGGGAAAGGGATTATACCACTGTCTCGGTCGGATGGCTTCCGCCACACTCTCCTGCGCCATGGTGAGGGAGTGGACATCAATGGTGTCCAGTTTCTGCCGGATCTCTGCAAGCAGCTTTTGATCCACCTTGTCATCCAGATAGCACAGCACCGCGTCTGTACGGGAACGGCTGCCCACCCGGTGCGCCTCCATGGTCAGGTGGGGATCCCGGATGCGGCGGCGCAGCAGCGCCATATTAGGGACGGTGGCCTCCACAAAGCCGTCATGGCTGCCCCGCAGCACCTTGCCGTCCGGCGGCTCTCCCACGCTGCGGGCGGGATACTCCTTGCAGTCGATCAGGGCCGCACCGGATAATCCCTCGATTAGCAGCAGGGACTGCCCCAGCAGTACAGAAGTCACGATATTGTCCACATCAAAGCTGACTGTGGTCTCCGTAAAGCTGATATACCGGTCGGCAAAATCCTGCATTCGTGTGAGAGACTGCAGTTGAGTCTCCGTCAGGGACAGCCAGAACGCCCCCATCCGTTCCAGCGTTTCGTCCTTGCCGTAGCCGTCGATCACCCAGATACGCGCCCGCTTTCCGCCGATCATGTAATTCCGGTTCACCACATCGCAGCTGCGCCCCACGCCCAGCACCCGGTCGAACCGCGCCACGTTGTCCTGATAGTTTTCCGCAATTTGTTCCATACGCCACCTCCGTTGATGGAGGTAGTATGCGCCAAAACCACCGTTTCTTGCACCATCCCGTTTCCGCGCTGGACAGTGCCTCTGCGTCATGCTACAATAACCTCGCAATCTCAAGAAAAGGAGGCATTGGTACGGAAAGCTTTTTCATCTCACTGAACACGGTCCTACCCATGTTTCTCATCATCGCCACGGGCATTCTCGTCCGTCGTCCGCACATCATTTCCGACAGCGCCATACAGGAGGCCAACACCCTCTGCTTCAAGGTGTTTATGTTCATCCTGATCTTCTATAACGTCTATACATCCGATCTCGACAGTTCCTTCAACGGCTCATTGCTGTGCTTCTGTCTGATCGGTGTTTTTTCAGAGTTCTTTCTGGGGTTGGTTCTGATCCCCCACATCGAGCCCTCCAATCCTGCCCGCGGCGTCATGCTGCAGGATTTCTTTCGCTCGAACCTGATCCTGCTGGGCGTTCCCATGGCCACCGCACTGTACGGCGAGGGCAATCTGGGCATCATCTCCGTGATCTCTGCCATCATCGTCCCCGTGTTCAATTTTCTGGCCGTGCTTTCGCTGGAACTGTTTCGGGGCGGTAAGCCATCCGTGGAAAAAATCGCCCGCAGCATTGCGCGCAACCCCATTTTCATGGGTGCGGTCTGGGGTCTTCTGGCAGCCGTCACTGGTTTGAAGGTGCCCACGGTAATTGAAAGTGCAGTGAGCAGCATGGCCAAGGCTGCAACGCCTCTCTCCCTGCTGCTGATGGGCGCTTCGCTGAACTTCAGCCGCCTCAAGGGCATGTCCCGCAACCTTCTGCTCTGCACGGCAGAGCGGACAGTGATCATGCCCGCCGTGTTTATCACGTTGGGCGCCCTGTTGGGTTTCCGCGGCATGGAGCTTTGCACCATTATGCTGGTTTTTGGCACACCTGCCGCCGTCAACTCCTATACGATGGCGCTCCAGATGGACGGCGACGCCGACCTTGCCGGCGGCCTTGTGCTGACCACCACAGCCACCTCCTGCGTAACGCTGTTCCTCTGGATCTGGGGCTTGAAATCGATGGCTCTGCTGTAACCGAAAAAAGACGCTGACATGTGTCAGCGTCTTTTTCATCCTTCCTGTTTGGGGAAAATCAGGGTGAAAACACTGCCCTTTCCCACTTTGCTTTCCAGCGAAACCTGTGCGCCCAGATAGGCAGCCCCGTGTTTGACAATGGAAAGTCCCAATCCCGTGCCGCTGCCGGAATGGCTTTGATCCACGCGGTAAAACCGTTCAAAAACCCGTTCCTGCGCCTCCGGCGGAATGCCCGTGCCGGAATCCGCCACGATCAGGCGGGCTCCGTCGGCGCTGTTGACCACGGTGAGGTCCACACGTCCGCCGGTCACATTATAGGCAATGGCGTTATCGCAGAGGTTATACACGATCTCCTCAATGATGCGCGGCACACCCATGACCCACGCGCTGCCGCCGCGAACTTCCACCGTGACACGCTTTTGTTCTGCTGCCAGCGCCAGTTGCTGCCGCACCTGCTCTGCCACAGCGTGCAGGTCCACCCGCTCCCAAGCGTCGGCAAAGCCGCCTTCGTCCAAACGGGAGATCTTGATGATGTCGTTGACCAGATCGATGAGCCGCCGGGCTTCGCGGTGGATATTTCCCGCGAAATGAGAGATGTCCTGCGGCTTTACCAAGCCGCTCTGAAGCAGCTCCGCCGTTCCGAGAATGCCGGTCAGCGGCGTTTTCAGTTCGTGGGAAACATTGGCGGTAAACTCCCGCCGCAGGGCCTCCCGCTGCTCCTTTTCTGTTACATCCAGCACCATCAGCACCGCGCCGGTCAGACGGCCATCCTGCGTGACAGGGCTTGCCAGTACGCGGCGGCTGCCCCCCAGCAATTCCTCACAGTGGCGGCCCGCAAGAGCCTCCTCCACGCAGCGGTGCAGTCCCGCCTCACGGCTGAGCACCTGCACACGCTCTCCTTCCACAGGCATCCGGATCTGCAGCAGCGCCCGCGCGGCGCTGTTATGGGACAGCACCCGCGCCTCTTTATCCAGCACCAATAATCCCTCGCTCATGTGGGCGGTGATGGCGTTAAACTCCTCCTGCCGGCGGCGCAGGTCATCCATCTGCCTGCGAATCTGCCGGTTCTGACTGCGGAGACGGCTCACCAGCGGTGCCAGTTCCTCGTACGCGGTATCGTCCGGGTCGCGGAGGTCAATGGCATTGATCGGGGCCACCAGCTGGCGGGACAGCTGCCCCGCCAGATACAGCGCCATTGCCAAGGCCAGCAGCATCACCAGCACCACCGGCTGCAAAGCCTGCAGCACCAGCGCCCACACAGACTGCTGCGCCGCGGCCAAGCGTACGACGGAACCGTCCCGCAGGCGCATGGCGTAATAGATGGTCTGCTGCGCCTGCGTGTCGGAATGGCGCACCGCCATGCCCTCTCCAAATTGGAGCGCCTCCGCGATCTCTTCGCGGGCAGCGTGATTAGCCATCGTGGAGGCCTCCTGCCGGTTGTCAAACAACACCGTTCCATCCGGCGCCACCCACGTGATACGGTCCTCCTGCGGCAGCCCCTCCGTCAGGTAGTCCAGCCCCTCGTTTTCCACGCCGTGGGCGATGTAGGCGGTGGACTGTCCCAGTTCATGGGTGACCCGTTCCAGAAAGTGCTTATGCAGCACGGCTACGATCAAGACCAGACTGGCCATCAGGACCGCCAGCGCCACCTTGATAATGGCGCGAAAAATCTGTTTTTTCATCCGCCGCCTCAGCTTTCCCGGCCGATCTTATAGCCGTAGCCTCGTACGGTTTCGATATATGTACCAGCCTCGCCCAGCTTCTGCCGCAGGGTGCGGATATGAACATCCACCGTGCGGCTCTCGCCCATGAACGCATAGCCCCACACCTCATCGATGAGGGCCTCACGGGAGGCCACCCTGCCGCTGTTGCGCAGCAGCAGGCACAGCAGTTCAAACTCCTTCTGGGTCAGGGACACCTCCTGCCCCGCCACCTGTACGCTATGCCGCGCGGAGTCCACCGTGAGGCAGCCGCAGGTGTAGCGGTCCGGCGCCTGCTCCGCTGTACGCCGCAGCAGGGCACGGATACGGGAAAGCAGTTCCATGATGCCGAAGGGCTTTGCCACATAGTCATCCGCACCGGCATCCAGCCCCAGCACTTTGTCATACTCCGTCCCCTTTGCCGTCAGCATAATCACCGGCAGGCGGCAGGTCTTCGGTGCAGCACGAAGCTTTTTCAGCACGCTGACACCATCCTCCTCCGGCAGCATGATGTCCAGCAGCACCAGCTGCGGCACCTCTTCCGCCACCGCCGCCCAAAAATCAGAGGGCCGTTCAAAGCCCCGGGCCTCCATCCCCTGACCGGACAGAGCATAGAGCACAAAGTCCCGGATACTGGCGTCGTCTTCCAATAAATAGATCATGGCATTACTCCTTAAAAAAGGGGGGATCATCTCCCCCCTCTCACTTAAATCAACTGCTGTTCGTTGATCATCAGTTTGAACTGCAGTCCCAGCGTCTCCGCCGCCTTGCGGCACAGCAGCATGCGCCGCATGAAAATCTCAAAATAGTCCATAACGGAGCCATACTTGGTGTCCACATCCAGCTTCAGCTTGATGAGGGTATGATCCTCATTGATCTTCAGCTTTGCCCGCTTTACCGAATAGTTCACCCGGTCGTGGATATCAAAGGTGGACGGATCCTGATTGCGGACGCGGCTGCGGCGCACATCGGACTTGTCCGCAAGGATCAACGCGGCAGCCACAGCGTTGACCGGCTGGCCGGTCCCCTCGTCATGGTTGCCGATGGCAGTGACGATGGTAGCGATCTCCTCCGGATCGCAATCCATGTGATCCAGCAGGCGGAACGCCATCACCGCACCGGACTGGGAGTGGTCGATGCGGTTGACCAGATTGCCGATGTCATGGAGAAAGCCTGCGATTTTTGCAAGCTCCACCGTCCGTTCCGGATAGCCCAGCGTCTCTAAAATGTAGCTTGCCGTTTCCGCCACCAGCGTCACATGGGCAAAGCTGTGCTCCGTGAAGCCAAGGGCGATCAGGGACTCATCCGCCCGCTGGATATAGGTGCGGACATCCGCATTATTTTTTACCTGCTCATACGTCAGCATTGTTTTCAGCCTCCTCATGTTCTTTCGCCGGGCACAGCGTTTTGTTGCTCTGATCCCAGTATACCCGCCATTCTTTTTTGATGCAAGCACTTCCCCGCTCTCCACTGTCAAAGCGGTGTAAAATCTTCGTTAAATTGAAACGGCTCCGCCCGAAGCGGAGCCGTTTTTACGGTTTGTCCCGCCGGCGCAGGCCGCCGGTGGCAGGATTGTTCAGCAGCCTGCCGTCCGCCCCGAAGCGGGAGCCGTGGCAGGGGCAGTCCCAGCTGTGCTCCTGCGCGTTCCATGTCAGCGCACAGCCTAAATGCGGACAGCGGGGACGAGTCGGCTTCACAAGATGCAGCGTGGACTCCGCCGCATTGATCAGCAGCTGCGGACGCAGGATGCTGCGGGAGGGTGAGAACACCTCTGCGTAAGGGTTCTCCCGCCCCCGCACCAGATCGCGCAGGATCAGTGCCGACACCATGGCGGAAGTTATTCCCCATTTATTGAAGCCCGTAGCTACATACAGATTCGGCGTACGGGCAGAATACCGGCCGATATAGGGTACGTCGTCCAGACTCATGCAGTCCTGCGTAGCCCAGCGACATACTGCCCGCGCCGTTGGATAGCGTTCCGCGGCAAAGGCCTCCAGTTCAGCCCAGCCGCCCCCCTGCTTTCCGGCACGGTGCCCGCCGCCGCCCAACAGCAGAAATCCCCGGCTGCTGCGGAAGGACAAGCCTGTGTCCGCCTCGTCCACATACATCCCCCGCACATCCGCGGCACCCTCCAATGCCAGCACATAGGAACGGTGCTGGTACAGCTTGAGAAAATAGCTGCCGTGCTTGTTGAGAAAGGGGAAATGGGTGGCGACAATGATCTTTTCCGCCCGAATCCGCCCGTGAGGAGTCACTGCCGTCCTGCCTGCAAGTTCCCGCACAGGGGTCTTTTCATAAATTTTCAGCCCATCAAGGATCCCCGCCGCAAATTTCAGCGGATGGAATTGGGCCTGATGACGAAAGCGAACGGCTCCTGCCGTGGGGAACGGCAGCGGCATATAATTCACATAATCCACCTTTGCGCCCAGCCGCTCCAATGCCGCCAGTTCGCGCTCCAGCCGTTCTTTCCCATTGCGGGAATAGACCAGCGAGTCCCTCTCTTCAAAGTCACAGTCCACGTTCCTGCACATGCGCCGGTACTGGCGAAGCGCCTCCTGCTGGGCCGTCAGATACATCTTGGTTCGTTCAACGCCAAACCGCTGTAGCAGCGTGTCGTAAACAAGGCCGTGCTGGGCTGTGATTTTGGCCGTAGTTCTTCCCGTCACGCCGCTGCATAGCCGCTCCGCCTCAACCAGCACGCAGTCCACGCCCGCGTCTGTCAGCGTGCGGGCGCACAGAATGCCGGTCAGTCCGCCGCCGATCACCAGAACATCAGTTTTGATGTCACCGCGCAGCGGTGCATAGGACGGCAATGCTGTGTGTTCCCAAATACTTTCCTGCATGATATCACCCCGGATAGTATGTGCGGTTTTCCCATGCATATGAGAGAACAAAAAACGGGACCGCAAAAGCGGTCCCGTTCCGGAACATACGGTTTACACAGGAGACTGGATGTTGCTCTCCTCGATGCCGTGCTTGTCGGCATAGCCGGTGAG
This sequence comes from Oscillibacter sp., assembly GCA_017547085.1. Lineage (GTDB taxonomy): Bacteria > Bacillota > Clostridia > Oscillospirales > Oscillospiraceae > Oscillibacter. The sequence continues at coordinate 13,781 of JAFYQM010000066.1, forward strand.
CATCAGGGTCAGGGCGCCGTCGCTGGTCACGTTGCAGGCGGTGCCGAAGCTGTCCTGCAGGGCGAAGATGGCCAGCATCAGTGCGGTGCCGTCGTCACCGAAGAGCAGCACACCGGTGATCAGGCCCAGAGAGGCCATCACGGTACCACCGGGGACACCGGGAGCGCCGATGGCAAAGATGCCCAGCAGCAGGCAGAAGATGATCATGGTGCCGACGGCAGGGATCTCGCCGTAGAGGATCTTGCCGACGGTCATCACGAAGAAGACCTCGGTCAGCACGGAGCCGCACAGGTGGATGTTGGCAAACAGCGGGGTGCCGAACGCCACCATATCCTTACGCAGGACACTGCTCTTGTCAGCACAGCGCAGTGCCACAGCCAGCGTGGCGGCGGAAGACATGGTGCCGACGGCAGTCAGATAAGCAGGGCCGTAATGACGAACGACCTCGATGGGGTTCTTCTTGGAGTAGGCACCAGCCAGAGCATACAGCAGTGCCATCCAGATGAAGTGGCCCACGATGACAATGAGGATCACCTGCAGGAAGGCGGGCAGCTGGCGGGTGATCATACCCTCATAGCTGAGGTTGCAGAAGGTTGCTGCAATGTAGATGGGCAGGATAGGAATGATAATGCGGGTAACAATGCCCAGCACCACATTCTGGAACTCAGCCAACAGTTCCGCAAATCGGACAGACTTGGTCCAGGTAACAGCCAGACCTAGCAGGATAGACAGCACCAGAGCGCTCATCACAGGCATGATCTGAGGGATATTCAGTTCAAACACCACGCCGGGCAGGCTGCGCAGACCCTCCATGTTGCTGTCAATGGACAGCATGGGGATCAGGCCATAACCGGCAGCCATGGACATGAGGGCCGCGCCAACAGAAGAAACATAGGCAATGATCACTGCCACGCCCAGCAGGCGGGAGGCATTTCTGCCCAATTTGGTAATGGACGGGGCAATAAAGCCAATGACGATCAGGGGCACGCAGAAGGTGATCAGCTGGCCCAGCACATACTGTACTGTGACAACCACCTTCATCACGCCTTCGCTGAACACCAGACCCAGCAAAACACCAACAATGATACCCAAAATCAGCCGGAACGGCAGACTGGAAACAAGTTTTTTCATATTTTTCCTCCTCTAACGTACACCGCGCCATCTGAACAATCCAATGACGCACTTTGTTTATCATATCTTATTAAAAGATGAAAGTCAATGCACCATCCCGTCATTTTCCCTTCTTTCTATTTTACAACCTTTTTCGAAAGCAAAATCGTTTTCGTCTCCTTTTATCTTTTTATTCAAGATACAATTGACAACAAAACCCCCTCTCTGCTATCATCAAAGCATCAGGAAAACTTACCCGCCTGCACCTGATACGGCTTACCGTGTCAGTGAATCAGAGAGACAAAGGAGTGCGAGCATATGGCAGAAAAACGAGTCAAGAGAATTGGCGTCCTGACCAGCGGTGGTGACGCTCCGGGCATGAACCCCGCCGTGCGCGCCGTTGTACGTACCGCCATCAACAACGGATTGGAGTGTATTGGCATCCGCCGCGGCTGGAGCGGTCTGATCAACAATGATTTCCTCCCGCTGAACGCCCCCAGCGTCAGCCACATTATCAACAAGGGCGGCACTATGCTCTACACCGCCCGCAGCAAGGAATTCATGGACCACGCCGGACGCGAAAAGGCACTTGCCACCTGCAAACTGCTGGGTCTGGACGGCATCGTGGCCATCGGCGGCGACGGCACCTTCCGGGGTGCACTGGCACTGTCCCGTCAGGCAGCGGAAGTCGGCATGGACTTGCAGGTAGTCGGTATCCCCGCCACCATTGACAACGACATCAACTGCTCTCACTACACACTGGGCTTCGACACCGCCTGCAATACCGCCATTGAATGCATCGATAAGCTGCGCGACACCATGCAGTCCCACGAGCGCTGCTCTGTGGTAGAAGTCATGGGCCGCCACGCTGGTTACCTCGCCCTGTATGTGGGCATTGCCGTAGGCGCCACCGCGGTGCTGATCCCCGAGCGGGAACTGGATTTTGAGCGGGATGTGGTGGAAAAGATCCGCCGTGCCCGTCTGGCAGGCACCACCCATTACATGATCGTGGTGGCCGAGGGCGTTGGCAGTGCCGTGGACATTGCCAACCGCATCCACGAGGAAGTGGGCATTGATCCCCGCGTCACCGTACTGGGTCATATTCAGCGCGGCGGTTCCCCCTCTGCCCGCGACCGAGAGACCGCCAGCCGTCTGGGCCACACCGCAGTGATGTCTCTGCTGGAAAATCAGGGAAACCGCATTATCGCCGTGCAGGACGGCCACATTGTGGCTCTGGATATGGAAGAAGCCCTGAATATGAAGAAGTCCTTCCAGATGGATCGTTATAAGATTCTGGAGGAGCTGTCTCTCACCAAGCCCCCTATGTTCTGAATCTGACACAAAAAAGCACCTCCGTTTCAAAACGGAGGTGTTTTTTTACGTCTGTCAGTTACGCTTGCGGGTATGAGGCCGCAGCCACACAGAAGGGGCAAATACCAGCAGCATAGGGAAGATCTCTAATCGTCCCACCAGCATATTGAAGCTGAGCAGCAGCTTGCTCCAGCCGGAAAAGGCCGCATAATTTCCCATGGGGCCAACCATCTCCAAACCGGGACCGATGTTGTTGATGCAGGCGGTCAGGGCCGTAAATGTGGTGATCAGATCGAACCCCTCCAGACTCAGCAGCAGAAGGGAAACCACAAACACAAAGACATACATGGTCAGATACAGGTGGACGCTGCGCACCTCTTTATCCGGCAAGGTCTTTCCCTCAAAGCGCACCGTAGACACTGCATTGGGATGCAGCATACGGCGCATATCATGGAACGAGGTCTTTGCAAAAATGATGATACGGGCTACCTTCATGCCGCCGCCAGTAGAGCCGGCACAAGCTCCGATGAACATCAGCACCACCAAAATCGACTTGGAAAAGCTGGGCCAGAGGTTGAAGTCCGTGGTGGCGTAGCCGGTGGTGGTGATAATGGTGGAGACCTGGAAAAAGGCATGGCGCAAACTGGTCCACACGGAATCATACATATGGACAATATTCACGGTAATGGCCACCACCGCCGTTGTCACGATCAAAAGGTAGGCCCGCAATTCTTCGGAGCTGAATACGTCCCGGAACTTCCGGATCAGCAGGAAATAATACAGGTTGAAGTTCACGCCGAACAGCAGCATGAAAATGCCGAGCACCACATCGAAATAGGCGTTGTTGTAGGCGCCAACACTGAGGTTCCGGCTGCTGAAGCCGCCGGTGCCCGCCGTGCCGAATGCATGGATGCAGGAGTCAAACAGCGGCATTCCTCCCGCCATCAGCAGCACGATCAGCAGCACAGTCATGAAGAAGTAGATACCATAGAGGATCTTTGCCGTATCACTCATGCGGCTGACCAGCTTGCCCACCGAGGGGCCGGGTACTTCTGCACGCATGATATGCATACCGTGCCCGTCATTCATAGGCAAAATCGCCATCACGAACACCAGCACACCCATGCCGCCCACCCAGTGGGTAAAACTGCGCCAGAACAGGCTGCTGTACCGCAGCGGCTCCACCGCAGTCAGGATGCTGGCACCGGTGGTGGTAAAGCCGGAAACCGTTTCAAAAAAAGCATCAATATAATTGGGAATATCCCCAGAAATCACAAAGGGCAGCGCGCCAAAGGCAGAAAGAAAGATCCATGCCAGCGACACCACTACAAAGCCCTCCCGGGCATACAGAGTCGTCCGCGCAGGACGGCGCAGCCCCAACAAAATGCCGGCCAGAAGCAGCGCTCCAATTGTGATGACAAACGGCATTACCGGCTCGCCGTACAGCGCAGCCACCAACAGCGGCAGTACCAGCAGTGCCGCCTCCGTCAGCAAAATACGTCCGAGGACGTAACCGATCATTCGAAAGTTCAATTCCTCGCCGCCTTTACTGCATAATGTCATGGATGTCCTGCAGCATACCGGTCGTGACCACGATCACGTCATCACGAGCCTGCAGGGCATCGTTACCGGAGGGAATCACAATCTGACCATTCCGGCGCACAATACCCGCCAGCAGAATGCCGCTTTTCAGCTTCAGATCTTTCAGGGGGATACCGATGAAGGGTGCATCTGCGGGAACTTCAAACTCCAGTGCTTCCACCGCACCTTCCACCAGACGGTGCAGGGTCTTGATCTTGGCACCGGAAGCGCTTTCCATCGCGCGGACATACTGCACGATCAGCTCGGAAGTAACAGTAGCGGCGGAGATCACACTGTCGATCATGCTTTCCGCATTCACCAGTTCCACCAGAGAACGGCGGTTAATCTTGGCAATGACCTTGCAGTTATCGCCGGACTGGCGGGCAGCGCTCATGCCCATGAGGATGTTGGCTTCATCGATACCGGTAATGGCTACAAAGGCGTCTGTCTGTCGAATGCCCTCCTCCTGCAGCAACTCACTGTCTGCACCGTCACCCACGATATAGAGCGCTTTGGGCAGCTTTTCGCTCATCTGCATACAACGCTGCTCACTCTGGTCAATGACCTTGACGGACATGCCCATACGCAGTAGATCGGAAGCCAGATAATAGCAGATCTTGCTGGCGCCTACGATCATCACCGTGGAGGCCCGGTTGCGGAACACCCCCAACTGGCGGAAGAACTGGGCCAGCTGTTCCGGAGCCGCAGTCAGATAAATGCGGTCACCGGCCTGCAGGACAAAATCGCCGGAGGGAATGATGGTCTCACCCTTGCGGTCCACGGCGCAAATCAGTACGCGGACGCGGATATTCTTATAAAGATCCAGCAGCTTCATGCCGTCCAGCATGGAGCCATCCGGCACACGGTACTCGATCAGTTCCAGACGGCCTTTGGAGAAAGACTCCACCTTCATGGCAGCCGGGAAACGAAGCACACGGGCAATCTCGCGGGCAGCGGCCTTTTCAGGATTGATAGCCATGGAAAGGCCCAGTTCTTCCCGCATAAAGCGCAGCTGCGTTTCGTACTCCGGATTGCGGATACGGGCAATGGTATGGTTCACGCCCAGCTTCTTCGCCACCAGACAGCTGAGGATATTCAACTCGTCGCTGGAGGTCGTAGCGATCAGCAGATCCGTTTTATCCACTTCCGCTTCCCGCTGCACTTCGTAGCTGGCACCGTTTCCGCACACGCCCATGACATCATGGATATTGATAATATTGTTGACCAGTTGAGGATTCTGGTCGATCACTGTCACATTGTGATCTGCGGACAACTGCTCTGTCAGCGCCATGCCAACCTTACCGGCACCCACGATAATGATTTTCATACGGTCAACCTCGTTTCTTTCTCAACATGGTCTTTGCGAAAAATACCCCATGATACAAAGATAGTGTATATTATAGCCGATATTTCCATGAAAGGGAATCTTTTTTTATCAAAACGAAAAACAGGCTGTTTTGAACCCGTCAAAACAGCCTGCTGGGCATCCGAATATCTTTTTTAGGAACCTTTTCCCAATCAAAATCCGACAACAACCGCTCTGCGGATCTCGGTTCGGCGGAGGGATTGAATCCGGCCAGATACGCCAGCTTGCCCAAAATCTCCTCCGCACGGCAGCGCGGACGCAGATCATCCAGTCCCGCGTCGGCATCCCGTTTACTCAGCCGCCGTCCGTCAGAAGCCAGCAGCAGCGGCACATGATAAAACGACGGCGGGTTCAGGTCCAACAAATGATAAAGATACAGCTGTCTGGGCGTGGAGTCCAGCAGATCGGCGCCCCGCACCACCTCCGTCACTCCCATGGCAGCGTCATCCACCACCACAGCCAACTGGTAGGCAAACATGCCGTCACTGCGCCGCAGCAGAAAATCACCGCAGTCCCGGGCCAGATTTTCTGCGTAATCCCCCATGTGGCCGTCCGTAAATCCCCATGTTTCCTCCGGCACACGGAGCCGTAAGGCCGGCGAGCGGGTCTTGACCTTTTCCGCAATCTCCTCTGCCGTTAAATTCCGGCAGGTTCCCGCATAGAGTACCTGTCCGTCGGAGCGGTGGGGCGCGGAAGCAGCGTGCAGCTCCCCGCGGGTGCAGAAGCAAGGATAGACCAGTCCCATCTCCTCCAGCTTTTCCCGTGCCATCTGGTACAGTTCCGTGCGCTCACTCTGGTAATAGGATTCATGGGGGCCGTTGGTGCCGGGACCCATATCCCAGTCCAGCCCCAGCCAGCGGAGATCCTCCTCCATCTGCTGGGCATAGCGGCGTGGACACCGAGCAGTATCCAGATCCTCTATACGCAAAATGACCTGTCCGCCTTTCTGCCGGGCACTGAGCCACGCAAGGAGGCTACAGAGAATATTGCCCAGATGAATACGCCCGCTGGGGGACGGGGCAAAGCGCCCAACCGTCTGCATAAAACGCCTCCTTGTTCAAAAAAATTCTCATTTCGAAAGCGCATCTCTTTCGCTTTCTATTGAAATATTATAGCAAGGCCCTTCTTCCTTCGCAACCCCCTGTAACATCTGACGAAAAAAGCACATGCATTCTGCGAGAAAAATTCATCTTAACGGAAACTTTTTCTTCCTTCACAACTTTTTTACAGGATTCATTTCCCGCTTAACGCCGCCTTAATTTACCTTTTTTAGTCGAAATGGTATCCTTTTTTTACAGGGAACGACCGTAGAAAAGGCCGTTTCTTCGCGCAGCCACACACACTGTGCGTTTTACTCTTTCCACATTTCCATTCGCAAAAACCCCATGATTTTTAAGAAAAAGGAGAGTTTTGGTAATGAGTAATCCTGAAACCCTGCAGAAGCAGGACGGTTTCCAGAGCAAATGGGGCTTTATTATGGCCTGTATCGGCTCTGCCGTTGGTATGGCCAACATCTGGCGCTTCCCCTACATGGTCGCTTCTTACGGTGGCCTGACCTTCCTGCTGCCCTATTTCATCTTCGTTGTCGTCATCGGTGCCTCCGGCGTGATGGAGGAGTTCTCTCTGGGCCGCTGGGGCAAGGCCGGCCCCGTCGGCGCTTTCGGTAAGGCTACCGAAGAGCGTACCGGCAGCAAGCTCCCCGGTCAGATTCTGGGCGCTCTGCCCGTGATCGGCTCCATGGGTCTGGCAATCGGCTATTCCGTCGTTATGGGCTGGATCTTCAAGTACGCCAAGATGTCCATCACTGGCGAGCTGTTCGCCATGGGTCAGGACATGAGCATCATTGGCCCCACCTTCGGTGCTGCCGCTCCCGAGGCTGCAACTCTGGGCGAAGGCATCAAGTTCATGGTTGACGGCGGTCTGTTCAACGTGGGCAACACCGTGTGGGTCATCGTGGCCGTAGTCGTGTCCGCTCTGATTATGTATCTGGGCGTTGCCGGCGGTATCGAAAAGTCCTGCAAGATCATGATCCCCGCTCTGTTCTTCCTGTTCATCGCTCTGGCTGTCTACATTGCTTTCCTGCCCGGCGCCATCGATGGCTACAAGTACATCTTCACCCTGAACCTCGCCGGTCTGCTGGACTGGAAGGTCTGGATCTATGCCTTCGGTCAGGCATTCTTCTCCTTGTCTGTTGCCGGTAACGGTTCCGTGATCTACGGTTCCTATCTGGGCGATGACGTGGAGATCTCCTCCTCCGCACGCAACGTTGCTATTTTCGACACCATGGCTGCTCTGCTGGCTATGTGCGTGATCATCCCCGCCATGGCTACCACCGGCGGCGCTCTGGAAACCGCAGGCCCCGGCCTGATGTTCGTGGCTCTGCCCAACGTGTTCAACGGCATGGGCTTTGCCGGCCGCATCATCGGCATGTTCTTCTTCATCGCCGTTCTGTTCGCCGGTGTTTCCTCTATCATCAACCTGTATGAGACTCCCGCCGCCTTCTTCCAGGAGAAGCTGAAGATGGGCCGCATCCCCGCTGTCACTCTGGTTCACGTTGTCGGTCTGCTGATCGCGATGTTCATTCAGCCCTGGACCTCTCAGTGGATGGACATGGTCTCCATCTATATCTGCCCCTTCGGCGCTCTGCTGGCTGGCGTCATGTTCTTCTGGGTCATCAAGAAGGACACCGCTCTGGACGCTGTCAATCTGGGTTCCAACAAGAAGATCGGCAACTGGTTCTACCCCTTCGGCAAGTATGTCTATGTCCCCCTGTGCGTGGTCTGCCTGATCGCAGGCGCTGCTCTGGGCGGCATCGGCTAATCCGATTCCCTGCGGTTATTTGACCGCAAAGCATTTACATCCTTCGCTCGCATCATCTGCGATTACATCGCCGGTGTTCCACGCCATCTGCACTGTTATCGCTGGATGTTTGCTTTTCCAGAGAGTAGAACGGTCGGCCGCAAGGCTGGCCGTTTTACTATTCTCACCGTTAAGAACTCGTTAATAAAACCATCGGAATCTATGCATATCCGGCAAAGTTCCGTATATTATGATGTAATCTGACGGTCGGAGTCCGCCATTACCGATCTGTTACAGGAGGTCGCCATGGAACAGTCTTCGCTCTGGGAAAAGCGCCGCAAGCGGATCTTTACCATCATTGAAATCGGCACCACCGGCGATCACGCCAGCCGCGCCTATGATTTCTTTTACGCATTCATCATCGTTTTGAATCTGTGCGTCAGCTTCATGTACACCTTCGACGAGTTGGAGCTGCTGTGCGGGCCACTGCTGCTGAACATCGAGGCAGTGACCGTGGCCTTTTTTGCCGCGGATTACTGTCTGCGTTTATGGACGGCCAAGTTTCTTTACCCCGGCATGAAGGAAAGCCAGTCTATCCGTAAATATATGCTTTCTTTTTCTGGTATTGTGGACATTCTCTCCTTCCTGCCCTATTACCTCCCCATTTTCTTCCCCGCCGGTGCAGTGGCATTCCGCATTGTGCGGGTGGTGCGCATTTTCCGCCTGTTCCGCATCAACGCTTATTATGATTCCCTCACTGTGATTACGGAAGTTATCACCAGCAAACGCCAGCAGCTGTTTTCCTCGGTATTCATCATTCTGGTCCTGATGCTCTCCTCCAGCATGTGTATGTACAGTCTGGAGCACGAGGCTCAACCGGAGGTATTTTCCAACGCATTCTCCGGCCTGTGGTGGTCGGTATCTACCCTTCTGACCGTGGGTTACGGTGATATCTACCCCATCACCCCGCTGGGCAAGATCTTCGGCATCTTCATCACCTTCCTCGGCGTGGGCATGGTAGCCATCCCCACCGGTATCATTTCCGCAGGCTTCGTGGACCAGTACTCCCGCCTCAAGCGCATGAGTGAATACGCCCGTGAAGAAGCCGTGCATTTCATCAAAGTCCACCTGACCCGCAAGGACAGATGGGTCGGCAAGGCCATCCGGGACATCGGCCTGCCCGGCAGCGTCATTGTAGCAGTCATTCAGCGTGGAAGCAAAATCATTGTCCCCCGTGGCGACGTCATCCTTATGGTCGGTGACACGCTGGTACTGGGTGCGGAATCTCTGGATGATGACAAGCATATCGAACTCAAAGAGCTGGTACTGCAAAAACACAACCCGTGGAACGGCATGGCCATTCGCGATCTGGATATTTCCCGCCAGACGATTATCGTCATGGTGGAGCGCCAGCACAAAATGCTGATCCCTAAAGGCGATCTGATTTTGCTGGAGGGAGACAAGGTCCTGCTCTACACTCAGTCCCGCCTGTCGGAAGCCGACACCATTCAGGTCTGATTGTTTCACCCCGTCGTCCGGTTTTGGACGGCGGGGTTTTGCAGATTTTTCTCCTTTCCATTGCTGTACAATCAGGAATTTTATGGTATAATATGAATTCACGACTTCAAAATCATTTTCACATGAGGTGTTTGCATATGCATGAAGAAATGCGGACCTTTGGCTATCTCTGCCCCAAGTGCGGCAAGACCGTGATGGCAGCCCGTTCCATCTTTGCGTTGGCCGCCTCCAACGCGGTGGTGGAGTGCGACTGCGGCGAAAGCCGCCTGCACGTTGCCTTCGACGGCGAAAAGTATCTGATCACCGTTCCCTGCGGCATCTGCGGCGGGGAGCATACCGCCGTCTGCCCGCCGGAGCGCATCCTGCAGGGTGCCACGGCACTGGGCTGCAGTGAAACGAAGCAGTTTTGCTGCTTCATCGGTGACGAGGGCACCGTGGAAAAGCATTTGCGGGAACTGGCCATCGTAGCCGAAAAGGAAAAACAGCAGCAGGACGAAGGCGAGGAGGCCTTTGTGGACAACGTCATCATGTACGAAGTCCTCTCCGAACTGAAGGATATTGCTTCCCGTCCTCACGGCATCACCTGCAGCTGCGGCAGCGATGCCTACGGCATGGAGATCCGCCGCAGCGCCGTGGATCTGATCTGCCGCACCTGCGGCGCCAAGCTGCGCATCCCCGCCGCCACCGACCGTGACTTGGATGATCTGTGCTGCCACTTGAAGCTGGTCATCCCCGGCAAGGCCTGACACCACTGGGAAAGGAATCGATCCATGATCTCTCTTCTTGCCAAATGGCTGATCAAACCTGAAAACGGCAATGAAACCAGCGTCCGCAAAGCCTACGGCGTACTCTGCGGCGCAGTGGGCATCGTGCTGAACGTCCTGCTGTTTGCCCTGAAGTTCTTCGCAGGCCTGCTCTCCGGCTCCATTGCCATCACCGCCGACGCCTTCAACAACCTCTCTGACGCAGGCAGCTCCTTTGTTACGCTGCTGGGCTTCCAGTTGGCAGGCCAGAAGCCAGACTCCGACCACCCCTTCGGCCACGGGCGCATTGAGTACCTGTCCGGTCTGGTGGTGTCCATGCTGATCCTGCTGATGGGCTTTGAGCTTGCAAAATCCTCCGTATCCAAGATCCTGCACCCGGGACCGGTGGAATCCGGTGCCGTGGTTATTGTCATCCTCTGCGCATCCATCCTTGTGAAGCTGTATATGTCGTTCTACAACCGCCGCATCGGCAGGAAGATCAACTCCTCCGCCATGCTGGCTACTGCCGCCGACTCTCTGAGCGACACGGTCTCCACCGCCGCCGTTCTGGCAGCCACGCTGATCGGCCGCTTTACATCCCTCCAGATCGACGGCTGGGCCGGTATTGCCGTGGCCGTGTTCATCTTCATCTCCGGCCTCAAGGCCGCCAAGGAGACCATCGATCCCCTGCTGGGCACGCCGCCCACGCCGGAATTCGTAGCCGACATCCGCGACATTGTGATGAAGCACTCCGGCATCGAGGGCATCCACGACCTGATCGTCCACGATTACGGTCCCGGCCGCTGCATGATCTCCCTCCACGCGGAAGTCTCTTCCGCCGGCAACGTGGTGGATCTCCACGACCAGATCGACCACATCGAAAAGGAACTGCAGGAGTCCCTTGGCTGCCACGCCGTCATTCATATGGACCCGCTGGCGGTAGACGACGCCCTGACCGCCGAGACCCGGCAGAAAGTGGCCGCCCTGATCCACTGCATTGACGAGGCCATCAACATTCACGATTTCCGCATGGTCATCGGCCCCACCCACACCAACGTCATCTTCGACGCGGTAGTGCCTTTTGGCTTCCGCCTCAGCGATGAAGAAGTGGAAGAGAAGATCAAGACCATCGTCCGCACGCTGGACGGCAACTACTTCGCCGTAGTCAGCGTGGAGCGGTCTTATACCTGAAAAAATGACACGGAACGGCCGATGGGCTGTTCCGTGTCATTCGTTATCCGGAGTATACTGGATGATGTCTGTGATGTCGCAGTTCAGAATCTGACAAAGGGCGTCCAACGTATTGGTGGAAACGGAATCTCCATCTTTCAAACGGCGAATACTGGAGCTGCTGATTCCACCTTTGACCTGCAGCGTATAGGTTGTTGCCCCTCGCTTTCTCATGGTTTCCCACAACGGTGCATAAGAAATCACGGCTCTCCCCACCTTTCCTTTGACATATCTCCATTATTGCGTATAATGAAGACATAACGTTATAGGCAATATTAGCTATACTCAACGGGGAGGTATTTATGCCGGACTACAAGGAAATGTATCTGCATCTCATGCGGGAAACAGAAAAATCCATCCGGATTTTAATTGAAGCACAGCAGGAATGTGAGCGGCTGTATCTGGAAAGCAAGGAGCCTGTACTTTCCGTTCTGCCTGCTTTCCCTGTTGAAAACGAGTAATCCTTTGCGCCCCTTTCAGGGGTGCATATTTTTTTCTTTTGAGGCCAACCTATGGAAAATCCATCAAACGAGGTGGCCTTTATGAACACCAAACGCATTGGACAACGCACCATCGCCCTTGCTCATCCCCCCTCCGTGATCTCCTTTGCCAACATCGGCGGAAAATTCGAACACGAGGGGCCGCTGGGCAGCTACTTTGACGAGTGGAACGAGGACTCCTTCTTCGGTGAAAAGACATGGGAAAAAGCAGAATCCGCCATGCAGAAAAAAGTCCTGCAACGGGCATTGGACAAGGCCCGACTGAAGCCGAAGGATCTGGACTATATTTTTGCCGGAGACCTGTTGAACCAGTGCATCGGCTCCTCTTTCGGGCTCAGAGACTTTCACATTCCGTTCTACGGCCTGTACGGCGCCTGTTCCACCATGGGTGAGAGCCTGTCGCTGGCCGCCATGATGATCGACGGCGGCTTTGCAAAACGCTGCGCAGCCATGACCTCCTCCCACTTCTGCACCGCCGAGCGGCAGTACCGTATGCCGGTGCCCTACGGCAGTCAGCGTCCCCCCACAGCCCAGTGGACTGCCACGGCCTCCGGCTGCACCATTCTCGCCGCAGAGGGTCCCGGTCCCTATATCACCCACATCACCTGTGGAAAGATCGTGGACAAGGGCATCAAGGACGGAAACAATATGGGGGCCGCCATGGCCCCTGCCGCCTACGACACGCTTGCCGCCTTCTTTCGTGACACAGAGACAAAGCCGCAGGACTACGATCTTGTCATCACCGGCGATCTGGGAGAACTGGGCCACGACATCGTGCGCAGCTTCTTCGAGGCGGACGGTATCTCGCTGGATAAAAACTACCAAGACTGCGGCCTGCTGCTCTACGACCGAGAGAATCAGGACATGCACGCAGGTGCCTCCGGCTGCGGCTGCAGCGCCTCCGTACTGAACGGCTATCTTCTAACGGAGCTGCAGCGGGGGACCTGGCAGAAGATCCTCTTTGCCCCCACCGGCGCACTGCTCTCCCCCACTTCCAGCTTTCAGGGAGAGTCCGTTCCCGGCATCTGCCACGCGATATGTATTTCCACGAAAAAGTGAGGAAATGATATGGAATTTCTGAAAGCCTTTCTCTGCGGCGGCATTTTGTGCGCCATCGGACAGATTCTCATTGACAAGACCAAGCTGACTCCTGCCCGCATTCTGACAGGCTATGTGGTGGCAGGCGTACTGCTCAGCGCCATCGGCCTCTATCAACCCATTGCCGACTGGGGCGGTGCAGGCGCTACCGTCCCCCTCACCGGCTTCGGATACGCCCTCGCCAAGGGCGTGGAAAAAGCGGTAGCGGAAAAGGGCTGGCTGGGCGTACTGACCGGCGGGCTCACCGCCACAGCGGGCGGTATCACGGCGGCCGTGGTATTCGGCGTACTGATGGCGCTGATCTTCAAAGCAGGCGATAAGCGGTAAGCATTGCCGCGGCAGCGGATGTATGGTATCCTGTTCCTGACAACAGGAAAGGAGCCTCTGCCATGGTCTTGCGCTTTGTCCCGCCGGAAAACCCCGATTTTTCCGCACTGACGGAGAAACTGGACGCCTATTATATCGAGCTGGTGGGCAATGTCCACCTGCGCTATGCGCCGTTCAACCTGCCGCATTTGTTCGCCGCCCGCGTGGTGGCCTATGAGAACGGGGAATCCATTGCCTGCGGCTGCTGGAAAGATGTGGACGCAGACACCGCAGAGATCAAGCGCATTTACGTCCTGCCGCAGTACCGCCGCAAGGGTGCAGCCTCCCGCATCATCACCGCGCTGGAAGCCGACATCACCCACACCGGAAAGCGCCGTATCGTGTTGGAAACCGCCCGCACCACGGCTGATTCCGAGGCGCTCTACCTCTCTCTGGGCTATCGGGAGATCGACTATTACGGCAGCCCCGCCGGTGCCGACAACTGCCGGTGCTTTGAAAAGCTGCTTTTCTGAACCGCAATCCCCCTCGGACAGTCTCTTTTTCAGGCTGTCCGTTTCTTTTTTGTCACCTTTTGTTGTTTGCTTTCTTTTTGAAATCCGCTATACTGAAAGCAGATAGAAATTTCGACAAAAGGAGACACCGCCATGCGCCGTTTGCTTGCCTTGCTGCTCACACTGATCCTTCTGCTTTCCCTTGCCGGCTGCGGCGGTGAACAGCAGCCGGCCGAAACGCCTTCCGCGCCCGGCGGTACCGAGGCTGCCGCTGAATCGGAAGCGCCTGCGGAAGAACCGGAGCCGGAGATCACGCCGGAACCGGAACCCTACAACATTTATGATCCCACCGTGGAGCCCCCCGGCGGCAGCCGCGACGGCGTCACCTATGTGGCATACAACGGCGTGGTGGAGCATCTGTTTTTCCATCCCGTCATTGCCTACCCCGAGCAGGCCTTTGACGGTGACCACATGTCCGACGGCTACGATGACTGGATGGTCACCGTGGGCGAATACAACAAAATCCTGCAAAGTGTGTACGAAAAGGGCTTCGTGCTGGTGAACATTTCGGACTGCTGGAGTGAAGAAACCAGCGAGGATGGCTCTTCTCGTATGGTGAAAAACACCCTGTATCTGCCTGAAGGCAAAAAGCCCCTCATCATTTCCTATGACGATGTGAACTACAACCTCTACACGCTGGGTGACGGCTTCACCTACAAGCTGATCTTCGGTGAAGACGGCAAGCTGTGGAGCTGGGGCCTCGACCCGCAGGGCAACGAGGTGGTCTCTCGCGATCTGGATGCCATCACCATTCTCGACAAGTTTGTAGAGGAGCACCCCGACTTCTCCCCCTTCGGTGCCAAGGGCTGTCTCTCTATCACCGGCTACGAGGGCATTCTCGGCTACCGCACCCAGACCGACAGCGAAAACTGGACGGCAGAGCGGGAGGCGGAGCGTCAGAAGGAAATCGAGGCGGTGAAGCCCATCGTGGCGGAACTGAAACGCACTGGCTGGACCTTCGGCAGCCACACCTGGGGCCATATCAGCCTGAATTCCCGCAGCTATGAAACCGTCACCGCCGATATGCAGCGCTGGTTCGATGAAGTGGGCAGTCTGGTGGGCGAGGTGGATACCATCTTCTACCCCTTCGGCGGCCGTCTGGACGGCGACGATGTGAAGCAGACCGGTCCCGCCATGCAGTGGATGGTAGATCATGGTTTCCGGATCTTCTGCTCCGTGGGCATCCAGTCCTACAGCAAGATCAAATCCGACACCTGCGCCGTGATCTGCGACCGGCTCCACCCCGACGGCACCACGCTGCGGGGCAGCGACAAGGTGCTGGAGTGGTACAGCCAGTTCTACGACGCGCGGGACATCATCGACCTCGAAGTACGCCCCGAGCGGGAAGTCCGCTGGACACCGAAGAGTGCGGAAACTCCTGCCGTTGAAACACCCGCGCAGTAAGCGCATGGAGAGGAGGCTCTCATATGAACTGGATCGTTCTATTTTATGTCATCTATCTTGGCATCCCTCTGGCTCTTTTGCTCTTCTTCGGCCTTTACCGGCCCAAGCTGGCTCCCCTGACTCTACTGATTTGCCCCCTTGTGATTTTTTTCATTTTCCACCGGGAATTTTTTTACGATGAATCCCAGAGAGGGGCGCTGCTACTGATTCTGGCAGTCCACACGGTTCTTGTGGCTATCCCTGCATTTCTCATCCGCGCCAAAGCCAAGTCAAAGGAGGAACCCCAATGAAGCTTACCGGAACCTGCCCCAAGTGCGGCAGCACTGACGTACATCCCGCCCTCCATTCCAACACCAACAATATCCGTCCCGTGGAAGGCCGTTCCTCCGACACCGTTTACACCACCCACTATGTCTGCCGCAGCTGCGGCTATGTAGAGGAGTGGGTAAAGCCAGAGGAAACACCTCTGCTTCAGAGAAATTTTCCTCAAAAGTAACCCGAAGTCCATCCTTTTCCAAGGAGGTTCTGCCATGACCCGCGACAAGCTGAAATCTGCCGCCGTTTCCATGCTGGAAAAGGCTTACTGTCCCTACTCCCACTTCCCTGTGGGAGCCGCGCTGGAATGCGAGGACGGCACCGTTTTCACCGGCTGTAATGTGGAAAACGCCGCCTATCCCGCCGGCATCTGCGCCGAGCGCAACGCCATCTTCCACGCGGTGGCGGAGAGCCGCACCCGTTTCCGCCGCATCGTGATCGCCGGAAAAAGCCACGATTTCTGTGTCCCCTGCGGCATGTGCCGTCAGGTGATGCGGGAGTTCTCCCCCGATTTGGAGATCATCTGTCTCAACGGCGCAGGCGAAGAAAAAACATTTACCCTCGATCAACTTCTGCCCTACGGCTTCGGACCGGAATTTTTGACATGACTTTACACAGGACGCGGGCAGTTTTCCCGCCCGCGCCTGCTTCTTGCACCGTCAACCCTCCGCCACGCGGGACTGCAGTTCCCCGAAAGAGCGGATCTCATCCTCCCGCCGCAGCTTCGTCTGCAGGTCGGGCGGCAGTGTCTGAAAATACTCATAGGCTGACAGGTCCTGATCCAGCAGGTCCGTCAGACACAGATATTCCGGAAACGCATGCTCCATACGCTCACCTCCGCCGATAGTATTTCCGGGCTACCGGTGGAATTTTGTCGCATTTTATGGAAATCCGGCGAAGATGCACCAACGCACACCTGCGCCGCAGGTTTCGGAAAGGACACCCCATGTATTACTACTCCCTGAACGGACGCATTGCCGCGTCCTTTCTGCCGCAGCTACCGTTTCCACAGGCCGCGCCGGCGCAGCCGGAGCTGTTTCTGCTGCAGCGCAGCGGGATTTGCCGCGCGACCTTTCGCGTAACAGATTCGCGGCAGCTGACCGCCGCAGGCGAAACGGTGGACTGGCTGGACAGCCGCCGCATTCCCTCTGACGCGCCCGACCTGCCCACGGATGTTGCCGCCGCCATCGAGAACCGCACGCTGACCGCCGTGGACATGAGCCATCCCCGCTGGCAGGATGCCCTTGCCTTTGTCACGCCCAAACGCAAAAAAAAGCGGGTGCATCTGCTGGCCGTAGGCGATGTGGGCGGTACACTGCTGACGGCGCTGAAGCTGCTGGGCGGCGACTGCATTTCCACCATCGGCATCTGCGACCTGAACGAAAATACCGTGGCCCGCTGGGTCACCGAAGCCGGACAGATGGCGTGGCCGTGGGATTACGACGCCCTGCCGGAAGTGGAATCCGTTTCCAACGAAAACCTCTTCGACTGCGATGTTTTCATCTTTGCCGCCACCCGCGCCATTCCACCGGTTGGCAGCGAAATTCGCGATGTGCGCATGGCTCAGTTCGATGCCAACCGCCCGCTGGTGGCGCGGTTTGCAAAACAGGCGCGAAACACAAACTTCGGCGGTCTGTTTATGGTGCTCTCCGACCCTGTCGACCCTCTGTGCCGCGCCGCATGGCTGGCCTCCAACACCGACGAGGAGGGCCGCTATGACGGTCTGGGCCTTCTGCCGGAGCAGGTACAGGGCTTCGGCCTCGGCGTGATGAATGCCCGCGCGGCCTACTTTGCTAAGCGGGATGCCCGCTTTGCCTCCTTCCTCACCGAGGGCCGCGCCTTTGGCCCCCACGGACGGGGCTTGGTCATCGCAAACTCCATCGAACACTATGACGACGCCCTCTCCCGTGAGCTGACAGAGCTGGTGGAAACCGCCAATCTCCGTGTGCGGGAACTGGGCTTCAAGCCCTATGTGGCGCCCGCCGTGTCCTCCGGTGCCATGCAGCTGCTGCTGACGCTGCGGGGCGGCTGGCATTGCAGCAGCGTGTGCCTTGGCGGCGTGTGGTTCGGCGCGAAAAACCGCTTTACCACTCACGGCGTGGAAACGGAATCTCTCTCCCTGCCGGACGATCTGTTTGCCCGCTTGCAGGAGACTGAGGCGGAATTGGCCGCCATCACATAAGGAGATGATCGTATGCTGACAATTCTCTGCGCGGGCGAGGTGTTGTCCCCCCGCTGTCAGGCCATGGTGGAACGCATTCAGCAGGCAGCCCCCACGCAGCTGCTGACTACGCTGACCGAGTCGCTGCACGATGCGCGGATCCTGTTTGTGATCTCGCTGGATGCAGGCGGCGCGAGCCACGGACTCTGTGACCTGCTCTCCTTCCTGCGCACCCATTCCGATTGCCTTTCCGGCAGCGTGGGCGGCGTGCTGGTGGACGGCGAAGGTGACCTTTACACCAAAGCCGCAGGACGGGAGATCGTGCTGGCGGCCAACCTTGCAGGCTGCACCTTCCCGGGGCGGCCGCTGGTAGAGGCCACCGGCGACCTGCGCAACTTTACCGTTCAGGCTAAAAATGCCGAATGCTCACTGGAAAAGGCCTATAAACTGGCCTCCCTTGACCTTGCTGACCGCATTCTGCGATTCGAGCCGGAACAATCAGAGCGCCCCAACATTCTGGTGCTCCACGCATCCAGCCACCGCACCTCCAACACGCTGGCCCTATGGAGTCGCGTACGGGAAGGTCTGGAACCCCACTGCGACATCCGTGAGGTGGGCCTTCGCAACGGCACATTGGAGGACTGCGGCGGCTGCCCGTACACCATGTGTCTCCACTTCGGCGAACAAGGCGAGTGCTTCTACGGCGGCGTCATGGTGCAGGAGGTCTACCCTGCCATCCGCGAGGCGGATGCGGTTGTTCTCCTCTGCCCCAACTACAACGATGCACTCTCCGCCAACCTCACCGCCGCCATTAACCGCCTCACCGCCCTGTACCGCACAGCCTCCTTTACGGACAAGGCCGTGTTCGCCATGGTGGTCTCCGGCTATTCCGGCGGCGACATCGTGGCCAGTCAGGTGGTCTCCGCCCTGAATATGAACAAGGGCTTCTGGCTGCCTGCCGACTTCTGTATGCTGGAAACGGCCAACGACGCCGGTACTGCCATACTGCTGCCCGGCATTGAGGAGCGGCTCGGAAGGTTTACAAAAAACATATTACGTCAACTAATTATAGAGAAACAGGAGGACTGACATGAAAACGATCGGATTTATCGGTGTAGGCGTTATGGGCAAATCCATGGTACGCAACCTTATGAAAGCAGGCTTCACGGTGCAAATTTTCGCTCGCAGCCGCGAAAAGGTGGAGGATGTCATCGCAGACGGCGCTACCTTCCGTGCCACCATTGCAGAGTGCGTCAAGGGCTGTGAAGCCGTCATCACCATGGTGGGCTTTCCCAAGGATGTGGAAGAAGTCTATTTCACCCCCGGCGCCATTTTCGATTCCGCGGAGGCAGGTGCCTATCTGATCGACATGACCACTACCAGTCCCTCCCTCTCGGAGTGGCTGTACGCCGAGGGCACGAAAAAGGGCTTCCACATGGTGGACGCACCCGTAACTGGCGGCGATGTGGGCGCCCGCAACGGCACACTGTCCATTCTGGTGGGCGGCGACAAGGCAGACTTTGATGCCTGCGTTCCCCTGTTCCAGGCCATGGGCACCAACATCAACTATCAGGGCGGCGCAGGCTGCGGCCAGCACGCAAAAATGGCCAACCAAATCATGGTGGCTACCAATCTGGCCGGTGTGTGTGAGGCACTGCGCTACGGACAGGCCAAGGGCCTTGACCTGCAGGTCATGCTGAACTCCCTCGCCACCGGCGCCGCAGGTAGCAAGCAGCTGGATGTGTACGCGCCCCGCATTCTCGCCGGCAATTACGATCCCGGCTTCTTCCTGAAGCACTTTGTCAAGGATCTGGGACTGGCGGCCGACGAGGCGGAAAAGAGCGGCCTTTCTCTTGAAGTCCTGCAGCAGACGCTGGACATTGCCCGTGAAGTGGAGGCCGCCGGTTACGGCGACTGCGGCAACCACATTGTGATGAAGCACTACGAAAAATAAGCACAGCAATTGAAAAGCCGGGCTGCTTTCCCTTATGCAAAACAGGTGTATCATGATAAAGGAGACATCCGTATGGAAGAAAGACGGGACGCGCGCGGCCTGACCGAGGCTGAGGCCATTGCCCGATACAAGAGCAGAAACTATCCCAAGCCTGCCCTGACGGTGGACATCATCGTCTTTTCCCGCAAGGAGAATACACTGAAAGTCCTGTTGGTGGAGCGGGGCGGCCACCCCTTTATGGGAAAGCTGGCGCTGCCCGGCGGCTTCGCCAATGAAAACGAGCCGGTGGAGGTCACCGCAGCACGGGAACTGGAAGAAGAAACTGGCGTGCAGGGTCTTTCCATGGAATTGGTGGGCGTATTCAGCAAGCCGGAGCGGGACCCGCGAGGCTGGGTGGTATCGGCTGCCTTTGCTGCTGTGGTAGATGCGGATGCCATGAACATACAGGCCGGTGATGATGCCGCCGACGCACTGTGGTGCGATGTGGAAAAAACGGATGGGCAGACGATGCTGCGGGTCAGGGGTGAAACCGTTTCTTTGCACGAGCTGGCCTTCGACCACGGAGAGATCCTATCGGAAGCGCTGAAAAAGCTGGGGCTGTAACCAAAGCAAAAAGGAGAGGCATCGCCTCTCCTTTTCCTTTTACATCTTTACTTCTGTTCCAGAGCCCGTTCCAGATTGCGGGCCAGCTGGTCGGGACAGGAGGTGTCCTTGAAGCCGCAGCGGATCCCCTTCAGCCGCTGCACCACTTCCTGCACAGGCATTCCCTTTACCAGCGCGCTGATACCCTGCAGATTGCCGCTGCAGCCGCCGTAGACCTGCATGCTCTGCACGACGCCCTGCTCGTCCACTTCCACCAGCATTTCCTGAGAACACACGCCCCGAGGGCGGAACCGATACATCATGTTTCTTTTCTCCTTTGACTGTTTTTTGATTCCTTCGCAGGATACCACAAAACAGAAAAAAAGGCAACACTGTGCAAACCTTATTGACATTGTCGATATTCGATATTATACTGTAGTCAGAAATAACGATATTCGATAATGAAGAGGTGTTGGTGTCGTGGCACGGGAAAAATTTCAAACCCTGACGGAGCAGATGTTTTACATTTTGCTGTGCCTGCGGCAGGAATGCTGCGGCACAGACATTATGGCGCAGGTCAACCAACTGACAGACGGGCGGGTCAGTGTGGGTCCCGGAACGCTTTACAATCTGTTAGAGAGCTTTTTGAAGGAAGGCTGGATCGCCGGAACGAAGGTGGAAGGCCGCAAACGCAGCTACCTGATCACTGCGGCAGGCCGCAAGGCACTGGAGAACGAATACCGCCGCCTGCTGACGCTGACAACGGACTATGAAGCATGTACCGCAAAGGAGGGTGACACACCGTGAAGAACACAAAATTAGAGATCATGCCCCTCTACTCCTTTTTTGACCGCAGCGGCGTTGTCCGTCATCTGGAGGCGATGGCCGCCAAGGGCTGGCTGGTGGAAACCATGAACGGGTTTTACTGGCAGTACCGCCGCACCGAGCCCCAACAGGTACGCTTTGCCGTGACCTACTTCCCCAAGGCCTCCCAGTTTGCCCCCGCGCCTGCGGAGGGGCTGGAGACCTTTTGGGACCTCTGTGCCGAGGCCGGATGGGTACTGGCCGCCAACAACGCACAGATACAGGTTTTTTACAACGAGGATCCCAATGCCATCCCTATGGAGACCGACCCGCACGCGGACTTTGAGACAATCCACCGCACCATGAAAAAAAGCACGGTGGGCAATTACTGGCTCCTGCTCATTTTGAGCTTGCTGGAAAGCGTCTTTCTCTTTTGGCAGGTGCTGAAAAATCCAGTGGACCGGCTGTCCAACCCTATTCATCTCAGCGCAACCTTTGGGTTTATTCCGCTGTTTTTGGTGTCGTTCATTGAACTGATTCGGTACTACCGTTGGCGCAGGCGCTGCCGCGCAGCACTGGAGACCGGCGAGCCACTGCCGGAACTGGGCAGCGCACGGGCATTGAGCATTCTGATTTTAGTACTGGCAGGACTACAGCTGATCTCCATACTGGGCACTTCTCTGCAGTCTTCCCGCAGCATGGCGCTGACCCTGCTGGTGATGCTACTGTTCTTCGCCCTGATGTTCTATCTGGCCAATGCGGTGAGAAGATGGATGCAGAAGCTCCATGCCAAGTCATGGGTGAATCTGCTGGTGACCTGTGGCGTAATCGCCCTCCTGTGCTTTGGCCTGCTGGGCGGCATTATGACGCTGGTATTCCGGACCGGCGGCCGTTTTCTGGATGACGCACCGCGATATGAAACCTATGAGGTCAACGGAATCTCCTTCCGGGAATATCATGACGAACTGCCGCTGACCGTGCAGGAGCTGCTGCCTGTCGATTATGAACACTGGTCCACGCAGTTGGAACGCAACGAATCCTTCTTGTTGACCCATCTGGATGCCAGACAACGCTCCCGCGTAGGCGGTGAGGATCTCCCCCATTTGGAATACGAGATCGTGGTCGTCAAGGCACCCTTCCTTTACGAGCTGTGCAAGCAGGACTACATCGACTGGCTGGAACGGGACAACGAGAAAATCCCGAAACAATATTGGGATGAATACCGCAGTGTGGACAGTGCCCCGTGGGGCGCATCAGAGGTCTATCAGCGTTACAGCAGCGGCGAACCTTACGATCAGTTCCTGATCTGCTGGCCGGACCACATTGCAGAGATCCACTTCTCCGGCAGCGAGTGGCTCCTCACAGAGGACATCATCGCAGCAGTGGCGGAAGCACTGAAGAACACACAATGAAAAAAGGAGAGGCAATGCCTCTCCTTTTCCTTGTCATAGTTACATAGGAATGCCCCTGCCGTTTTTTATTTCCAGCGTCAGGCGGTCTGCAATCATGGCCACAAATTCGCTGTTAGTCGGCTTTCCCTTCGTATTGCTGACCGTATAGCCGAAGTACTTCTGCAGGGTCTCCAAGTCGCCCCGGTCCCACGCCACCTCGATGGCATGACGGATGGCCCGCTCTACGCGGGAGGGCGTGGTATTGAACCGCTTGGCGACTGCAGGATACAGCACCTTGGTGACGGCGTTGATGACCTCCATGTCATTCACCGCAATGCAGATGGCTTCCCGCAGGTACTGGTAGCCCTTGATGTGGGCAGGCACGCCGATCTCATGGATGACCGTGGTGACCAGGTTTTTCAGTGCTACGGCACGGTCCTCTGTGGTGATCTCCTGACCAAACACGCTCTGCATCCGGTCCAGCAGCGCGTCCGGCTGGAAAGGCTTGGGCAGGAAGTAGCTAACACCCAAGCTGATGGCCTCGCTCACCACCTGATCGGTACAAAAAGCAGACATCAAAATGATCTTCGGCATGGGACCGTTCTGGCCGCGCAGGCGGCGCAAAATGCTGATGCCATCCATGCCCGGCAGCAGCACATCCATGACGGCAAGGTCAGGATGAAGTGTTTCCAACAGGTGCGCAGCTTCCGCACCATCTCCCGTGATTCCCGCGATTTGGAATTCTTCCGTTCTCTCTATCATCTCCCGCAGCATTGTGCGGAATTCTTCGTTGGCATCTGCCAGCAAAACCGTTTTCTTGTTGCTCATGCTTCCCTCGTCCTTTTCCTGTGATTTGGATTTGCGACGAATTCGTGATTCTTCAAATCGCGTTTTCTATAAATTATCATAATGCGCCCTCTTTTTCAAGTTTTGCTGTAAAATTTTTCCAATAATCGTTCGACAAATTTTTCGGGACATCGTCAAACCGCCGTGGCGCAGGCATTTGGGACTTTCCCTCCCGGACCGTCTGTGATAAAATACGAACAGCCAATGAGCGAAAGGGTGTGAGGATGCTTGGATCTGATACAACAACTACAGCAGTTTTCCCCCTGCAATCCGCAGGAAGTACAGGACCGCGCAGAACTACTGCGCCGCCTTGAAAGCGGCGAGGAACTGTACGGACGGGAAAATCTCTCTGCCCATCTGACGGTATCCGGCTGGGTGGTCAGCCCCGACCGCAGGCAAGTCTTAATGGCCTACCACAATCTGTACGATTCCTGGGCCTGGCTGGGCGGACACGCCGACGGGGAAACGGACCTGCTGGCGGTTGCACTGAGAGAAGTACAGGAGGAAAGCGGTCTGACAAAGGTACGTCCGGTTTCCAAGGAAATCTTTTCTGTTGAAATTCTTCCGGTGAGCGGGCACGAGAAGCACGGCACCTATGTTCCTTCCCACCTACATCTGAACGTGACCTTTTTGCTGGAAGCGGACCCCGCCGAGGCAGTACGCTGCAAACCAGACGAAAACAGCCGCGTGGCGTGGTTTACACCGGACGCTGCCGTGGAGGCATCCACAGAAAGCTGGTTCCGGGAGCGGATCTACAAAAAATTGAACAAAAAAGTGACGGCACTGATACAGGCATAACGCTGCGGCCGCGGAGGTATCTATGATTCTATATTTTTCGGCAACCGGCAACACGGAGTTTATTGCCCAGGAACTTGCAAAACGTCTGGATGATACATGTATCAACCTGCTGGACAGAGTGAAAACACAGGATCATTCCGTGCTGCACTCTGAAAAGCCGTTTATCATCTGTGCACCGGTCTATGTGTGCGAAATGCCCCGTTTTCTGAGCAAATACCTGAAAAATCAAACATTTTCCGGCAGCAAAGATGTGTATTTCATCTTTACCAGCGGCGGCTATTGCGGCATTTCCGGTCAGCTGGCCAAATGGATGATCCGGAAAAAACACATGAACTACTGCGGACGGGCGGAATTCCGGATGCCCAGAAATTATGTAGCCAATGACGCCTATCCCATGCTGGCACCGGAGGAAGTGCGGGCACGAATCCTGCAGTCCTGTGACATGTTGGGACCGGTAGCGGCCGACATTCAGGCCGGAAAAAAGCTGAAAGCCAGACATATTTTCCTGTTTGAAACTCTGATCACCCTGCCATTCAATCCGGCATGGTGCAAGCTGAAGCTGCGGGCAAAGGATTTTTACACGACAGACCGGTGCATTGGATGTGGAAAATGTGTGAAGCTGTGCCCGCTGAACAACATCTCTTTAAAAGAAAAAGCTCCGGTATGGGGCGATTCCTGCACACACTGTATGGCCTGCATCGGCAACTGCCCTACGGAGGCCATTGAGTACGGGACGATTACACAAGGCAAAGAGCCATACAATTTCGGAAAATATCGCCATGTTGTGGAAGAGTTTTCCGATCAGAATACATGAACACGCGAAACAGGAGGTCGGGAATCATCCCGACCTCCTGTCGCACTTCAGGTTTCATTTTGTTATTTTGACGCAGTCAGCATAGTTTCGATGGAAATTCCATATCCTTTACACGGATCGTTTAATAAAACATGGGTCACAGCGCCGACAATGCAGCCATTCTGCAAAATCGGCGAGCCGCTCATGCCCTGCACAATGCCACCCGTGGTGGCAATGAGGTCCGGATCTGTCACTGAAAGCACCAGTTCCCGCTCATCGGCAGGATGGGAGATCACTTTTAAAATTTCAACATCAAAAGCCTCCACTGTGTCTCCGCGCACATTGGAGAGGATGGTGGCTTTGCCCGCGGTCGGCGTGCCTGTAGGGACGGCAGACGGCTGCACGGGAAGACAGGTTTCCTCCATCGTACCAAAGACGCCCGCTGTGGTATTGGCATACAAAGTGCCTAAATCCCGCGTCAGATCAAATGCCCCCTTCAGTTCGCCGGCGCTGCCAGCCTCGCCCCGTTTCACCGCTTTGACCGTGGACGGCAGAACGGAGCCATTGGAAAACGGCATCAGCAGCGCGGTATCCACATCGGTGATGCCATGGCCCAACGCGCCGAAGGTTTCTGTCTGCGGATCATAATAGGTCATGGTACCGATGCCGGCCATGCTGTCGCGGATCCACGCACCGATACAATAGACGCCCTGCTCGTTGGCTTCCGGCTCCACGCAGAGCGTGACGCTGCCGCCGTCACGCCGCACCTCCAGTTCCGTAGCGGCCCCGCCGCTTTTTTGCAGCAGGGACTGGAACTGCTCCGTAGATGTGACCGCTGTTTCAGCGCACTGCAAAATCACATCTCCGTTCTGCAGGCCGCAGGCATTTGCCGGTGTGCCGCCCTCAGGCGGCCGCACCACAAGAACGCCCCGTGCAAACAGCTTCACGCCCACCGTGTGTCCTACAGGGATCAACATACGGGATGTGTCCGTCCGGTCGAAATCAGACACTGCCAGCCCTGTTCCGGCACACAGCAGCAGTGCCAGCGCCCATGCCGTTCCGAACCGCAGCAGCCGGGATACGTTTTGCGAAAACTCACACAATACACATCACTCCCTTTTCAAAATTTGCCGACAAAAGCCGACACGTTTATCATCTGCGGTCACACGCCAAAGCACGCGGAGCAAAATCCGCCAGCACACCCATGGAAAGCGCTGTCTTTGCCCGTTTTTCGGCAAAAAAAAAGAACCCGCAGGGAAATCCCTGCGGGCTCTTCCAGAAATTCAATCTTAGTCGCGCTTGTTGAAAATTTTGAAAATGTCGTCGAAGAAATCGTCTTCCTTCACGTCCTCGGCATGGGGAACGTCCTCCTCCTGCAGGGGCAGAAGCTCAGGGACAGCGGGTGCTGCCGGTGCGGCTGCAGAAGCCGCGGGAGCGGCAGGAATCTCTGCCATTTTGGGCAGAGGCGCGGGTTCCTTGTCGAAGCCGGTGGCGATAACAGTGACGCGGATCTCGTCGTCCAGAGAGTCGTCGAAGGTAGCGCCGAAAATGGTGAGTGCATCGGGGTGAACCGCAGCCTGCACCAGAGAGGCAGCCTGCTCCACTTCCTCCAGACCGATATCCATGGAGCCGGTAACATTGATCAGGACGCCCTTGGCACCTTCGATGGAAGTCTCCAGCAGGGGGCTGGAAATGGCCATGCGGGCAGCCTCTTCCGCCTTGCCCTTACCGGCAGCGCGACCAACACCCATGTGGGCCATGCCGGCGTTCTTCATAATGGCGGTCACGTCTGCGAAGTCCAGATTGATGAAGCCGGTGTCGCGGATCAGGTCGGAGATGGACTGCACAGCCTGACGCAGGACATCATCGGCGATCTCAAAGGCGTTGGCAAAAGTGATCTTCTGATCGGTGGCGTGCTTCAGACGCTCGTTGGGGATGATGACCAGAGAATCGACCTTATCCTTCAGCTCATTGATGCCGGCCTCGGCCTGCTGCATACGGCGGCGGCCCTCAAAGCCGAAAGGCTTGGTGACCACAGCAACCGTCAGAATATCCATTTCCTTGGCGATCTCCGCCACAATGGGTGCGCCGCCGGTACCGGTGCCGCCGCCCATACCGGCGGTGATGAACACCATGTCGGTGTCCTCCAGCGCCTTGGCGATCTGGTTGCGGCTCTCCTCCGCGCTCTTACGGCCCACTTCGGGATCGGAACCGGCGCCCTGGCCGTGGGTCAGTTTTTCGCCGATCTGGATCTTATATGTAGCGCTGGACACGTTCAGTGCCTGCTTATCCGTATTCACGGCAACAAAGTCCACGCCTTTGGTGCCGGAACGGACCATGCGGTTGACGACATTGTTACCGCCACCGCCCACGCCGATGACTTTGATATTCACAACGGTATCGGGACCGGTTTCCAAACCAAATGCCATATGGGTGCCTCCTGCTATCTTTTGTGGAATAAAGGAAAAAATTGCGAAAATAGACGCAATATCCTGTGTTTTTTCTGTCTTCTTATTGTATGACACTTTATCCGTCCGGTCAAGGGGTCCATTGCCTTTTCGCGGCAATTTTACAAAAAAAGCGGGAGAGGATCGCACCATCTCTCCCGCTTCAGCGCACGTTCTGAATGAAATTGACCCGCCCGTCATCCCGGGTCATATCAAAGGTGCCTGTCATATTATCCTGAATGGCATCCTGTGCCAGCGCCTCCCGCAGGAAACGCAGCTTGTAGTCAAAATCTGCCTCATAGGGGATCGTCACCGTGAAGCGACCTGCGTAATCCATACGGATCACCTCCCGGTCGTCCAGACGGATGCCGTCCAATTGACCGATCATTTCCATTTCCCGCAGTGACGCGATCAGATCCAGCAGCGCTGTCCGGCGGTCTGTATACTCCGTAGCGAAGGCCATCTGTGTTCCCACAGCGGGGGCCAGCAGCTGACAGCCGGAGATGGACGCGTAATGCTCCGCCTCATCCACCGCGACCCGATCCACAATTTTGCCAATGGGGCTGATCAGCCAGGTGTAGCCATCCTGCACCAAAGAGAGGGGCTCCTCGCACTCCCGCACTTCGATCACGATGGTGGAGGGGAGTTTGCGGTTGATACGGATCTCCTCCACATAAGGCAGTGCCTCGATCATACCGCCTGCCACTTCATACTTATTCAGCAGGAACAGATTGTCTTCCAACTGGATGCCGCACACCTCACGGATTTCCTGCTCGGTATACCGCTCCTGACCGGATATCTCAATGGTTTTCACCCGGAAAAACAGGGTGATGGCCGCAATAATGGCGCCGCAGATCAGGAACATGGACAGCAGCTTATAGAGGAAGTTAAAACTTCCCCTCATACGTCGCTTCAAATTTCTGCGTTTTGCCATTCCTTTTCTCCTACTATATTTCTTACGTCTTTACAATCTGTGCGCCGAGACACCGTAGGTCTGCCGCAATGTCCGCGTATCCCCGTTCAATATGTTCGATGCCGGAGACCACTGTCTCCCCTTCTGCGCTCAGGCCTGCCACGCACAGGGCCGCACCGCCACGCAGGTCAGTACTGCATACCGCCGTGCCGTGAAGCACAGGCGTTCCGGTGACCACCGCCGTGCGGTCGAACACACGGATATCCGCTCCCATGCGGACCAGTTCATCCACATGGCGGTAACGGTTGGTAAAAATATTCTCCTCAAATACCGTGGCGCCGCGGCTGCGCAGCATAGCTGCCATCAAAATCGCCTGCGCATCGGTGGGGAACCCCGGATAAGGAGCCGTGCATACCGGTGCAACGGCTCGTGGCCGCTGCGTACAAATACAGCCGATCCCCGCCGCATCTCCCCGCACCGTACAGCCTGCCTCCCGCAGCACAGCGGTCAGCGCGGCCAGGTCTTCTTCCCTCGCACCACGCAGAAAGGTCTCTCCTCCCGCAGACATCACCGCGCAGAGGTACGTTGCTGCCACAATACGGTCCGGCATGATGCGGTACGTACAGCCGTGCAGCAGACGCTGTCCCACAACGGTGACTGTGGACGTCCCCGCGCCGGATACCTGCCCGCCGCAGGCATTCAAAAAGTTCTGTAAATCAACAATTTCCGGTTCGCGGGCGGCATTAACGATGGTCGTAACACCCTCTGCGCCGCAGGCTGCCAGCATCAGATTCTCCGTGGCACCCACAGACGCGATCCGCAGCGGGATCGTCTGCCCGCACAAGCTTTTCGCCCGACAGCGCAGCGTGCCGCCGGTCTCCTCGATCTCTGCACCCAACTGCCGCAGGCCCGCCAGATGCAGGTCAATGGGGCGCGGCCCCAGTTCGCAGCCGCCGGGGTAGCTGAACTCTACTTCCCCGCAGCGGGCCAACACTGCGCCGAAAAAAATCGCAGAAGAGCGCATCTCCCGCATCAACGCATCGGGAATGGTGCATTGAGACAACTCCGCAGCGTCCACTTCCAGCGTATCGCCCTGCCACATTGTCCGGCAGCCGAGGGACTGCAAAATCCGGATGGCAGCATCCACATCCCGCAGACGGGGACAGTTTTCTACCCGCACCGTTTCACCACTCAGCAGCGTGGCTGCTAAAATGGGCAGCACACTGTTTTTCGCGCCCTGTACTGTCACTTCCCCGGAAAGGGCGCGGCCGCCCTGTATCAATAGCTTGCTCATACCCCTTTTCCTCCAGCCATGTAAGATGGTTCACAAACCATCCTATGGAACAGGAGGAACCGGGGTTACCCGCAAATTTCCTGAATTGTCTGATAAATCCGCTCCGTGGCGTCACGGATGCCCAGAGAGGCCATGGCTGTCTCCATCTCCGCCTGACGCGCAGAGTCATGGAGAATACCGCAGGCTGCGCGGAACAGTTCCTGTCCGGAACTGTCCTGTTCCAGCAGGACAACAGCCCCGCCTGCCCGCTCCAGCATGCGGGCATTTTTCTCCTGATGATTATTGGTCACATAGGGAGACGGCACGATCAACGCGGGAACGCCCAGCGCCGTCAGTTCACTGATGGTAGACGCGCCTGCCCGGCAGATCACCAGATCCGCCGCGCGCATGACGCAGGCCATATCGTAGATATACTCCCGCAGCTGCAAAGCAGGATGCTGCTCCAGCTGGACGTTCTTTTCCCGCAGCAGCTGCTGCAGGACGGGATAGCCGCTCTTTCCCGCGGCATGGATATGATGGAACGGCTCCTTTTCCGCCTCCAGCGCCATGAAATCCGCCATCTGACGGTTCATACCGGAAGCGCCTAAAGAGCCCCAGAAAGACACGATCAGGGGACGGCCATCGGCCACGCCCAACTTCTCCTTGGCCTCCGCGCGGGTCAGGGCAAAGAAGTCGCCCCGCACCGGCGTACCGGTAACGATCACCTTTTCCGGATGCTTATAATGCTGGCGGCAGGCTTCAAAGCCTACCATGATGCGGTCAGCATGAGGTTCCAGCAGCTGCGTGGTCAGACCCGGCACCATGTTCGATTCATGCACAGTCGTGGGAATGCCCGCCTTTGCCGCCGCCTTCACCACCGGATAGCTGGCATAACCGCCGGTACCAATGACCACATCGGGACGGAAGTGCCGCAGGATGGCTTTGGCCTCGCCGGGAGCACGCAGCAGATTATACCCAGAGATCAGGTTATGCTTGATCTCCTGCGGCTTTACCGAGCGGTGGAAGCTGGAGATATGGACGGTTTCAAACGCATAGCCTGCCTTGGGCACCAGATCCTTTTCCAGTCCCCGCTCCGCGCCCACAAACAGAAACTCCGTCTCCGGATTCTCTTTCGCGATCCGCTGGGCCAGCGCAATGGCCGGATTGATATGGCCGGCAGTGCCGCCGCAGGTGAAAATCACCCGATTGAGTTTGTTTGCCATATCACTTACCTCCTTCTTCAAAGGCTCTAACCCGCCTTTGTGGGTTTCATTTGTCGGGACACACTTAACACAATGCCCATTTCCGCCAGCTGCAGCATCAATGCCGTGCCGCCGTAGCTGAAGAACGGCAACGAAATGCCGGTGGTAGGCAGCAGGCCCGTTACCACGCCGATATTCAGGAACGTCTGCATGGCAACAAGGCTGGTGACGCCGACTGCCAGCAGGCTTCCGAACCGGTCGCGGGCGTGAAGGGCAATCCAGAAGCCACGCAGGATCAGCGCTGCAAACAGCAGCATGATGATGGTGGCGCCGATCAGGCCCAATTCTTCACAGACAATGGCGAAAATGAAGTCGTTATGCTCCTCGGGTAAGTACAGGAATTTCTGTCGCCCCTTGCCAAGGCCTACCCCCAACAGTCCGCCGGATCCGATGGAGATCAGGCTCTGGGAGAGCTGATAGCCGGAGCCCTGCGCGTCTGCCCATGGGTCCAGCCAGTAGGTGATACGGGACGTATTATAGCCGATGACGAACAAAATGACATATAGCGCGCCAGCCGCAGCACCGATGGCTGCAAAGACCCACGCCCAGTTGATGCCGCCCACCAGCATCAAAATGGCACCCACACCGAGGATCAGAATGGCGCCGGAAAGGTGCGGCTCAAGGGCCACCAGACCTGCCGTCACCAGCAGGATGAAGGCGTAGGGGATAATGCCGTAGCGCAGGGTCCGCATACGGTCCTTCTTCTGGGAAATGGTGGAGGAGAAATAGATCACCACCGCCACCTTGGCGATCTCCGAAGGCTGGAAGGTGAACAGTTCGCCCACGCCCAGCCAGCGGGTGGCATTGTTTCGGGTGATGCCCACACCGGGCACCAGTACCAGAATCAGCAAACCAATGGCAACATACAGCAACAGCCGGGCAATGCCGCGGAAGCGCTGGTAATTGATTTTGCTGATAACGAACATGGCCGCGATGCCCGCCACGGCAAAGACACCCTGCCGGATGAAATAATAGAGGGGGTTGTTGTTGGTACCATCCTCGTAATAAGCGGAGGGAAAGCTGGCGGAAAGCAGCATGATGAGGCCGATGGCCGTCAGCAGCAGCACCAGCAGGCAGAAGGGAAGGTCAATCGGGCCTTTGGCCAGTTCACGGCTCTCCTCCTGCTTTTCCTTGCGGCGGCGGATGCGGTCGCGCCGGGCCTGCTCCGCCTCCATCTCCTGACGGCGGCGCTCCTGATAACGCGCCAGCGCCTCCTGCCGGTCATAGGGCCTGCGGCGGTCGACTGCCATGTTCTTCCCTCCTCTCTTCCGAACGGTTTTACTTACAATTTAATAACGAGCCATGACGCCCCACAGGGCCAGTGCGCAGCACACCAGCGTGATGGCAGAGAACACCGTGACCAGCTTGTTTTCGCTCCAGCCGCACAGCTCAAAATGATGGTGCAGCGGAGACATCTTAAAGAGGCGCTTGCCGTGAGTCAGCTTAAAATAAGCGACCTGCAGAATGACAGAACCTGTTTCCGCAATGTAAATGATACCCACGGGGATCAGAATCAGGGGCATATCCATGGCAAAGCCCAGCGCTGCCACAGCGCCGCCCAGAAAGAGGCTGCCGGTATCGCCCATGAAGCACTTGGCGGGGTGGCAGTTATACACAAAGAACGCCAGCAGGCCTCCGGTCAGTGCCGCGGGGAACAGGCCAAGTGTTGTCATACGCCACAGGGAGGCCGTCACGGTGAAGAATACCATGACCACGATGGTAACGCCGGTGGCAAGGCCGTCCACGCCGTCCGTCAGATTCACGGCATTGACGCAGCCCACGATGACAAAGGCGGCGAACACCAGATACAGAATCCAGTTCACGGTAAAGGACACGTTGAAGAAGGGCACATACAGCGTGTTGGTCAGCATGCCCTCATAGCGCATCAGACTGAGGAACAGTACCGCCGCAGCCAGCTGCAGCAGGAACTTCTGCTTGGCAGTCAGGCCCTCATTTTGATGCTGGCGCACCTTACGGTAGTCATCCACAAAGCCGATCAGTCCGAAAATCAAAGCAAACAGATACACATACAGATGGGCAAACTCCCCCTGCAGCATCTGATTCCAGCCCAATACGAACACCGTGATGCCGGTGCCGATGATGAACATGATGCCGCCCATGGTCGGCGTGCCCGCCTTGCCGGCGTGCCACTTAGGGCCGTCCTCCCGGATCTCCTGTCCTGCCTTCAGCTTGCGCAGCTCCGCCAGCACAAATCGGCCCAGCACAAGGGTCAGCAGGAAGCTGGCAACCAGCGCCACCAATGATGTCATTTCCATAACGTTTCCTTTCCCGTCTTTCAGTCTCTCAGGTATGCGGCCACGATCTCACGCTCATCCATGTGATGCTTCACATGGTTGATCTCCTGATAGGTTTCGTGGCCCTTGCCACACAGAACGATCACATCGCCTGCGGCTGCATGATCCATTGCCCAATGGATCGCCTCCACGCGGTCCTCAATGACCACGTAGGGTGTGGTACTGCCCTCCATACCGGGCAGAATGTCCGCAATGATATCCGCAGGCTGCTCCGTGCGGGGGTTATCCGTGGTGACCACCACAAAATCCGCGATCTCCGCGGCAATCGCTCCCATCTTGGGACGCTTGGTACGGTCGCGGTCACCACCGCAGCCAAACAGGGCGATGGTACGGCCCTTGGCAAATCCCTTGACGCTGCTGAGCACATTTTCAAGCCCATCAGGGCTGTGGGCATAGTCAATGAGAACGGTATAGTCCTTACCCGGGGTGGGCACCACTTCTACACGGCCCTTGACCTGAGCCACGCGTGCCAGAGCCTCGGCACTTTTTCCCAAAGAAATCCCCAGTGCCTGCGCCGCCAGCAGCACATCCAATGTATTATACACCATGAACCCGCCGGGAATATTCACCCGTACAGGGACACGCTCCGTATCCGTCACGGCAGTAAACGCAATGTGGTCCGCTGCCAGTTCTGCCGTTTCTGCCCGCAGATCAGCCTTGTTCTTCACACCGTAGAACCGCTTTTCGCAAGTAGCCTCCGCCAACAGGCGGTCCGTCCACGGATCATCCGCATTGCAAACACCCACAGCACAATTCCGGAACAAAATCGCCTTGGCGTCGCAGTATTCCTTCATGGTGTGGTGGAAATCCAGATGATCCTGCGTCAGGTTGGTGAAGATGCCGACGGCATACTTCACGCCGTACACACGGTCCAAGCACAGGGCATGAGAGGAGGTCTCCATCACCACATGGGTGCAGCCCGCATCCCGCATCTGGGCAAAGAGGCGCTGCACCTCGAAGGATTCCGGCGTGGTACGCTCCGTAGGAATGACCTCGTCGCCGATCATATTCTGATTCGTGCCGATGAGGCCCACCTTGGCTCCGGTCTGCTCCAGCACAAATTTCAGCAGATAGGTGGAGGAAGTCTTGCCGTTGGTGCCGGTGACAGCCACCATGGTCATCTCCTCTGCGGGGTGGCCAAACCAGTTGGCGCCCACCACCGCCAGTGCGCGGCGGGAATCCGCCACCTGCACATAGGGCACATCGCCCCCGGGGATCTTTTCACACAGCACCGCTGCCGCACCCGCAGCTATCGCCTTGGGAATAAACGTGTGTCCGTCCACGGCAAAGCCGGTCATGGCAACAAACAAATCCCCCGGACGGGTGGCGCGGGAATCATAGCTGACAGCAGAAATCTCCATCTCCAGATCCGCCGTGGCGGAGAGAACCGGGAGTCCCTGCAGCAAGTCTTTTAATTTCATCTTTTGTGCCCCTTTCTCGTAAATCCAACGCATAAGAAACCATGGTTATTATAGGCAGATGAAAACGCAATGTATACGGAAGAAAGTGCTTGAAACCATGCAAAATCTGCTGCATCAGTCGGTAACCGAGCGGTCGCCGAACTGGACGGTGACCACCTGTCCGGCAGCGAGCTGGGTGCCCTCCGGTTCCTCCTGCGCAATGGCATGGACGTTGCCGGATTCTGTCGTCGTAATGCCGGCGATACGCATGATGAGGCCCGCGTCTGCCAGAGCCTTGTTGGCCTGTTCTGCAGTCAGGCCCACTACATTAGGCACCGTGCACAAATCCTTGGGTGCTTTTTCGCCCATATACAGCACGATGGTGGCGCTGTTGGGAACAATGGCGCCGCCTGCCGGTGTCTGGTCGGTAACGGTTTCACCTGTTCCCACCGTACGGAAGGCAAAGCCCGCCTTTTCCATTTTCGCCTTGGCCTGTTCCAGCGTCAGACCGATCACATTGGGAACAGCCGCATCCATGTTGGCAAGTTCTTCCAACGTATAATCCGGCTCAATGCCGAGATACGGCAGAATATCTGCCATAATGCTGCTGGCCGTAGGGGCCACATAGTTGCCGCCGGAAACGTAGATGCCGGTATCACGGCTGGGAGTATCCATGGTGAGCAGCATGATGTACTGCGGTTCATCTGCAGGTGCAAAGCACATGAAGGAAACCACAACATCTCCCTTGGGATTGGAATCCGTACGGGTTCCTGTCTTATCGGCTGTGCCGGTTTTGCCGCCGATGCGGTAGCCGGCTACCTGACCGTTTTTGCCGGTGCCCTTTGCCACCACATACTCCAGACACTCTCGCACGATCTTGGAGGTCTCTTCGCTGACCACCTGCCGTACAGGGGTTGTATCGTGCTGCTGAATGATATTGCCATTGTCATCCAATACCTGCTCCACCACATAGGGCGTATACAGATAGCCGCCGTTGATACAGGCAGCCTGCGCCCGAATCAAACCCAGTGGGGTGACGTTAAAAGTCTGGCCAAAAGAATAGGAGGCCAGAGAAACCACGTTGGAATTGAAGGTCTTTTCATCCGAGAAAATGCCGCCCACTTCGCCGATCATATCCACGCCGGTCTCATCCATGAGGCCGAAGGACTTCAGGTACTGGTAATAAGTCTTGGTACCCACCTTCATACCGATGTCGATAAAAGCCGGGTTGCAGGAATTTCCCACCGCCACTTCCAGCGCCTGCACACCATGGCCGGCCTTCTTGGAGCAATAGATGGGTTTTCCCCAGCCGGGAACCATCACGGAACCGTGACAGTTGAAGGTAGTATTGGTGGTAATAACACCTTCTTCCAGTCCTGCTGCCAACGTAATGGGTTTAAACGTAGAGCCGGGTTCATAGGTAGAGTCGATGCACTTATTGCGCCACTGGGACTGGACTACACCGGTCATCGCCGCACTGATGGCCGCCTGATACTCCTCCTCTGTAGCGTAGGAGCTTTTCTTTGCCTCCACAGCAGCCAGCGCCGTCTCCAGCTTGGTCTGCAGCGTCTGATCGATGACTGTGCCATACTGGTTGGGATCGTAGTTGGGATAGGATGCCATGGCCACGATAGCGCCGGTATTGACATCCATAATGATGCCGGTAGCACCGTTCTTGGCACCGAACTTTTGCACCATGCTCTCAATGCCCTTCTCCAGATAGGACTGGACATTCACATCAATGGTCAGCACCAGATTACTACCGTTTTCCGCATCGTAATACTGCTCATACTGGTACAGCAGATCGGTGCCGGCGGCATTTTTGGCTGTGACCGTCAGTCCGGCGGTGCCTTCCAGCTGGGAGTTATACATAGACTCGAGCCCCACGCCGCCCACATTGTCGGCATTGACAAAGCCGATCACATTGGCAGCAAGGCTGCTGTACGGATAATAGCGCTTGGAGTCCGGCTGAATGAACACGCCCTGCAGTTTTTTCCGCTGGTCTTTCGGAATCTCATAGCCGTCCGGATCAATTTCGCCGTTGATGAAACGGCGCACCTCGTCCGCCATCTCCCGCTCGGTCTTCTTTCGGACTTCGATGTACTGGCTGTTTGTCTTTTCCATCCAGCCCTCGATCTTAGCCTGATCTACTTCCAGAATGCGGCTGAGGCCACGGGCAATATAGAGCTGATCCCGCACTACAGGCGGAGTATACGTCTCGCCCTTTTCTTCCGCCCGCTCACGGGCCTCTTCAATGTCCTTTTCCTGCTTTTTCACATAAGCGGCAATTTCCTTCGGGGAGATGAAAATTGTCTCTGCCGTGGCGGAAATGGCCATGGCAAGGCCGTTGCTGTCATAAATCGTGCCGCGGGAGGCCGTGACCACAGCCTTGCGGGTCTGCTGGCTCACTGCCTTTTCCTGCATGGCTTCATACTGATTGATCTGCAGGTCATACAGCTTGAAAAAAAGCACGACAAAAGTGCACACGCCAAGCAGGATCATCATCAGCATAGTACGTCTGCGAATGACCTGATTTGCCCGGCGGGCGGCATTACTTTTTCTCTGAGGGCTTACTGCCATGCTGGTATTCCTCCTGAAACATAGGGCAAATGCGATCGAATACGGTCACGCGCCGCGATGCAGCAGCGCATGAGAACAGGGAGCGAGAAGCTAACTTCTCACTCCCCGCTGTGCCAGTTCCATATAATGCGGCGGTCACTTGAAATATTCCACCACTGCCAGCGCATTGTGGTGCAGGCTGGTCAGTACGCCGGAGAGGACGCTGGGGTCCTCCTTCTGATAGACCACGGCGCTGTCTCCCACCGAGAGGTCAATGTAGCAGATCTGACTGTTGCCCGGCTTGACCATACCGGCGGCCTCCGCCGCTTCCTGCACGGTAGCCAGATCGAACATCTGCTCATACTGGGCGGTAAGGCGAACCTGTTCCGTTTCCAGTACTTCCAGCCGGTTCTGCAGCGCTACCGTATCGGCGGAGAGCATGGTCAGCTGGATGTAATTCATCAACACCAAAATGGTCATGGCCATGACCACAACAAAGCCAACGGCGGTCAACGGGGACAGATGCTGGCGCTCCCGCACCTGCACCTTTGCCTTTTCAGCCGTACGGATCTTCGGCGTTTCAACAACTGTTTCACGGCGGCGGGGGAGTTCACCGGCATGTTCCAGTTCCCGCTCACGAATCGCCCAATCCAGATCATGGGCCAAGCTGCCATCTACCATGCCCTGCTTACGGCGGTAACGCAGGTCCTGTGCCGCAGATGCCATATTCCCCCTCCTTCTTTCCTTCGTAAAAGCAATCCGGTGTTACAGGTCAAACGGATCACATTTTTCCGCTACCCGAAGCTTTGCGCTGCGGGCGCGGGGATTTTCTTCCAATTCCGCTTCACCGGAGACGATGGGTTTCCGGGTCAGCACTTTGACTTTCGGTTTCTTGCCGCACACACAAACGGGAAATGCCGGCGGGCAGGTGCACCCCCGGGACAGGTCCTGCATGGCGCGCTTCACAATACGGTCTTCCAGCGAGTGGAATGTGATGACCGCCAGCCGTCCGCCGGGATTCAGGTGTTCCACCGCCGCGCTCAGCATGGGCGGCAGGGCGTCCAGTTCGCCGTTGACGGCGATGCGAATCGCCTGGAAACTGCGTTTGGCCGGATGCTGCTTTTCCCGCAGCGCAGCCGGCGGCATAGCGCT
The DNA here is from genome assembly GCA_017547085.1 of Oscillibacter sp. GTDB lineage: Bacteria > Bacillota > Clostridia > Oscillospirales > Oscillospiraceae > Oscillibacter. The sequence continues at coordinate 52,284 of JAFYQM010000066.1, forward strand.
CTTGATGATATCCACCAGTTCCAGCGTCGTTTCGATGGGAGCGATCTCCCGCCTCCGGACAATGGCCTTGGCAATGGCGGGGGCATAACGCTCCTCACCGTATTCAAACAGGATGCGGCGAAGTTCCTCATAGCTCCACGCATTGACCACCTCGCGCGCCGTCAGCGGTGCGGTCAGGTCCATCCGCATGTCCAGCGGAGCATCCTGCATATAGGAAAAGCCTCTGGATGCATCGTCCAGCTGGGGGGAAGACACGCCCAGATCGAACAGCATCCCATCGGCGCCGGCGATGCCTGCCTCCTGCAGCGCATCGCCCAGCTCCGAAAAATTCCCATGGATCAGCGTCACCCGATCCATCCACGGAGCCAGACGCTCCTTTGCCGCGTCAATGGCTGCCATGTCGCGGTCGATACACAACAGCCGGCCGGTGGTAAGCCTTTGGGCGATCTCTCTTGAGTGCCCTGCGCGACCCAGTGTACCGTCTACATATACCCCATCGGGGCGGATCTTCAGCGCGTCAATACATTCGTCCAGTAATACCGATTTATGCGTAAATTCCATAGCGTTCACCCACGGTTGCGACGGGCACGGGCCAGAGCATCCATGGCCGCAGCCATGTCGTCATCCTCCAGCATACGGCGCTCGCGTTCTGCCCAAGTCTCCTCGTCCCAGATCTCGGCGAAAGAATTCAGTCCCACAATGGTGGCTGTCTTCTTCAGACCGGCATGGGTCCGAAGGCTGGCAGGGATCAGAACACGCCCCTGACCATCCGGCTCACATTGCACCGCATTAGCATACAGCAGCGTCAGCGCACGCATTTCCGTATAGCTGAGGTCGTCCATTTCCTCGGACATCTGCTCCCACTTAGCCTGCGGGTAAATGGTCAGGCAGTGTTCGGCACCGATGGTAATATAAAAGGTATCGCCCAACGCCTCACGCATATTGGAGGGGATCACCAGGCGGCCCTTGGAGTCAATGCTGTTATTGGATTTTCCCATTAACCGAGCCATCGCGGGCGCCCCCTTTCCCCTCTTTTTGGGAAAAAGCAGGTCTTTTGTGACACTTAGTCACCCAATTTACCCACAATTCCCCACCGTGTAACTTGAGTATAAGCAATTTCTAATGAAAATGCAAGGATTTTTTTGCGACAAGAACAAGGTAAAACCATCTGTTTTTTCCTGTTTTTGGCCAAATTTGTAATTTCCAAACAGTGATTCGTCTGGTTTACGTAAAAATAAAAAAAGAAGAGACACAAGATATTGTGTCTCTTCCAGAGCAGTTCCAATATAACCACAAAATCTGGGTCGCGCACCTATGCACGGCCCAGATTTTTCGTCATTTTTTACAAAATTTCAGGCATTATTGTCAAGTTCCGCCATTAGGCTTCTACGCCGGCGTCAGCGTCCTTGCCGTCCAGTTTATCACGCTGTTCCTGCATCTTGGCGGCAGAGGCACTGCGGAATCGGACGCGGGATTGCTTCACCTCGTCCAGCGCGGCCTGCACGGACTCCTCCGTGCGGGACATCACGTCCTCGGCATACTCGTTTGCCACCTGATACAGCTGGCGGGAACGCTCCTCAGCGCGGGCAATGATCTGGCGGGCCTTCTCCTTGGCCACATAGAGCACTTCGCTCTCAGAGACCTTGGTCTTGGCCTCCAGCTCGGCCTGACGCAGCATCCGCTCTGCCTCGCGCTTGGTGTCATCCACAAACTTCTCACGGGCTGCCAGCAGTTCCTGTGCCCGCTTTAGCTCCACAGGCAGCTGGGCACGCAGTTCCTCCAGCAGGTCCAGCATCTCGTCCCGGTCCACAATGCTCATATTGGGCTTCAGGGCGGGAGCCTTTGCATCCTCGATACGCTCATACATCATATCGATCAAACGGTTGATATCATTCGCCATGGATCATTCTCCTTTATGTTCAGTCATATCCCGCACCAGAGGGATAATGGATGTAGGCAAATACTTTTCCAGCGGCTGATGATAACGGATCATCTCCCGCGCCATGGAGGAACTGAAGTGCTGGTATTCCGCGCTGGCAGGCAGGATCATGGTCTCCAGCTGCGGATAGATGCCGCGGTTGATCAGGGCCAACTGGTACTCGGCATCGAAGTCCGTGCCGTTGCGGATGCCCCGCACGATCACAGCCTCCCGTGCTGCGGCATAATCCGCCAGCAGGCCGCCGTACAGTTCGGCTTCCACATTGGGCAGATGCTCCACGGCTTTACGAACCAGCAAAAGCTTCTGTTCCGGTGTGAACATCTGGTTTTTCTTCTCCGCGTTGGGGCTGACGCACACATACACCTTTTCAAAGCAGGCAGCGGCGCGGCTGATAATGTCCAGATGCCCCAACGTGATCGGGTCAAAGCTGCCGGAGCAGACGGCTGTTCTCATGGGTTATTCCTCGCTCTCTGTGTTTGCGTCACGGCGGTACAGCGTCATGGCGATCTTCCCGTACCGGTAGGTACGGTGGAGCCGATAGGGCGGTGCCAGCGCAGGCAGAGCTTTCCCTGCAGGATGCTCTGCTACAATTATACCATGCGGCGCTAAAATGTCAATTTCCGCAATGTGCAGAATCGCCGGTTCCAACAGTCCTGCCTCATAAGGCGGGTCCAGAAACACCAGATCAAACTGCTCCCGCAGCTGCTTCAGAAACTCCATGGAGTCACCGGATACCACGCGGGCGCGGTCGGTCAGTTCCGTAACCTTCAAATTCTCGCGAATCAACTTTACCGCGTCAGAGCGCCGGTCTACAAACACCGCCGACTTTGCACCGCGGCTGAGGCATTCGATGCCCAGCTGGCCGGTTCCTGCAAAGAGGTCCAGCACCCGGCGGCCCTCGATGTCAAACTGCAGAACATTGAACATGCCCTCTTTGACCCGGTCGGTGGTGGGACGGGTCTCCATTCCCTCCAACTCCTTCAGTCGACGGCCACGGGCCGTACCTGTAATCACGCGCATGGCGCATCCTCCTTTTTACGCTCCCGCAAGAAACCGGAGAGCAGATACAGCACCAGTCCGCTCCAGACAAAGGCGAACAGGATCGCATGGGTGGTGGTAAACTCCTCCTGATACAGCCACACGGAAAGAAGCAGCTGCATCGTGGGATTGATATACATGAGAATGCCGGAAAGGCTCATGGGGGTTGTCCGCATACCGGCAGCAAACAGCATCAGCGGCACAGACGTCACTACACCGGCCAGCGGCAGCAGCACCCACTGCCACCCCTGCAAAACGCCGCCTGCTCCGGTCCCCCGCCATTCCATCCAGCCGATCAGCAAAAGGAAAAACGGTGCTAAAACCGCCGTTTCCACAAAGGTGGAGGAAAGCGCATCTGTATAGACCTTTTTCTTCATGGCCCCATATACAGCAAAGGATCCGCCAATCACCAGTGCAATCCATGGGATCTGCCCGTAACGGATCACCGTGATCACCAAACCGGCAAAGGTCACTGCCACAGCCATCCATTGCAGGCGGGTCAGTTTCTCCCGGAACACCACAGTTCCCAACAAGATGGCTAAAATGGGATTCATATAATAGGCCAGACTGGAGTCGATCATATGCCCGTTGGAAACCGCCCAGATATAGGTGCCCCAGTTGATGCAGATGACACAGCCCGCCGCGATCAGACGGAAGCACTCTCTGCGGTCCCGCAGCGCAGCCCGAACTCCGGCAAATCGCCCATGTCCAAGCACGAGCAGCAGAGCGGTGAACACCATCGACCATACAATACGGCAGCCCAGTACATACAGAGAATCCACTGCCGACAGCAGCTTCCAAAAAATCGGCAGCAGGCCCCAGAGAATATAGCACCCCACCACGCAGAGCGGTCCCTTTTGCATGTTCTTCGCCTCCTGCGCATTCGCCGCAGCGGCGAAACACGCTGTTTTTTTCTTTCTTTTCTCTATTCTAAGGCAAAGAATCCGGGATTTCAATAGCATTTCGCCCAGATATCCCGCCCCAAAGGTCTGCATTCTTTTTTATGCTTGTACTTTACGGCGGAATCGTATATAATAAAACTCTAAAAGTATGCGCATTACTGGGAACCGCTATAGGTCCCTCTGTCAATATCAGGAAAGAAAGGACGTTCTCATGATTCAATTCAAATCTGAACAGGGTGAGATCTCCGTCAGCAGCGCCGTGTTCTCCAATATCACGGGCATGGCTGCCACCAATTGCTTCGGCGTCAAGGGCATGGCCTACCGCTCCATGACGGACGGTCTGGTCCACCTGCTGCGCCGCGAGGCAATGAGCAAGGGCGTGAACATCACCTACCACGACGATAACTCCATCTCCATCGAACTCCACATCATTGTGGAAAACGGCGTCAATCTCCCCGCAGTCTGCCGTTCCATTATGAACGAAGTACGCTATGTGGTGACGAAGAACACCGGCGTGACTGTCAAGGCCGTGGACGTATGCGTCGATTCCATGACCCTGTGAGGAGGAGCTGACCGAAATGAATGAACACATTACCGGCGCACTGTTTAAGCAGATGATCCTGCACGGTGCCGCTGAGATCACTGCCCAGAAACAGGCCATCAACGACCTGAACGTATTTCCCGTCCCCGACGGCGACACGGGCACCAACATGTCCATGACCATCGCCACCGCTGTGGCTGAACTGTGCAAGAGCGAACCTGCCACCGTGGAAAAGGCTGCATCCGTTACTGCTTCCGCTCTGCTGCGCGGCGCACGCGGCAACTCCGGCGTCATCCTGTCCCTGCTGTTCCGCGGCCTGTCCAAAGGCCTCAAAGGGGTGGAAAGCGCTGATGCAGCCACCTTTGCAGCCGCCATGCAGGAGGGCGTTTCCGCCGCCTACAAGGCTGTGATGAAACCGGCCGAAGGCACTGTGCTGACGGTTTCCCGTCTGGCCGCCAAGCGTGCCGTGGACGTGGCCGCTACGGAATCCGATGTAGAAAAGGTGCTTGAAGAAGCCATCCGCGAGGGCTATGAAGCTCTGGCACAGACCACGGAGATGAACCCTGTTTTGAAGAAGGCAGGCGTGGTGGATGCCGGCGGCAAGGGTTATCTTCTGATTCTGGAAGGCATGCTGGCCGAAATGCGGGGTGAACCGATGCCGGAAACCGCTGAAAACGAAGCCCAGGAAACCAGCATCGATTACGGCGCCATTGCCGCAGAGGAGATCACCTTCACCTTTGACACCGTGTTTATCGTCCGCAAGGCTAACCCCGATGTGGATCTGGAACCCCTGCGCCAGTATCTGAGCAGCATCGGCGACAGTCTGGTCATCGGTGAGGACGACGAAGCCTTCAAGGTCCATGTCCATACCGACATCCCCGGCGATGCCCTGAACGAGGGCCAGAAGTACGGCGTTCTGGAGCTGGCCAAGATTGAAAACATGCGCACGCAGGCCGACGACATGGCCGCAGGCCGTAAGACCCAGAGTGTGGATGATCTGGACGCTGAAGAAGCTGCCATGCACACCGCTGAAGATGAACATGTTGTAGCGGCTCCTGAAAAGAAGTACGGCTTCCTGGCAGTTTGTGCCGGTGACGGTCTTGCCGCTGTATTCCGCGATCTGGGTACTGACGGCGTGGTTTCCGGCGGTCAGACCATGAACCCCTCCACCGAGAGCATTCTGGCTGGCGTGGACAAGATCCCCGCTGAGACCGTGTTCGTGCTGCCCAACAACGGCAACATCATCATGGCCGCCCAGCAGTGTGATGCGCTGACAGAGAAGAATGTCATCGTCATCCCCACCAAGACCGTTCCTCAGGGCATCACCGCCATGATGAATGTGGATTTTGACGCTGAAGACGCACAGAACATCATCGACGCCATGACGGAAAGCATTGCTACCGTCACCACCGCACAGATCACCTACGCCGCCCGCAATTCCGATTTTGACGGCTTTGACATCAAGGAAGGCGACTATCTGGCGCTGGAGGAAGGCAAGCTGTTCGGCACCGACGGTTCTTTGAACGTACTGCTGGAAAAGCTGGCCGCGGATGCAATGGAGCGCGATGCCTCTTTCATCTCCCTCTACTACGGTGAGGATGTTACTGAGGAAGCCGCTCAGGCCGCTGCAAAGATTTTTGAGGCTTCCTGCCCCGATGCAGAAGTCGTGGTGCTTGGCGGCGGTCAGCCGGTTTACTACTATATCATTTCCATGGAATAAGCAAAGAAACAGTAAGAGGGTCGGGAAATTCCCGACCCTCTGTTTTTGCAGATTTTGAAAAGAAAAAAGCCTTCGGTTTTCACCGAAGGCTTTGGCAGCGGGTGAAGGATTCGAACAGCATTTGGCACTGTGTTAAGTAGTCCCCCGTTGTGTCAAAACGCCTTATTTGCAACGGTTTGCGGGTTTTCCATGTGTTATCCGTTCCCCAGTAAAACCATCTATAATTAAGCCCGTAAGGGAAAAAATAAGGGAAACTTTTTGTTACTGCGCAGGGCGTACCAATCCCTTTTTGAAAAATTGATATCAGAACAGCACTCCCTCTAAGAACTAACTGACAGTAGGGAGTTTTTGCATTTTTCCGGTGAGATCATCTAAAAACCCATTTTTAGCTATGAGATACAAGCCCAGATATTATCGGTTTTTTGTTAATTCCCGAATGGTGTTCCAACAATTATAAAAGTACTCTGGTCAGCGAGGATCTTTTCTTTGGTGGATTTAGCATATTATCTTGGTAGCTTTCCTGCAATGACCTCTCCATCCGATATGCGAACTGACGCTTCATGTCGCCGCTTTTTTGAACCATATACGTGGTGATCAATGTCTTGCCGTTGTATTCTATATGATGAAGGGAGGATTGCTGTGATGAACTATGGAATAGACTGTAAATTATACAATCAGCCTCCTATTGTTTGTAGCTTGCATAGTTCTCTCCCCTTCGGATAAATATTTTCTTTGTCGAATTCTTTAGGGTGTATTTCTTCACAGTACACCTCCTTAAGGATGTAGTTGGCGCTACATTATTAGGTTACAATATTCCAAAGGCATAAAACGAGGTGATTTTGTGGCCAAAAGGAATGTTGAGCTGATGCAGGCAATTGGTAAACGCATTGCAACCAGACGACTGGAATTGAAAATGACACAAGAGCAAGCTGCGGATTTTATCGGGCTGTCCCGTCCCTTTTACGCCTGCATTGAACGTGGTGAAAAAGGTGTCGGCGCAGACAGCCTATTGAAAATCTGCACTGCTTTTCAAATCAGCGCGGATTATCTGCTGACTGGCTCTATGCAACCGGCAGAGCGGCAATACATGAACAAGCTGGTATCTCAATTGAACGAAGAACAACGCAAGGCGGCACTGACCATTATGGAAAGCCTGTTGCAGGCCTGCGGTTGTGATCTCCCAGAAAAATAAACGCTCCTTATGAGCCAGAGTGAGGTGGACTATGCCAACCGAAGCTCCCTACAGGATGATCTCTGACGAAGAATTTGAGCAGATCTACAAAGAAAATTACGATCGCTTTCTCCGCTACGCAGCCACCATTTTTCGTGCATGCGGCCCATATAACATTTCTGCCGATGGCCGCGCAGAAGAGGCCGTACAGGAAATGTGTGCTTTCGCATGGGAGCACAGAGACAAGATGTCAGAAGCTGAATTTCCAGTGCGCTGGATGTTCAGAGTCTTATATTACAAAGTACGGGAGTTGCTGCGTGACGAACAGACTTGGACAAAACGCATGCAGCAGATCTCCGAACAGTTTTGCGAGGAAGATGTCAATGATTTCCGTTTGAAAGTGGAACTGGAGGATCTGATCCCGTCTAAAGACTATCTGCTTTTGAAGCATTTGTATTTGGATGGCTATACATACGCTGAAGTCGGAGCAGCCATGTCCCTGAAAAAATCTGCGCTGGCCATGCGGGTCAAGCGCATCAAAGAACAGATCCTCGCCAAAATAGACGAGGATGAAAAATTTTTTTCGAAAAAATGTGAACAATCACCTCCGGGCAGACATTATAGAGTAGAGGAGGTTCACGAGGATGGAACGTGAAATCCAGCGGAAGTATCCCTTTGAAAAATTGAGTACCGAAGAATTGGAAAAACTGCTTGTCCAGGATTTTGCCGCCACAGATGGAGCCGAGCCCGATGTGGACTACATCATGGCGATCATGGAGGTGATTAACGAAAGAGAAAAGGCCGCGGGACGTCAGTCCGACGTGGATGCGGCGTGGGAAGAATTTCAGAACGAGTATCAGGGACAAGCCGCTGCCTTTGACCGCACCATCCAACGTGAAGCCGAATCATCAGATCATCTCAAAACTTCTTCAGCTCAAATCGCCCGGAAAAGAACGCGCGTGTTTCGTTATGTACTGGTGGCTGCTGTGCTCGTCGTCCTGCTGTGTGGTACGGCATCCGGTTTTGGTCGGGTCTTTCAGGCCATGGTCAACTGGACGGCGGAAACCTTTGGTTTTGAGTCGCCTTACGGAGTGGAAGGTTCTTTGGAAGAGGCCGAACTGGAAGATCCCTATGTCTTCCTGAGAAAGGCAGTAGCCGAATATACAGGCCTCCCGGTTGTGCCCAAATGGGCGCCAGAGGGAACGTTTTCATCGGTTGAAGGTGGTGTGCAGAAAACTGAGCGAAAAGATTCCATGCATTTTTCGGGCAACTATAAGACCGACAGGGGTGAATTTGTTGTCCGCGTTATGATTCATAATGAAATCCCCTCGCAATATACAGGCGCTTATCAATGGAATGAAGCGCAAGTTCCCGTAAACCACAAAGCCAACGGGTTAAATCATGAGATTGTATATAATTATGAGAACAGCGCTGCTGCATGGACCAATGAAAATGTAGAATGTGTCATTCAAGGCGCTTTGAGCGTAGAGGAATTAGAAAAGATGATCGATTCTATTTATGAGGAGTAATATTTTATGAGAAAGCTTCCCCGTCGTCTGTTTTGCCTGGCTTCCACGCTTGTGCTGACGCTGTCCCTGCTGCTTCCCATGGCTTGTGCTGCCGAACAGGCCAGCTATTATTTCGCGTATACCGATGCTGTTGCCTATGCGGAAGCGGACGGAAAAATTCTGGTAGAAGCAGATGCACTGGCAACCCACACCATGGATGAGATCGGTGTTGAAAGCATTACTATCTATGAACAACAGGCGGATGGTTCTTATGATGATGTACACACCTACACCCGCTATAACACCAGCGGCATGATCCGCACCAACAACTACGAGCACTTTAAAGCGGTCACCTATCAGGGCACTGTCGGCAAAAAGTACTTTGCCTCCATTGCTTTCTATGCTGCCGATGACGAGGGCAGTGAAACGCTCTACCGCAGTACCTATGTTGTTACTGCGGTTGCCACGCCCTGACCCCGCACATCCATAAAAAACGGCCGTCTATGACGGCCGTTTCCTTTTTTGAAAAAATTTTTTGTTTTTTGTGTGAATAATAGCCCCGCAGTTGCCATTATGTAGTAGATGCACTTTGACAGTCCGGCATGGGACTGTCTTTTTGCTGCTCTGATTGTCGAAGTTTGTCGCAGGCGGTCTGATTTTGTCCAACAGGATGACACTTGTCGAAAAACGTCGTATCTTGCAAGTATCCAACATGCGGCAGCACCCGGCATCAGAAATATGATATGTAAGGAGCGTTCAACCCAATGTCAGGGGCAGAAGAGATCGTATTTGAAATCAGCGGGAATGCACACAGGAATTGTTATGAGGCTTTAAGGGCTGCCGTGGAAATTGCGCACGAGAAATTACCCGTGCAGCTGAGTATGAAAGAACTGTCTGCAGCTGTCATTCCAAAACTGAAGGGAGAAATCGCTGTCGCCTCTGTTGCCCGCGCACTGGCCCGTGCCACGGAGGACGCATGGGACAACGGCGGACGGGAGGTTTTGCAGTGCAAATACGGTTTTCGAACTAAGCCTACGCCAAAAGAACTGATTTTCAGATTGGCTCGTGCCATGGAACCGTCCGGAGAATACCGGATCTTAAAAGACTCCACCGGAAAATGCGGCATCGTTGTCAGTAAGCCGGGGGAAGGGTACTGGATGGCTGTTGCACCATGTCTCAAAGACGAGGACAGGTTGGCGGCCGTCATCCAGCAGCTGAACCAAGCTCATATGTCCATAGAGCTTTTTCGGGAGTTGGTATTCACCGATATCGTTCTGCCGCTCGTGGAAGGAGAGTCCGATGTGTGAAACGATATGACTATCAAGTCATCGAAACCTTTGGTGAGGAGTTTGGTGTTACTACATATGGGCTTTCTGTGTACACAGTGATCGACGAGCAAACAGCTCCGCGCATATCCATAAAAGACATTTCCTCTAATCGGGCCGCTGTCATACGCTTAGCCGAGCAGTGTCAACGGCTGCAACTGAACCCGATTCACCTGCCGGATGTGATCGAGGACTTTCTGTCATAGCCAATCAAGCAGATCCAGACAAACTGTTCCATGATGATTGGTGACGGCAAGGAGATTGGAGGAAAACAAAAATCCGAACTGACGCATAGCATCAGCCCGGATCAATAGTAATCATCATCGTCTATATTGTTGAGGTTATCTGCTCCTGCAAAAAACAGAAGTATTACACCAAGCAAAATAAACCAGATTGCAATTCCAATAATAATTTTAATACCCATACCAGTATCCCCTTTCTGTGGCACAGCTTAGCACTTTTGTCTCAAGCTTTCAAGGGAGAATAATTAATCAAGGTTGCGAATTGGATCAGTTTATGGATTTAAGGAGAACCGGTTGGATCCGTACCGTTATCTGCTTTGGGTTTTACGGCGTGCCTGTCCTAAGCCAGACTGACGAATCTTGGGCTGAAAAACTCCTGCCCTCCAAGGCACCCCAAGAATGTTATATTCCTCAAAAATGATTGACCGCCATCTCAATGTGTATCGCTGCTCACTGAGATGGCAATCTTTTTATACGCGGCTAGCTTTGACGGTTACTTGTAAACCTTGAATTTGCCCTTTATGATTTTCTCGGCTACAACGACCTTTCGTTCTAAATTTCGCTCTAAAATCAGCTACATTGCCTTTAATATATCTTCGTAGCTTACAAGACTCACGTTACCAAGTATTGCGGCTTTATCTATACAACCTTTTGTAAAGCCAACCTTGGCAAACAGGAACAGATGCGTATTTTTATAGTCAAACAGTTGACTGCGCTGCACAAGTGTTTCGAGAGTCCCCAGATCAACTTTTTCATTTCTCCACTTGCATTCGGCAAAAACAGCCGCGTTCTTATCCCGTTCTCCTATAATATCAATCTCTGTTTGGCTTTTTGTCTTAGGATCATTGCCCCACCAACGCCCAAGAGACTTAAACTCGATAGGTGCCTCACCGGAAAGCAGCAACTTCCAGAGATACTGCATAGAAATATCTTCAAACACCTTTCCCATGTAATCTGTGAAATATGGCTCGATTCTTTTATATGCCAGATCATCCGCACCTCGGGCTATAACGGAATTGTGTGTTAAAACAAATCTATACCAAAACCGGAACATATTGTCTGCAATAGAATATATCGTCTTACGCGTCATTCTTTCTCCATAAGGGGTTTCTTTCTGAATGATACCAAGAGAAATTAAGTTCTTAATATAAGTGGCGCACACATGCGTATCCTCACCGACCTTATTGGCAATCTCAGACAAACGAGACGCACCTGAAGCAATCGCTGCAATGATCGCGGTATAGGTTGCAGGTTCACGAACTTCCTGTTTCAACAAGTTTGTGGGCTCTTCATAGAGAAAGGAAGTGGGGTTCAGGTACGTGTTTTTAATATTATCCTCTACACTAAGCCTGTCATTGATTTGCAGCAAATACTGCGGCATCCCTCCCACTGCACCGTATATCATAGCTTTGTCTTCTCCAGACATGTTTGAAAGATATCGACAAGTCTCCTCAAAGTCAAAGGGAAGGAGTTTTATTTGGGCAGTACGCCTGCCATACAGAGGGGCTTTGTATGCCAATACATGCTCCTCCATATAAGACACAGAGGAACCACACAGAATCAGCATCAACTTAGAACTATCCATGTACTTGTCGATCAAAAACTGCAATGTAGATGGCAAACTTTTTGAGGCGTGAGCAACATAAGGATACTCATCAATAACAAGAATAATGCGTTCCTTTTCTGCAATTTGGAATGCATACTCAAGGGCCACTTGAAAAGAAGCAAACACTGTATCTACACTCATGCCCGTATTGAACTCAAAAATGCTTTTGCTGAAGTTCTCCAGATTCTGCTTAGCATTACTTTCGACGCCCATGAAATAGATAGCTTTTTTATTGCCAATGAACTGTTTGATCAGCTCAGTCTTTCCTACTCGGCGACGTCCATAAATAATAGCAAATTCAAACTTGTTCGAAATATATAAATTATTTAACGCTTTCAGTTCGCGTGCTCTTCCAATAAACATGATGCATTCTCCTCTACAGAGTTCTTTACCCTTATAATGTACCACTCGCTCCTTTAAAGTCAATCATGATTTACTGAATCTAATTTTACTATTTTACTTTTAAGATATTGCAAATGTGCCCATGCAAAGTTACAAGCATCAAGGCATGTTCCGCTACTAAAAGGTTTTATTTATTTTGCGAGAAAGTTTCAGTGACTGCGACTTTTTCCTCCACTGCTTTGGTTTTAAAGCAATTATCAAATAATCCCTCCACAGAAAATCTGATTCTACTTCCTTATAGCGTAATTTTATCATATTCTACCCAAAATATAGCTTTATCCGCATCTCAACCAAACACGATCCGAAGTCCACAAAGGATCATTTAAAGGAGTTACTTTCTAACATAGATTCAAACAGCCCGAAAACACCAACACCCTGTTGCCAGAAAATTCAACTGACAACAGGGTGTATCTATATTTCGCTAGTAAGGTCATCTAAAAAGTGGTATTTAGCCACGAGATATAGGCAGGGAGACATCATCGCTCGGAACGGGGATACGGTTTCCGTTCATCTGTGACCCCAAGCAGGTAATCAATGCTGGTGTTATAATACGCAGCCAAAGCAGTCAGGACATCAGTTGGTATATCCCGCTTTCCAGTCTCATAATGGGAGTAGCACACCTGAGAACATTTCAAGTATTCAGCAATGTCAGTTTGGAATTTATCTGTATCTTCACGCAAATTCCGTAGTCGTCTATACATTGTGGGCCTCCCCCTAAAAAAGGATAGCACATAAAAGTAGTTGATTGCCTTGACAGGATACTGATGCAAACGGATAATATAATATTATATACGAATTGCTGAAAGGGGAACGATCTGTGGATGATTTCATGAAGCTGATGATGCTGTCAGGATCTCTTAACCACATCACAGAAGCAGACTTATTTTCTAATGAGGACAAAAAAACGGATAGCTTAGAATTGGAAACACCTTTAACCGAGATGAACAGCCAATTTACTGTTTCCAAGAAGATTAGTCATCCGCAACCTATCCGAAGCGGAAACATTGATGCATTAATCAAACGCGGAATCCTAGCATTGGAAGATGGGGATTGGGACGATGCAGAAAACTTTTTTGACAGCGTATTAAATATGGATGCAGAAAACGCCGCCGCATATCTTGGTTTAGCTATGGCAACTTATAAGTGCGTTGATCTTTCCGCATTTAAGAATTACTATATTCAACACCAAATCGAATTACGAGAAGACAAGTATTTGCGGCGCGCAAAACGTTTTGCAGATGAAAGACTATCTGCATTATTATATGATCTCGATTCCGAAGTTGGCAAGCTTGAAGAACGGTTAGCCGCCATTCGTTCTCGGATTGCGCCTGCCCAAAACCTAATTTCCGGGTGGTATGCTGGCTTTCACGCCATATCGTCCAATAGCACAGTATCATTCATTGGTCAAGGTGCTGAATACCAAGTATTTGACTACAGCAAATTCTATAATACTCATGCGGATCGCTTGTGTTCGGAAGATATCAAAGCGATTGTTGGTGGCCATGTGATATTGCGCCATGACGGTACTGTTGCAGTAATTCGTGATCCAGATAAAAACTATGAAAATTCAGATGTTAATAGCTGGACTGATATTCTTCAGATTTCTGGCCCAGACGTCCATTTAGTAGGATTAAAGACAGATGGTACCGTTGTGTCCACAGGGAAAAACACTAGAGGGCAATGTGACACGATGTGGTGGAACAATATTGTAAAAGTTGCTGCTTGCCTAGGCCATACCATAGGTTTGCAAACAGATGGAACTCTAGTAACAGCTGGAAATAATCGAGATGGTGCATGTGATGTCGAAAGTTGGTCTGATATTTGTGATGTAGTAACATCGCCAACCCATACCGTGGGTTTGCGAAAAAACGGAACTGTCGTTGCAACTACTGCGAGAAGAGACAAAAAAGATCCGCACTATTGCGGGGAAAGTGATACCGAAGATTGGAGTAATATTGTCGCAATCGCCTGCTCACTTTTATGCACCATTGGATTAAAAGCAGATGGAACCGTTATTGCAACTGGTTACAACAATTACGGGCAATGCAATGTATCCCACTGGCATAATATTGTGGCAATTGCGTGTACAGACAGCAGTACTATTGGCTTATGTGATAACGGCAGAATTCTTATAGCTGGCAAGCCATTTGATAGTGATTCCTGGGAAAAGTTAAAACTTTTCGACTCTCTAGATAGTATCGAAAAAGAACATTCCGAAATTGGCAAAAAAGTTCGTGAGGCTGCGCGCCAGAGATACCAAGAGGTTGTCGAAGCAAATAAGCACCTCAAGGCAGAATTAAGCACAGAAAAGAATAATCTACAAAAACGTCTTTCTTCATTAAATGGTATATTTAAGGCAAAACAGCGTCAAGAAACCGAGCGAAGAATAGCTGAAATCGACAAAATACTTTTACAGATTTATGACTACTAAACGCCCGAATTAAATTATAATAGCAACCCTATGTGGCTCCGCGAAGCGGATCCACTCGGGGTTGCTTTTATGTGCATATACAAAAAACAGGCTCCCTACTGTCAGCAAGGAAAAATCCTTACGGCAATAGGGAGTCTTTCCAGTTAGCCAGTATGGTCATCTAAAAATGACGTTTAGCCTATGAGATATAAGGAGCGGGTTAATCTAACGGATTAGGATTATCACTTAGACCAAGGATATAATCGGTGGATGTCTTATAGTGCTTGGCCAGAACAATCAACAGGTCGGTTGGGATATCACGGTATCCTTGCTCATAGCGGAAATACTGCGTCTGAGTAATTCTCAACATAGCAGCTAGTTGGCGCTGAGTAAGGTCGTGGTCTTCTCGAAGCTCCCGTATCCTCTTGTAATAGCCCATCTTTCAACACCCCTCGATATCCGTTTGGATATCTTGACGATACAGGATTTCAGTGGCATAATGTCCGTATGATATCTGTTTGGATATCAAGAGATTTGGGATAGAGAATTCGAGGTGGATGTAGTTTGAAAAATCTAAAACACATTCTGTTGGCCATCGGTGGAGTTGTGGTTGCATGGTTGCTCAGAGGGTGCTTTGATAATTCTTTTTTGCGGTTAATATACACGGTTATCGGGTTCCCTTGTATCGCTGGTGTGAGTATCTTTCTTGCTTGGATGGCTCCCGAAGAGGCTGCCGATGATGACCGCCCGAAAAAATTAAAAAGATTAATAGAGCCTGCTATTGAAGCTATGTACAAGGCCGGAAAAACAGATGCAGAAGTCCATTGGTATCTGAAGGCCCAAGTTGAAAAGTGTCAAGCAAAAGAGTCCACGTTAACGAATAAAGACTTAGAAATCTCGTATTTCTGGTATACTCCTTATTACGTTACGGGTTCCGTAGATGTGCTTCCGCTGAGCCATCAGGGACGGAAACGGGACACAACGGAAGAGTTTCGCAAACGAATGCGTACCCTTTATCCTAGAGCATATACGCACCAGATATATGAGTTAGGTTTTTCGTGGGAGCACAAGGCTACTGATATGAAATGCTACCAAGATTTCATTGATACAGCTGGTCGGATATGTGACCGCTTCTATGGAGCATATGCACAGTATGGAGGAACTGGTAGCCCTTCAAATAATTCTATTGATTGGGAAAAGGCCGCGACAGGAACAGCAATATTCGGCCCTACTGGCGTAGCAATGGGAATGACAGATGATAAGGATAACCGTTGAGCCTAGATAAGCAGAAATATCGCAGCCTTGCGTGGATCGCGAAGCGATCCACACGGGGCTGCTTTTCTATACTTACACATCCAACCTCAGATGTCCTTCAATAGCCCTCTCAATTTCCTGCTGCTGGATGCCGATGTACCTCTGCGTGACGGCGGCGGAGGAGTGTTGTAACAACTGCTGGACAAGGGCGATATTGTAGTTGCTGTTCTTGTAGATTTCCGTAGCGTAGAACTTCCGAAAGCTGTGGGTGCTGACACCGTGGATACCCAGATAGTCACAGACCAGCTTCAACTGCTTTTGGACGGCGCGGGTGGTCACAGGGAAGATAAGAGCGTCTGGTGGAATGTCGTGGTCAAGGCAGTAGCAGCGGATGAACTGATACAGAGCAAGGGGGACAGTAAACGTTCTGGCCTTTCCGGTCTTTTGCTCCGTGATAGACAGGCGGTAGCGTTCTCCGTCTTTTACGATGTCCTTAAGACGCAGCTTTACGATGTCAGAGATACGGAGGCCCAGGTTGGCTTCCAGCATAAGGGCGGTCGCAATACGGTCATTAGGACTGCATCCGGTAAAGCCCTGTCTCATGGTGCTGATGATTTCTCTGTACTGGTCAGCGGTCAGAGCAACGGTTTTTCGGTTCATAAAAATGACTCCTTTCAGCGGCAAAATACGAATTTATAGCAGATGAAATACGAACTCTGGGCGTAAAATATCGGAACCCATTGGAATTGCTGGATTTTGGTATTCGTATTTCTTAACTTTTACGAACTATGGGGAGCTGCTGTGTCAATTCTTGTAGACGAAGATGTAATAGAGCAGGAACAGGAACGGCAATTCAATCGCCAGCATATAGCCTTCAAAGCTCATAACAAAACCTCCATTATAAAAAGCGAAATAAGCCCCAGAATCGCTCGTAGGGTATAATGAGGGTAAGGATACCACCCAGACCTCGGAATGATTCTGGAGCCGTAAAACCTACTTGTAGTGATTGAATGTTAAGGTGCAAAAACCATAGCCTCCCGACAGTCCATACAGGCGATATTGACCAGCTTGGTTGCACGCACAGAATTACCGCAGCAAGGGCAGATGTACTTCCTGCTGTTGGACTTTCTGGGAGGCAGAATGGGGACGGCACCGTTGCTGTGAGCGCCTGTGCCGGGGACAGCGATGCCGTAGCCCTCG
Source organism: Oscillibacter sp. (assembly GCA_017547085.1). Taxonomy (GTDB): domain Bacteria; phylum Bacillota; class Clostridia; order Oscillospirales; family Oscillospiraceae; genus Oscillibacter. The sequence continues at coordinate 69,542 of JAFYQM010000066.1, forward strand.
TTCCGGTTGATGAGGATATCCGTCAGGTCGTTTTCGAGGATGAAGGTCAACAGATCATCGCTGGGATGAGTAATCGTCCATCCGTACTTAGGGTGATGCTCTACAATAAGGCCATGGGTTTCGGCAATCTCCTTAAAGCGTTTGTTGTGGTAGGTGTTGCCTCTGCTTGTATCCTTGATACCCTTGACGCAGGCCCAGTAGTGGCAAGCCTCATGCAGCAGAGTCGCGGTCACTTCCTCGATGGGACGGCTGATGGTCCCTGCCCCGATGTTGATCTCGAAGCTGTTGCCGGTGACAGATACCCAGGTGTCAGGGCGGGTGGAGAAATGACCATAAGCCCGAGGCGTACTCTGTATAGTAATGGTCGGTCTTACAAGTTCATTTTCAAAATAGTGTGCGTTCAGCAAATCGAAAACCTTGTTGAGGTATCCTGCCACTCGGTTGTAGGTAGTAAGCTGCTTCATACATTCAGTCTCCTTTGTTCTTGATAAAATGAAGGGGACTGTGCTACACTGAACACAGTCCCTACGGGGATGGATAGAGTCTCTTGCATCGAGCTTTGGACGGCAGTGATGCAAGGGGCTTTTTTCATGCGCTGATGGTGAAACGTCGGGAGCTGGTTGCCTTGCAGAAAGCCTTGTACAGGTCTCCATGCACCTTCTTGAAAGCAGAGGAGTCAAAGCGGTTGCTGACCACGGAAGTCCACCGGATGATAAAGCGTCCTGCGGTCAATTCCTCAGTATTGCGTTCCAGCATTTCTGCCTTGATAGTATCACGGATAGCTTCAGCTTCTGCCTGGGCTTCAGCGGCCAGGGCTTCCCATTCCTGCATTTTAGCGATACGGCTTTCCAGTTCGTTGATAGACATAGTAGTTTCTCCTTTTCTTTTTTTGTAGTGGTTGGTAGTTGGATCATTCGTTCTTAGGGGGGCGCAGCGTCCAGATCATGCCAATGACAACGCATACGGCGGTGGTAATGAGCGATACATCGAAGAAATTTAGTTCGTCTCCGTGCTGCGAGGTATAAATGCTCAAGAGAAAGATGCCAATGTAAATGCCTATGGGGAGTCCTCCTTTCTATCAGGTAGTATCAGCAGTGGATGTTGCAGATTGCAGGATAGGGATACGGGTACTGCTGGGTGGCAATGAAGCGGATGTGCTGCTCAATTAGGGGGATGTCCTCCGGCAGCAGGGATGCAAACTCCTCTCCCCCATCCGCAGACACGATCAGCAGGTTTCCTACCAGCATCGGTCTGCCGGATGCACTGACCGCAGAGATTTTGGGAGCATCCTTCAGCAACCCTTCATCGTCTACAATGACACAGAACACCTTCTTGCCCAGCGTCAGGTAGGTAATGTCAATGAGGTCGCAGTTGAGAATGTCATAGAGCGCATCTAGTGTGTTGCTAATCGTGATGGATCCAGTCAACTCGTCGCGGACATCCACCAAGTATCCGGTCAGGTTCTTGTTTTTCATGTTCAGTTCTCCTTTTGATGTGAATTTTTCAGGGATGGAATCAGGCTCAGTTCAGGGATCGGATATCGCCTCCTATGCGAAATAGTGTGATATATGAAAAAAGGCCACCGGAGGATCATGCCTCTGGTGGTCTTGAATCATTTATGGAAAAGTTGGACTTTACATTTTTCTGGGGCGATTCTTTTGGATGAGCAGGAAAACATCGTTTCCAGCGACCCAGGTGTTTTTTTGAAAAATTTTTAAAAAATTTTGCCCTTGGATCAATGTGTGTTCAAGCTACACGTCTGATCCAAGGGCATCGTTTTTCAGAATTACTCTGCGTCGATATTTTGGGAATCCGTCTCGATTGGCGTTGAGTCAAGTTTTATAAACTCTTGGGCTACCCATTTACGAAAGAAATCCTCTAGCTTGACGGAAGGAACCGATTGCAGACTACTATAAACTTCAAAATACTCACTCAAAAATATCCGAAGCTGGTCATTGGTAATCCGGATTGTCCCTTCATTCAAGGCTGCAGTATTAATACAACCAGATGCCGCAATGCCCAAAAACGCTCGGGCAACATCTCCGAGAGAAGACATCTGCGGTTGTCCCTCAACATCTACTGCACCAACCAAGGTATCCAAAGAACACTGTAGTACATCTGCTAAATTCTTGAGATTATGCAACATAGGCAATACGCCATGTTCGTACCCATTGTAGGAAGTTGTTGACACACCAATTCTAGCTGCAAGTTCTCTTTGTGTATACGGTTTCCCCGTATCTGGATTTACAGTTTTTTTCCGAAGTTCCTTTAGCCGTGCCGCAAAAGCAGGATCAACGCCCGACTTCCCCCGATATATCTCTTCAATCGTGTAACCTTTCGCCATAGCAGAACCTCCATTCTATATACACAATATATCACCCTCGCTTGAATAAGTCAAGTATATATGAACTTTTTGTTAAAACATCAAGTTTGCTTGATTAAGGCCTTGACAGATCACACTTTCTTGCGGTATCATTCAGTCGTAAAGTTCAAGTCGACTTAAACTTTTTCGAAAAACATCAAGCCAGCAATATAATTCATGCAATTTCTGCTGGCAACAAAACACCATATTCCATCAGGCTTTTGGACACCAAAAGCGCTTGGATCCAACTGACCTGACGGCAATTTTGACAGGAGGATCAGCAATAATCGCACCTACTGACTGCACATTCTGCTACCCCACTATCTTCTGAATCCCTCTCCCTGCATGGGTTTGACCGTCCTTTTTCTCCCCCTAAAGAAAAGGTAAATAAAATTCAGAAGAAAATAATTCAAAGAAAACTCCCCTGCGCTTACGCTGCGGGCGGAAATAGAAGTAATCCAATAAGGAGGAACTATTGAAAACAAAAAAGTTGAAATATATCCCTAAGCAGGACAAGCTTTCTCACATCTTCAATAAGGTGCCGGAGAAACTGCTTGAAGGTTACGATGACCTCAGCCTTTCATCTAAGATGCTACTGTGCGTCATCTACAACGGTGCCGCACTGAATGACACCAAACACGACAGGGAGACAGGAACCTGTGGCTTTTCCAATGAAATACTCCAACGAAAGACAGGTCTATCTGAGAGGACGGTTTCCACCAGTCTAAAACAATTGGAGGAATACGGAATCATCAAGAGAAAAAAGGATGCATCAGGAAATCGTCGCATCAAGGTTCTGGTCAATCTGCTGGATGAACAGCCCTGGGAAACTGAGGCCGTCGAAGCATATAAACAGGCTCGAAAAAAACAGCTGCAGGATCTGATGGAAGAGAGTCCATCAACCTGCAGTTTGGAGGAAAACGATGATGAAGATGCTTTCGACTATTAATACTATATGTTTGGAGGAAATAAAATGACGTATATCGCTGACTATTATCGCAGTATCAACAGTAGCAAGAAAAAAGCCTATGACTGTTATGAAAAGTTGCCTAAAACCACAAAAAAAGTGTATGAATCCCTCGTTGATATGTTCCGAAGCCAGAAATATCTTGACGATAACCTGAAGTTTGCCCCTTCTAATGCAGAAATCGCTTCAGAGGCCATGGTCAACTTTACAACTATCTCACATCACTTGGCTGTGCTAGACAAAAACGGGTACATCTGGGTCACTACTTGCTACGATGCTGATTGTAACATTAGAAGACGTCGAATCGACATGCTAAAAATTGAAAATAATGATACAAAGGAGAAAAATAAAAATGCTATTTGAAGTACATAATGAAGTTAACTTTTACAACTGCTCTGCTCGCCGCATGAGAGAAATTCTAAACACAATTCTGGTGAGAGATCTGATCTCCCACGAGGTCAGACTTGATTTTAACAGAATTCTCCCTGTGCCCGACACAAAGAGTTCTGCTGAGGTATGGAACTCTTGCTCCAACGCCAGAGGGCTCAAAATCTTCCCCAAAGCCATTACCTTCATTACAGATGATGGTATTCCCGCCCCTGTAATTGATGCTCTGGCCGCTATGTTCCCTGATGTCGACATCACCTACAACTGGTCTGAACTCTTTACCTCCGGTTTCTGTGGAGCGTATAAGTACCACAACGGTGTACTTTCCTACGAGGAAAAGTATCAGTTCCTGCGTACCAGAATTTCTGTACCCGCAAAACTGAACTATGAAGGTAATATTTACGACCTGTGTTTTGCACCAGAGAACACCGGTTTGGACCGAAACGATATGACCGCTCTCGCGATTCATACCCTGAATTCTGCCCTTAAAAACACCACCTATACGGGACGCTTAAAGGCACACGAATTAGCTTCTGCGTATGAAGAAGCCGTAAACAGTGTGCAGTTGATGCCTGATCTAGGATACTACAGTCCTAATCCTCGAGCTTACTCTGTTCCTCGCCGCAACAGATAAGATGCAGCCATTTTCTTAATCACATGACCATCCCCGTACTACTGGAGCGAGAGCGCTTGATCTCGTCCAAGGGCAACTACGTCCCCGTCCCCAGTCCCCATGCTCCCGCTCCCGTAGTACGGAGATCAGCGTGGTCAATATTTCCAAAAAATAGAATTAAAATTTTTTCAGAGGAGAACTTTTATGTCTAGTCACTTTACAAATGTAATTATTTTTAACTGCGAACAGAATCGCCTGTTAGAGATTCTATCCGCCATCCAGTACGATGACAACGGAAAAAACTCTCAGTTTGGTATTGGTACCATTGATTTCAATAAGATTGTTCCCATTCCAGAACCTCTTATTGTTGACGATGAGGTCTGCCCCTATAATGCACTTTGCCTATATCTGACATCCATTAATCCCGATGTCGACTATTTTGATGGCACCAAACTATCTCAAGAAGAATTCCAAGCCATGATTTCCGAGTTATCCCTAGAGCGTTCTTACATCTACGATCTTCCCCCCTACATGATTGAGGACTTCATTAACGAAGAATCAAAACCTGTCGACGAGCTCTTATCTATCGGGAAGCTTCTTTTAGAAAACCGTCGTAAATACGGTTTCGCGTCCGCTGGTGAATGGTGCAGCGAGGAAAGCAATTGGAACACTGTACTTAATGCCTATGGGTGTGCATATGACGGCGAGAATAAGCTGTTTTTTCAAACAACAGGAGATGTCCCATTTCCTGTAATTAAAAAACTGGCTCAGATGTTTCCTGACGTTGAAATTACACAAGAGTACTTCGGAGGGTATTTCGAAGCCTGTTGCGGTAGAGGCTATTTTAAAAATGGGGAATTTGTTGGCGGAGCTGGATACATGTACGAACTGAGAGAGGTAGAAGTTCCCAGCAACGCCGAAGATAAAATGCAAAAATATTGCGTTCTGTTCGCTCCAGCGCTATATGACATCAATCCTGATGACCCAGATGCAATTACTGCTAAAGCATTAGAGCTGGCTACAAATGACACGTTTGACTACAAATGTCTATGTTACCCCGTCCTAGACGCAAGCTGCTTTAATGACGATATTAACGATGAAGCATCTTTAGATTCCCAGAACAACGACGATCTCTGTGATCTCTTTGATTAATTCGCAAGGTTGATCACGGAGCATCTAAGGACAGGCTAAATACTGAGAAAGGAGAAAAATCAGCATGAGATATACGGACTATGAATAGCTGCCACTGGTATTATCCGTGGCCGACGTTATGGACGTACTGCAGATCGGGAGAAACACTGCCTATGACCTGATCCGCTGCGAAAGACTCCACAGTGTTCGTGTCGGACATAAAATCCGAATCCCTAAAGACTCCCTATTGGAGTTTTTGCAAGTGGCTGACAATTGACCAATCGCTATTCAGGGCGTATCATGGTCGTGGTACGTCCTGCGTGGCGGAAGGAGGTTATGATGCCACGCAAGAAAACAATGGGCCGAGGCACTAACGGCGACGGCTCTATCAGAAAGAAAACCGTTAAGAAGAACGGAAAAGAATACACCTACTGGGAAGGGCGCTATACAGTCGGCTTTGATCCAGGTACCGGGAAACAAGTACAGCGTTCCGTTACCGGAAAAACGCAGAAAGAAGTGGCTCAGAAAATCAAACAGATGACGATGGATCTGGACAACGGGGTTTACCAGGCACCCAGCAAAATGACCGTCAGCGAATGGATGGATATCTGGACAGCCGAGTACATGGGCGACAAAAAATACATGACGGTCAAGCAGTACAAGGCCCAGGTGGAAGCGCACATCAAGCCCGGCATCGGCGCTATGAAGCTATCTCAGCTAACCCCGCCCTTGATTCAGAAGTTCTACAACGGGCTGCTTGATCACGGTAGCTCCGTTCTCAAGCGGGACAAACACGGAAAGGTCATCAAAAAAGACGGCAAGCCGGTCAGAGAGCCCGCTCCCATGGCTCCCAAGTCTGTCCGCAACGTTCATGGCATCCTGGCTAAGGCGCTGTCTGTTGCGGTCGGCATCGGATACCTCAAGGTGAATCCCACCGACAACGTAACCCTTCCCCGTGTGGAGAAAAAAGAAATTCACCCACTCACGGATGAGCAGGTGAAAGCGTTTTTGGATGCTGCGTCTCAGGACGCCTATGGAATTGCACTGAAAGTCATCCTCTTTACCGGACTGCGAGAATCTGAGGCTCTGGGACTGACCTGGGACTGCGTTGACTTCCACTCCGGCACCGTCAAGATTTGCAAGCAGCTCCAGAAGCGACGCATCGAGGACGGCGGGACAACCTTGAGCTCCACCAAAAGCGGAAAGACCCGCGTGATCAAGCCCGCCCCCTTCGTCATGGAACTGCTGGCAAAACAGTACAGCAACCAGAACAGATGGCGCATGAACGCCAAAGGCCGCTGGCAGGAGGATATCGGAGCAGATCTGGTGTTTACGACTCCTGAAGGAAAGCACGTTTCCCAGACTTCCATCCGTTATCACTTCAAAAAGGTCGTTGAGGCCATCGGACTCCCCGGCTCCCGCGTGCATGATCTGCGTCACACCTTCGCTGTCCTCTCCCTTCAGAACGGCGATGACATCAAAACCGTGCAGGGAAACATGGGACACGCCACCGCAGCATTCACTCTGGATGTCTACGGCCACGTGTCAGAACGCATGAAAGACGACAGCGCCAGAAGGATGCAGGCATACATCAACAGCATCCAGGAAACTCCGGGTTTTGGGGCGTAAAGGTACAATAAGGGAAAAAATAAGGGAAACTTTTTTTCAGGCATAAGAAAAAGCCCTGAATCCGTTGGGATTCAAGGCTTTCTTCTGGCAGCGGGTGAAGGATTCGAACCCTCACATACAGAGTCAGAGTCTGCTGTGCTACCATTACACAAACCCGCTATATCTGTCCGACGCAGCGAACAGATATTATTATACAGAAAATAGTTTTTTTGTCAATAGGTTTTTCAAAATTATTTTTCTATTTAGAAAGTTTTTATCATGGCCTATCGATCTTCTAAAGCCTGAAAACGAGGTGTGGGTTCACCATCGCACAGAACCAGTTCATTCCACATGGATGCGGGCCGCACCCAGACACCTCCCTCGCCGTACAGCGCACGGTAAACCACCATCCACGCCTCTGTTTCGGAGTGGCGGGCAATTTCCAGCACCTCATACTCATTGCCCTTATAATGACGGTAACGGCCGGGACGGATGTCTGGTTTTTCCTCTTCCCGCCCACTGAGGGCTGCATTGGTATAGGCCGGATCATAAGTCACCTCCGCGCCAAACCAGTCAGGCGGGCAGAAGGACAAGGCATCTTCCTCTGTGGAAAATTCCACCTCCGCCAACACCAGCGGTGCAAAGGGCGGCGCAAAGACATCCAGTTCAATCACATAACTGCCGCACGGAATCCGGTAGCGGTCCTTCACAATGCGTCGGCCCTCTGCCCGGGCAAGCAGCTGCTGATACTCTGCTTCCGACAGCTGCAATTCATGTTCTTCCCGCTGCAGAAAGCCTTTGCCTTTCACGGTCAGGACATGCTGTGCATCCATGCGCCGCACGCGAATCACCGGTGAGCGGGAGAGATAGGCCTGCTCCAGCCGCTGCCTTGGATACTGCTCCAGATCCGGCGGCAGCTGCCGAACCAGAAATTTTCGTTCGATTTCCATAGATAACCTCTCAGACAGGTGCATCCGCTACGGATTCGCGCCGCAGCGTCCGATAAACACTCAAATACATCAGCACAATAAAGATTGCAAACACAAGCAGGGCCTTGCCTCCGCCCGTCATGGCACAGGCATCATAGAATCCATGCAGAAATACAGCCGTGAAATACCCTCTACGCAGGTTTCGGCGGCTTGCAGCCTCCTTCCCCCGCCCCTCACAGCGCTTCGCTCGTCCATAAAAAAACCCCATGAAGACCGCAAAGGACATATGCCCGGGAATGGCCAACAGCGCCCTCGGCAGGGCCACGGAGAGGCCATACTGAAATACATAGAGTATGTTCTCATAGGCAGCAAACCCTAAAGAAACAAAAACCGCATACACAATGCCGTCAAAGCGATAGTTAAAAGCAGGGTGATCCCACGTCCGGCGCTTCAGAAAATAAAGCTTCGCACCTTCTTCCATCACCGCTACCACTAAAAATGCTACCAGCACCGTATAAAACGGGCTTTCCGAAGCGATCAACAGCTCCAGAACGGTCTGGGCAATACTTTCCAGAACCGTTGCACACAATGCCGACACCACCCCCAGCAGAAACAGCGTCACCAACAGCAGGGGCGGTTCTTTTTCAATCGTATCATGCCGGTAAACGTACCGCAGCAGAATAAAAGCCGGCACCACGGCAGCAGCAATGTAAATTGCGAGAATTGGCAAAAGGGGCATTGGAAAAAACATGGGCACAGTTCCTTTCCTAAATTCTAAAATTCAGTATGGAACATCATGCGATTTCTGTCAAGCGGTGTAACCTGTTAGTCTGTCAAGTAAATCTCTTCTTTTAAGCAAAAGAAAACCGCACTTTCGTGCGGTTTGTCTCTTACTTCAGCAGTTTGATCTTACCCAGCAGGGGAACTTCCTTTTCCGTGCCGTTGATTGCGCTGATCAGGCCGATAATGGCGCAAACAAGGCAGAACAGAGAACCAATCCATCCAATCAGCGGAATGAAGCCGCAAATCAGACCGGCAATCCAAACCACCAGCGCCTGATTCAGATGGAACTTCGCACCTTCTTTATCGCCGGCAATAAAGGCAATCAGCAGGCCGATCCAGGTAATATAAGCAACAATACCGGTCGTTTTCTTATCCATAAAAGCCCTCCTAATATTTATATGTTATTATTTTAGCACAAAACAAGGCAACGGACAAGCACTTTCCGTGATTTCGGACCCCTGGTGCATAGCCGCTAATAAAAAAAGCGACAGTCAAAAGACTGTCGCTTGGTGTTGGCGCTACCTATCTTCCCGGGCCGTCGCCAGCCAAGTATTGTCAGCAGAAACGAGCTTAACTACCGTGTTCGGAATGGGAACGGGTGGACCCTCGTCCTAATCAG
>JAFYQM010000067.1 GCA_017547085.1 Oscillibacter sp.
AGATCCGCCTTGGCTGCGCGCAGCTTGGCGGGCGTAATGACATAGCTGTCCTTCAGGCGCAAGTAGTCTTCTTCGTTGAAGAAGCGCTCCTTCTGAACGCGGGTCATGTACAGGATGTCCAGATCGGGAATGACGGACTCCAGATCGGTGGTCTGGGTGTAGGGGATGCCCTTCTTTTTCAGAGCCTCCTCCTTGACGTAGCGGGGCAGCTTCAGCTCGGTGGGAGAGATCAGCACGAAGTTGATGTTCTCATAACGGCTCAGGGCGTTGACCAGAGAGTGAACGGTACGGCCGAACTTCAGGTCGCCGCAGAAGCCCACGGTGAAGTTATCCAGACGGCCCTTCTCACGGTGGATGGTCAGCAGGTCGGTCAGGGTCTGGGTGGGATGGTTGTGACCGCCGTCACCGGCATTGATAATGGGGGTGTCACAGACCTGTGCCGCAGCCAGAGGAGCGCCTTCCTTGGGATGGCGCATGGCGATGATGTCGGCATAGCAGCCCACGGTGCGGACGGTATCGCCCACGGTCTCGCCCTTGGCAGTGGAGCTGGAGGAGGCGGAGGAGAAGCCCAGCACGCTGCCGCCGAGGCCCAGCATGGCGGACTCGAAACTGAGGCGGGTACGGGTGGAGGGCTCGAAGAACAGGGTGGCCAGCTGCTTGTGGGCGCAGGCATCCTGATACTTCACGGGATTTTCAATGATATCCTCAGCGACGGCGATCAGCTCGTTGATCTCCTCCACGCTGAGGTCGACGATGTCCAGCAGATTTCTTGCCATGGTGTACCCTCCTTAACCTGCGATCCAGCTCTCGTCGGAGGGATTGGCGCGGAACTTCTTCAGACGGGAGATGTCCTCTTCCTTGATCTTGCCCTCTTCGGCAGCCACTTCGCACACGGCGTCGAAGTTGCTGAGGCTGTAGTTGATGACATTGGCAGCGGCCATGCGATCCAGACCCTTCTGCATGCCGTAGGTAAAGATGGAAACAACGCCCATGACTTCAGCGCCTGCCTCGCGCAGGGCTTCCACGACTTCGATGCAGCTGCCGCCGGTGGAGATCAGGTCTTCCACCACCACGACCTTCTGGCCGGGGAGCAGCTTGCCTTCGATGCGGTTCTGACGGCCGTGGTCCTTGTTGCCGGAACGGACATAGCCCATGGGCAGGCCCATCATGTGGCCAACGATGGCGGCGTGAGCGATGCCGGCGGTGGAGGTGCCCATCAGGACTTCCACGGTGGGGAAGTGCTTGCAGATCAGATCCACCAGACCGGTCTCCACATGTGTGCGAACTTCGGGAGCGGTCAGGGTCAGACGGTTGTCGCAGTAGATGGGGCTCTTGATGCCGGATGCCCAGGTGAAGGGCTCATCGGGACGCAGGAATACGGCGCCGATGCTCAGCAGGTCATGGGCGATGGTCTTTTCGATGCTCATTTTTAAAATCCTCCTTAATATTGATCACACAGTCACAATAGGGATCACAAAATTGGTTATCAGCCCAGGAAATCCTTCATGGCGCGGCGGTAGGCAGCCACGGGATCCTCGGCCTTGGTGATGGGACGGCCCACCACGATGTAGTCGCAGCCGGACTTACCGGCCTTCTCGGGAGTCATGATGCGCTTCTGGTCGCCCACGTCGCTGTCGGCAAAGCGGATGCCGGGGGTGACGGTGACGAAGTTCTCGCCGCACTTCTCCTTGACCAGAGCGGCCTCCAGCGGAGAGCAGACCACGCCGTCGAGGCCGCTGTCGGCGGCGTTCTTGGCGTAGGACATGACGGTTTCCGCCATGGGGGTCTCGATCAGCAGTTCGTTTTTCAGGGTGTCTGCGTCGGTGGAGGTCAGCTGGGTGACGGCGATCAGGATGGGACGGGTGCCGTCCTCGCGGGTCAGACCCTCGATGGCGCCCTTCATCATGGTGGAGGCGCCGGCAGCATGGAGGTTGCACATATCCACATCCAGACGGCTCAGCACGCGCATGGCGCTCTTGACGGTGTTGGGAATGTCGTGCAGTTTCAGGTCGAGGAAGATCTTGTGGCCGCGCTCCTTGATCTCACGAACGATGGCGGGACCTTCAGCGTAGAACAGCTCCATGCCGATCTTCACGAAGGGTTTTTCGCCGGCGGGGAACTGGTCGAGGAAAGCAAGGGTTGCTTCCTTAGTGGGGAAGTCAAGGGCGATGATCACATCTTTTGCGCTCATATATCCAAATTCCTTTCAAAATTTAATTTGCAGATTCAGGGTCAACGGTGTGCTGTGCCAGTGAGATCAGAGATGTTTTCCACACCCAGTTTCTCACAGACGGCAGGCAGCTTTTCGATGATGGTTTTGCACACGAAGGGGTCCTTCAGGTTGGCGGCACCGATCTCCACAGCGGTGGCACCGGCCAGCATCATTTCGGCCACATCTTCGGCAGAGGACACGCCGCCGCAGCCGATGATGGGGATCTTCACCGCTTCGTACACATCCCACACCATCCGCAGCGCCACGGGGAACACAGCGGGGCCGGACACGCCGCCGGTGCGGTTGGCAATGACGGGCTTCTTGGTGTTCAGGTTGATGCGCATACCGAGCAACGTGTTGATGAGGCACACGCCGTCGGCACCTGCGTCCTCACATGCGCGGGCGATCTCCGCAATGTCGGTGACATTGGGCGTCAGCTTCATAAAGACCGGCTTGTTGGTGACGGCCTTGACCGCAGCAGTGACTTCTGCAGCGGCCTTGGGGTCGCAGCCGAAGTTCTTGCCCCCGGCGTGGACGTTGGGGCAGGAGATATTGACTTCCAGAATCTTCACCTGCTCCACATCGTTCAGCTTGCGGCAGTTCTCGGCGTATTCCTCCAGAGAGAAGCCGCCCACGTTGGCGATAACGGGGCCGTGGAAAATCTTAGCAATATTAGGGACTTCCGTTTCAATGACGGCGTCGATGCCGGGGTTCTGCAGGCCCACGGCGTTCAGCATACCGCTTGCCATTTCGGCAATGCGGGGCTGGGGATTGCCCAGACGGGGAGAACCGGTGGTACCCTTCCAGGAGAAGCTGCCTAAGATGTCCAGATCATACAGATCGGCGTATTCCCGGCCGTAGCCAAAGGTGCCGGAGGCGGGGATGACGGGATTCTTCAGTTCCACACCGGCAAGATCAACCTTCAGATTTACCATACGATCTCCTCCTTGAACAGGATGGGGCCATCTTTGCAGACCCGCTTGTAGCCGTTCTTTGTGGGCACGGTGCAGCCCATGCAGGCGCCGAAGCCGCAGCCCATGCGGGCCTCGAAGCTGAACTGGCCGTCTTTCAGCTGGGGCAGAGAATGGACCGCTTTCAGCATGGGCAGAGGTCCGCAGGTGAAGACATAGTCGCACTCGGGGACGGCCTTGATGCAGTCAGTGACAAAGCCCTTTGTACCGGCGCTGCCGTCCTCGGTGGCCACCAGCAGGCGGCAGCCCAGCTTGGCAAATTCTTCAAGATAATAAATGTCCTTCTGGGAGCGGAAACCCAGCGCCACGGTGGGATTCATACCGGCAGTGAGCATCCGCTGAGCGAGGCCGTACAGGGGGGCGATGCCGATACCGCCACCTGCCAGCACGGGATGCTCCGTGGAGAGACTGATGTCAAAGCCGTTGCCGAGGCCGGAGAGCACATCCAGTTCCGTACCGGGTACGGAGCGCACCAGCTCGTGGGTTCCTCCGCCGACCACTTTCACCAGCAGCATCAGCGCATCGTCTGTCCAGTTGCAGATGGAAATGGGACGGCGCAGGAATTTGCCCGGCAGTTCGATTTCCACAAACTGGCCCGGCGCGGTGATCTCAGAGGTATCACCGGAGAGGACCATTTCATAGGTATCCGCCGTCAGCTGGCGGGTATGTTCCACAGTGAACCATGATTTTTTCATACGGATTCCTCCTGCTTTTGTAAATCGGAATAGACGATCTCACCGTCGCAGATGGTCATGGCCACCGCGGCGCTGACGCCCCAGCCGTCAAAGGGGGTGGCGCGGCCCAGAGACTGGAACGCGCGGCTGTCGATCACATGGGGGCGGTTCAGATCCAGAACCGTCAGATCGGCGATCCCGCCCTCGGCGATCTCACCGCCGGGCAGACCGAAGATCTTGCGGGGATTGACGCACAGGGCGTTCAGAATGGTGGCAAGAGGAACGATGCCCGTCTGCACCAGATTGGTATAGAGAATGGGGAAGGCGGTCTCCAGACCTACGATGCCGTTGAGGCTGGCGGCGAGGCCGCGGCCCTTTTCCTCGGCGGAGTGGGGGGCATGGTCGGTGGCAATACAGTCCACGGTGCCGTCCAGCAGGCCGGCCACCAGCGCATCCCGGTCTTCCGCGGAGCGGATGGGGGGGTTCATCTTGAAGCGGCCTTCATCCTGCAGGTCCTCGTCGCACATCACAAGGTAGTGGGGGCCGGTCTCACAGGTGACGCGCAGGCCCTCTGCCTTGGCGGCGCGGATCAGTTCCACCGTTTCCTTGGTAGAGATGTGGCAGACGTGATAGCGGCAGCCGGTTTCCCGAACCAGCTGGATGTCCCGCTCCACCTGCTTCCACTCGCTGGCGGGGTCGTTGCCGATGAAGCCGTTGCGGCGGGCAAAGTCGCCGTCATGGATCATCCAGCCTTTGGTCAGCAGGCTTTCGTCCTCGCTGTGGGCGACGATCAGCTTGTCCAGCTCCTTGGCCTTCCGCATGGCGGCGCGCATCATCTCCTCGGACTGGACACCCCGTCCATCATCGGAGAAGCCGCAGACATTGTCTGCCATGGCCTCCATGTCGGCGAGTGCTTCTCCCTGCTCACCTTTGGTGATGGCACCGTAGGGGTAGACGCGGACGCGGGCGTCTTTGCGGATCAGATCCAGCTGTACCTGCAGGTTTTCCGCGCTGTCGGGAACAGGCTTCAGGTTGGGCATGGCGCACACGGCGGTATAGCCGCCGGCAGCGGCGGCCTTTGTGCCGGAGGTAATGGTTTCCTTATAAGAAAAACCAGGCTCACGAAGATGGACATGAACATCGACGAAACCTGGAACAACAAGACAATCATTCAATTCAATGACAGAAAAACCTTCCGTGGGAAGGGAATCGGAAACAATACGGCCCTGGTGGATCGCAACAGTTTTATTCTCAAAGCGGCCGTTGGAAAAAACGGTTCCGCCGGTCAGCAGCAGGCTCATGGGAAAGCTCCTTCCTTTGGGTTTTTTACATGCTCATTCGACATATTATATTATCGGAAAACGGAGGGGTTGTCAACGGATTTCACCCCGGTGTGGTGGAAATCCACCCATGGAAAAGTACACAAGAATTCCTTTGCATGTTTGACGGAACATGCTATAATTATACAATGTGAAAATCTGCGTATGGCAAGAGGTGGAACAGGATGCAGGAATACAGGGATCTGACGGAAACCATGCTCCGGCGGGAGAATAAATTTCAGGGGAAGATCGTAAGCGTCCATGTGGATGAAGTGCGGCTTCCCAACGGAAATACTTCGACGCGGGAAGTGGTGGAGCATAACGGCGGCGTGGCGGTTCTGGCGCTGGATGAGGAAAATCGCGTGCTGGTGGTGACGCAGTTCCGCTATGTGTTCGGCAAGCATCTTCTGGAGATCCCTGCGGGCAAGCTGGATCCGGGTGAGGACCCGGCTGTGGGCGCCCTGCGGGAACTGAAGGAAGAGACCGGCGCCGTACCGGATGTCTTTTTGCCGATGGGAGCGATCCTGCCTTCTCCGGGCTGTTATGCGGAGCGGCTGTATCTGTTTCTGGCCCGCGGACTGCGCATGGAGGACCAACAGCTGGACCCCGATGAATTTCTGCATGTGGAGCGGATCCCCTTTGACGAAATGGTGCACCGCTGCATGACCGGAGAGATCGAGGATGGCAAGACGGTGGCAGCCGTACTGAAAGCAAAAGTGCTGCTGAACCTGTGAGCGGTTGGCAGATCAAGATGGAATCGGAGGCTTTTTATGGACAAGCAGAAAACCGTTCTCATTGTGGAGGACGAGAAGAATATCGTGGATATCCTGCGTTTCAACCTGCAGCGCAGCGGCTACCGTACCGTGGAGGCTTATGATGGCGAGGACGGTCTGAACAAGGCTCGCAGCGAGAATCCGGACCTGATTTTGCTGGATGTGATGCTGCCCAAGATGATCGGCTTTGATGTGTGCCGCACTCTGCGGGAAGAAGGCAACAATGTGCCCGTCATTATTCTGACGGCCCGTGAGGAGGAATCTGACAAGGTGCTGGGGCTGGAGATCGGCGCGGATGACTATATCACCAAGCCCTTCTCCATGCGGGAGCTGATCGCCCGCGTGGGCGCCAATATCCGCCGTACTGCCATGGCGACTCCTGCCGCCGTGACTGCCGCGGAGAGTGCCATGCCCGTAGCGGGAGACCTCTCCATCAATACGGACAGCCATCAGGTATTCCGCAGCGGAACGATCATTGAACTGACCCAGCGGGAATACGAGCTGCTGACCTTCCTTGCCAGCCACCCCAACAAGGTCTACTCCCGTGTGGATCTGATGGAGCAGGTGTGGAATTACGGCTATGTGGGCGATGATGTCCGTACCGTGGATGTGACGGTGCGCCGTCTGCGGGAGAAGATTGAAAGCGATCCCGCAAACCCCACCTATATCCTGACCCGCCGCGGCGTGGGATACTATTTTTCTGTGTAAGGGGAGAACCCTCTTGATTCTCTTACGGGAGGTGACAGACCGTGTTTCGTAGTCTGCATATGAAGCTGACGCTGATCCTGCTGCTGCTCATTACATCGCTGATGTCGGTGGTGGCCGGATTTCTGACCACCAGTGTGTCCAGCTTCTATATCAATACGTTCTATCAGCAGATGGACGGCGCTTTTGGCGCGGAGCGCAGGGAATTTGTGGCAACGCTCCGCAGCGAGGCTGCCAACGAAAACGGCGCCGAACTGATCCAGAGTGTGCTGGAGGCCAATGCCGGCCTTTTGGGTATCGACTACCGCACCCGCAACTATTTTGTGCTGGACGGTATCAGCGGCGAGTACCTGACCGGTTCCGCCGAGGCGTCGGAGCTGCCGCGGGAGCAGAGCGTCAATCTGCTGACGGCCCGCACTGCGGTGGTACAGGGCGACGAGACGCTGGTTGGTGACGAAAGTGACATCACCGCCGATTACATGGATGTGGCGATCCCCATCATGGGGGGCGAAAATGCCTTCATCATCTACATTCTGGACAACAAGGACACGGTGTCCGGCCTGAACAGCCAGCTGTTCAACATTATCATGCAGGCCATGATTATCGGTTTGCTCATCTCCATCCTGCTGAGCTTCCTGCTGTCCAAGACGATGGTCGACCCCATCGAAAAGCTGACGGCGGGTGCCGAACGTGTGGCAGCCGGTGAGTTTGACAGTGAGCTGCCGGTGGAGTCTACGGACGAGATCGGCATTCTG
Organism: Oscillibacter sp.; assembly: GCA_017547085.1. Classification (GTDB taxonomy): domain Bacteria; phylum Bacillota; class Clostridia; order Oscillospirales; family Oscillospiraceae; genus Oscillibacter. The sequence goes on from JAFYQM010000067.1 coordinate 7,410, forward strand.
ACCGGAACCTTCAACGAGATGGCGGGTGTGCTGCAATCCACGCTGGCCGCCATGGAAAATGAGCGAAACAAGCTGGATACGCTGTTTCTGCACATGACCGACGGTGTGGTGGCCTTCGACCATGACGGACACCTGATCCACTGCAATCCCGCTGCCAACGAACTGCTGCAGCGCACGGTCAGCGCAGACTGCACCTATGAAGAACTGCTGGGCGACATGCACCCCTTTGAGAACATCCTGTCTCTGCAGCGGCCTAATTATGTGGAAGATGAACTGACGGTGGGCGATCGGATTCTGGAACTCTATCTGGCACCTTTCTCCGATCAGGCACAGGGCGGCGTTCTCATCGTGCTGCACGACGTGACGGAGCAGCACCGCAATGAGGAACGGCGCAAGGAATTCGTGGCCAATGTGTCCCACGAGCTGCGCACGCCGCTGACCAATGTCCGCAGCTATGCCGAAACGCTGCGGGACGGCGGCGGAGATATTCCGCAGGAGATGGCGGACAGCTTCCTCGATATCATCATCAACGAAACAGACCGTATGACCCATATCGTGCAGGACCTGCTGACACTCAGCCGTCTGGATTCCGGCAATGCGGAACTGTCGCTGTCCCGTTTCCCCTTCGGGGACGCCATTGAAAGTGTGGTGCGCGCCAACGCTATCAACGCCAAGCAGCGGGGCCACGAGTTGATTTACAGTGAGCAGGAGAGCCTGCCGCTGATCGTGGGCGACCGCAGCCGTTTGGAGCAGGTGATGATGAATGTCATCGGCAATGCCATCAAATATACGCCGGACGGCGGACATATCCGCGTCAGCGCCGGCGCATTGGAAGAAACCGTCTGGATGGAAGTCAGCGACGACGGTATCGGCATCCCGGAGAAAGACAGGGAGCGCATTTTCGACCGCTTCTACCGCGTCGACAAGGCGCGCTCCCGCGAGTCCGGTGGTACCGGTCTGGGACTGTCCATTGCACGGGAGATCGTCCATCAGCATAACGGAACGATCGCATTGGTGCCTCACGAAGGGAAGGGCACCACGATCCGCCTGACCCTGCCGATCAGTGCAGGGGCGGGAAGACGGGTATGATTCTTTGGGAAAGGAGTGAACAGCATGGAGCAAAAAAGGCGCAGCCGCAGAGATTTTCTGCAGAATATCGTGATCGTCCTGCTGTCACTTTCTGCCCTGCTTCTGTTTGCGCAGACTCAGCTCTATAATCTGGGGGATGAGACATATGCCGGACTTTTTTCTGCAACCGGTTCGCAGGTGACGATGGAGCCTGCGGAAGGACAGGTGGAGTTTTCCGTGCCGGTCCGGATCGCAGTTTCCGGCCCTTACGGGCGTTATGGCAGTGTGACCATGGAGACAGGGCGGGAGGCCTTTGCTCCGCTGGGGCGATTGATGGGAGAAGTGATCGGCTCCGCCAAGACCTATACGGTCTGCGACGAGGAGGCTTTTTTAGGTGCGCTGAAAGGTACCTGCGCATACTATGATTTTCTGAATCCGCTGCCGCTGTCTGTTTTGGCCGGTTTGGCAGGAGGCGCCACGGCAGATGACACCGCGGCCCGGCTGCTGACGGTAGCGGCCGACACGAAGGGCGTGGGCTTGTATCTGTGGGACGGCGCGGAAGAATACCGCCGCTACTCCACGGCAGTGACGGCAGAAGCACTGGAGTCGGCGATCGGCCAGTATGAATTGGGCAATGTCTGCTTTGCTTTTGAAGGAATCGATCAGGAAACGGAACTGGAAGGGATCGCACCTTATGCGCTGTTTATGCAGGAGGAACCGTTGATGGCTGTCCTGACGGAGGAGATCCCCTCTGTTGAAGCGGAGTCCCTGTTGGCGGCGCTGCAGTTTAATCCCAATACCAAGTCCCGCTATACGGAATCCAGCGGCACAGAGGTCATTGTGGAAAACGGACGGACACTGCGGCTCCGTACCGACGGCCGTATATCCTATCACAGCGGCGGAGACCCAACGCTTTCTGTCAGCGCGGCAGGTGACACACCGACACTGGCGGAGATCGCGTCGGAGGGAAGCGCACGGATGCATCAGCTGTTAACTGCCGCTGGAGGCGGGCAGGGAACGCTGTATCTGCAGCAGATGCGGCAGACTGGACCTACGGTGACGCTGACCTATGGATATGAGGTGAACGGTGTCCCCGTGCGTTTTGTTGACGGTGAAAACGCCGGCAGCATCACCTTGTCCGGAACAACGGTGACCGCGCTGGAGCTGCGGCTGCGCCGCTACACCGCTACAGAGGAAGAAACCGTGCTTCTGCCGCTGCGGCAGGCGGCTGCCATTGCAAAGCGGCATGAGGATGCGGAACTGTTTATCGGATATGTCAGCGATGGCAACGGTCGTGCCGATGCACGCTGGCTGGTAGAATAAGTATCATACGGCAGAAAGGGGAGAGAGCGCTTGGAACGATACCGGCTGAAAAATATCATTATCATCATTCTGGCGCTGGTCAACGTATTTCTGTTGGGCTCCCTGATGATGCGGCAGACTTCACGGCAGACGACCCGCCGGAATCTGGAGGCGCAGCTGGTGGAACTGTTTGCTGCCGACGGAATGGAACTGAACACCGGCGCCATCCCCAGTGAAGCGCCTCCCGCGCTGCTTCATATGACCCGCGACACCGCGCGGGAACAGGAGGCCGCCCGGCTGCTTTTGGGAGAGAGTGTCGACAGCCACGATCAGGGCGGAGGAATCTATTCCTATGCCGGAGAAAACGGGGCGGCTGTGTTCCGCGAAAACGGTGGTTTTGAGATGGCCGGTACGCTGGCATCCGAAGATGCGGAGAAAGTGTGCCGGGACTTTTGTGAGATGTTTTCCTATGATGAGCCGGTTTTTCAGTTGGACGAAGAGGGAAACGGAACAGCGGCAGCATCCTGCCTGTTTGACGGGCGAAGCGTGTTGAACGGTACGGTTGTCTTCAGCTTTGAGCAGGGGACCCTGCGTGCTGTCAGCGGCACACTGCTGCCGGAGAGCGGCGTGGATGCGTCCGGGGAGCAGAAACTGCTGACCGGAGTTGCCGCGCTGACAGCCTTTCAAAATGTGCGCCGGGAGAGCGGTGCCGTGGTGTCTGCCGTGACCGAGATGTATGACTGTTACCGGCTGCAGAGTTCTACGACAGCGCCGATGGCACTGGTGCCTGCATGGTGTATTGTGACGGACACTTCTTTGTATTATGTAAACTGCTTGACGGGGGCTGTTACCACCTCCTAAGCATGCAGCGAACATTTTGGGGGGATTGTACGAAAAAACAAAAGGAAACGTTTGCAATTTAAAGGTTGATGTGTTATGCTAACGCTGTATGAGAATGACCGGATGCCTGCCGGCCGGTATGAAGTGCGGCAGGGCGGGTAAACTGGTTTTACATAAGAACGGTGTTTGCCGTGACTTTCCGGAAGAGAGGGTCAGAATTTGACAAAATATATTGTACAGGGCGGAAAGCCCCTGTTTGGTGAAGTAGAGATCAGCGGCGCAAAAAATGCCGCTGTTGCCATTATTCCCGCAGCGCTGTTGGTGGATGGCGTCTGCCGCATTGAGAATATTCCTCAGATCTCCGATGTGACGCTGTGCCTGAAGATCCTGGAGGATCTGGGCGCAGGGATCCGTTCCATCAACCGCCACACGGTGGAGATCGACTGCAGCCATATCCGTTCCACCCGTACCAATTATGATCTGGCACGCAAGATCCGCGCCTCTTATTACCTGATCGGCTCCCTGCTGGGCCGGTTCGGAGAGGCGTCTGTTGCCATGCCCGGCGGCTGTAATTTTGGCGGTGTGCGCCCCATTGACCAGCATGTCAAGGGCTTTACCGCATTGGGGGCCAAGGTATCCGTGGAGGGCGGCTTTATCAATGCCGCCGTGGAGGGCGGCCGTCTGAAGGGCACCAACATCTATCTGGATGTGGTGTCTGTGGGCGCTACCATGAACATTATGATGGCCGCCGTCATGGCGGAAGGCAATACGGTGATCGAGAACGCGGCCAAGGAGCCCCATATTGTCGATCTGGCCAACTTCCTCAACTCCATGGGCGCCAATATCCGCGGCGCCGGTACGGATACCATCAAGATCCGCGGCGTGGAGAAGCTGACGGGCGGCAGCTATGCCATCATCCCCGACCAGATCGAAGCGGGTACCTATATGGCAGCCGTGGCTGCCACCGGTGGTCAGGTGCTGGTGAAGAATATCATTCCCAAGCACATGGATTGCATCACCGCCAAGCTGCAGGAGTGCGGCGTGGAAGTGGAAGAGCAGGACGATACGCTGCTGGTGCGCCGTACCGGAAAAATGCAGCGTACCAATGTCAAGACCCTGCCCTATCCCGGCTTCCCGACGGATATGCAGCCCCAGATCACCACGGTGCTGGCTCTGGCAGAGGGCACCTCTCTGGTGACAGAGGGCGTTTGGGGCAGCCGCTACCGCTATGTGGATGAACTCAAGCGTATGGGCGCCAACATTCAGGTGGACGATAAGACCGCCGTGGTGGAGGGCGTGGAATATCTGACCGGTGCACCCGTGCAGGCTTATGACCTGCGTGCCGGTGCCGCCATGGTCATTGCCGCACTGGCTGCCCGCGGGCAGAGCGAGATCAGCGGCGTACAGTATATTGAGCGCGGCTACGAGGATATCGTGGAGAAACTGCGCGCAATCGGTGCGGATATCCGCGCCGTGGAAGAGCCGGATGACAGCGAGACGCTGCAGGCTCGTATCGGATAAACAGCATGCAAATGTCCGCCATGGGGGAGTCCTCCCATGCGGACATTTTCGCACACATAAGCGAGGTATTTCTTTTGACGACCATACATACTCTGGCCAGCGGGTCCTCCGGAAACGCGCTTTTGATCGTCTGCGGGGAAACCCGGATCCTGGTGGATGCAGGCATCTCCTGCCGTCGTATTACCAACGGTTTGCGGGAACTGGGCGTGGCGCCGGATGCACTGGATGCGATTCTGATCACCCATATCCACACGGACCACATCTGCGGCCTGCAGACCCTTTTAAAGCGGACGCAGGCGCCTCTTTGCGGCACAGGACAAACCTGCCGGGAATTGGAATGGAAACTAAGCGGCGCGGCTGACCGGCTGCGGGAAATCCCGCTTGGCACGGCTTTTTCTGTGGGATTGTGTCAAATCACGGCCTTTCCCATTTCCCACGACGCGCGCGGCGCCTGTGGCTACCGTATCGATACCGTGGACGGCAGCGTGGGCATCCTGACGGATACCGGCTATGTGACGGATGAGGCCGCGGAGGTCCTGTCCGGTGTGGATGTGGCGGTGCTAGAGGCCAACCACGATGTGGAGACGCTGCGCAGCGGCCCCTATCCCTACTATCTGAAGCAGCGGATTCTGGGCAGTGAGGGACACCTGTGCAATGAGGATGCTGCCCGTTTTGCGGTGCATCTGGCGGAGTGCGGCGCGGCGCAGATCATTTTGGCCCATCTCAGCCGGGAGAACAACACCCCTGCCATGGCGCTTCGCGCTGTGGAGACGGCCCTTTCGGCCGCGGGACTTGCACCGGAGGTGACGGTGGCGCCGCGGGAGACCTTGAGCATGGCTTTTGAGGTTTGCAGGAGGGGCATATGCAGAAAGTAAGCATCATCTGCGTGGGCAAGATGAAGGAAAAATTCTATATCGACGCGGCGGCGGAGTATGTCAAGCGCCTCAGCCGTTTCTGCAAACTGGAAATTGTGGAACTGCCGGAGGACCGGCTGCCGGACGATCCCTCACAGGCGCAGATCGACGCGGCGCTGGCAAAGGAGGCGGAGGCCATCCGTGCCAAGCTGCCTGCTTCGGCCTATATCATTGCCATGTGTGTGGAGGGAAAGACCCGCTCCAGCGAAGAACTGGCCCGCTTAATGGCGGAAAGTGCCAATCAGGGCGGAAGCCATCTGGTGTTCCTGATCGGTGGTTCTTTTGGATTGCACCCTTCCGTCAAGGCTTTGGCGGCGGTGAAGCTGTCCATGTCCCCTATGACCTTCCCGCACCATCTGGCGCGGGTCATGCTGCTGGAGCAGATCTACCGCGGCTATCAGATCAACGCAGGAAGCAAATATCATAAATGATTTCATATAAAGAACGAGGAGGAACCGGTAAATGGAGTTTATGAAGGTGTATGAGAACTGGCTGAACAGCCCTGCTCTGAACGAGGCGGAAAAGGCAGAACTGGAGGCCATCCGGAACGACCCCAAGGAGATCGAATCCCGCTTTTTTGACCAGCTGTCCTTCGGAACTGCCGGTCTGCGCGGCACCATGGGTGTGGGTCTTTACCGTATGAATGCCCATGTGGTGCGCCATGCGACCCAGGCCTTTGCCGAGGTCATTCTGGCAGAGGGCGAGGAGGCTGTGAAGCGCGGAGTGGCTGTCTGCTTCGACTGTCGCAATGACTCCGATCTGTATGCCAGAGAGGCTGCCTGTGTTCTGGCTGCCAACGGCATCTTCGTGCGCCTGTTTGCTGCTCTGCGCCCTACGCCGGAGCTGTCCTTTGCCGTTCGTGAATATGGCTGCATCGCCGGTATCAACGTGACTGCCAGCCACAACCCCAAGGAATATAACGGCTATAAAGTCTACTGGGAGGACGGTGCGCAGCTGCCTCCCGTCCATGCTGATGAGGTGGCCCGTAAGATGCGGGAACTGGATGTGTTCACCAGCATCAAGACCATGGACTATGATACCGCGGTTGCCGAAGGCAAGATCGTTCTGCTGAAGGAAGAGACCGATGAGAAGTATCTGGCCAATGTCATGGAGCAGGTCAACGACAAGGCTGTTGTGAAAAAGATGGCCGACACCTTCAAGATGGTCTTCACACCCTTCCACGGTACCGGCTACCAGCTGATCCCCGAGGCACTGAAGCGTCTGGGTATGAAGCATGTGATCTGTGTTCCTGAGCAGATGGTCATCGATGGTGATTTCCCCACCGTGGTATCCCCCAACCCTGAAAATCCCGAGGGCTTCTATCTGGCTGTGGAGATCGCCAAGCGTGAGGGTGCGGACTTTATTCTGGGTTCTGACCCCGACGCTGACCGCGTGGGCATCATGGTCAACACCGGAAACGGTGAGTTTAAGGTCATTTCCGGCAACCAGATCGGTATTTTGCTGGCTGATTACATCATTGGTGCGTGGAAGCGTGCCGGTAAGCTGCCTGCCAACGGCGTGATCCTGAAGAGCCTCGTTTCCACCGAGATGGTGCGCAAGATCTGCGAGGTCAACGGCCTTGCCTGCTTCGACACCTTCACCGGCTTCAAGTTCCTGGCTCAGAAGAAGGACCAGCTGGAGGAATCCGGCGAGGGCAAGGTACTGATGGCCTTCGAGGAGTCCAACGGCTATATGTTCGGCTCCTTCGTCCGCGATAAGGATGCCGTTACCGCTGCTCTGGTGCTGACCGAGATGGCTGCATGGTATGCCGATCAGGGACAGACGTTGTACGATGCATTGATGGGCCTCTACAAGAAGTATGGCTTCTATATGGAGAAGACTTTGAATCTGGTGATGCCCGGTCTGGACGGCCTGAAGAAGATGGCCCAGCTGATGGCAGACCTGCGTGCTAATGCTCCTGTGGAGATCGCCGGCGTGGCAGTTGCCCAGCAGAAGGATTATAAGGACGGCAGCGTGATCGATGTGGCTACCGGCGCAAAGACCACCATGGAACTGACCGATTCCAACGTGCTGCGCTATGAAATGGCCGACGGCACCAGCCTGATCGTCCGTCCCTCCGGCACTGAACCCAAGGTGAAGGTTTACATCCTGACCAGCGGTGCAGACCAGGCTGCCTGCGATGAGAAGGTTGCCAAGTATGCCGCATGGGCAGACACCCTGAAGGGCTAATGACAAGCGAAAGTCTCCGGAGTAAATCTCCGGAGACTTTTTTTCTTTGATCCGCGTTTCGGCAGGATGTGAGTTCTTTCTCTTGAAGAACCGGCGTGAATATGTTATACTAAATCGACTTTTCAGCGAAATGAGGTGGATCCCCACGGAGAAAAAAGGAATCAAGATCGCGGCCCAGAACCGCAAGGCCCACCATGACTACTACGTGGAGGATCGGTATGAGGCCGGTATTGAGCTGTTCGGTACGGAGGTCAAATCCATCCGCGCCGGTACGCTGAACCTGAAGGACTCCTACTGCACCGTCAAGGACGGCGAGCTGTTCGTCCACAGCATGCACATCTCTCCCTACGAAAAGGGAAATATCTTCAACAAAGATCCCGTCCGCACCCGCAGGCTTCTAATGCACAAGCGGGAGATCCGCAAGCTCCACGCCCTCGTCAAGCAGGACGGCTACACGCTGGTGCCGTTGTCCGTCTATTTCAAGGACGCGCGGGTAAAGGTGGAAGTAGGTCTCTGTAAGGGTAAGAAAAATTATGATAAGCGAGATGCTACCGCAAAGCGCGATGCCAAGCGGGAGATCGACCGTACAATGAAAGAAAGGAATCGATAACTATGTCCAATCCCATCGTAACCATTACTCTGGAAGACGGCCGCGTCATGCGGGGCGAGCTGTATCCCGAGAAGGCTCCCAATACCGTCAATAACTTCATTTCCCTCGCTAACAAGGGCTATTATGACGGCCTCATCTTCCATCGCGTCATTCCTGGCTTTATGATTCAGGGCGGCTGCCCCAATGGCAATGGCATGGGCGGCCCCGGCTACCAGATCAACGGCGAGTTTGCCAGTAATGGTTTCGTCCAGAACGACATCATCCATACCACCGGCGTGCTGTCCATGGCCCGTACCATGGCGCCCAACTCCGCCGGCAGCCAGTTCTTCATCATGGTGGCTCCCGCTCCCCATCTGGACGGCCAGTACGCCGCATTCGGCAAGATCACCGAGGGTGAGCAGATCGCCATCGACATTTCCCGCGTGCAGCGCAGCATGATGAACGACAAGCCCAAGAAGGATGTCGTCATCGGCTCCATCCGCGTGGATACGCTGGGCGTGGACTATCCCGCTCCCGAGACTCACTGATTTTAACAAAGGAGGCGGCCCCATGAAGACTGCCATCATCACCGGTGCGTCTACCGGTCTTGGCCTTGAATTTGTTCGCCAGCTGGCGGATGTGTTCCCTGAAGTGGAGTGCTATTGGCTGATTGCCCGCCGTGCGGACCGTCTGGCACAGGTGGCGGAATCCCTGCCGGACAAGCAGGTGGAGTGTCTGGCGCTGGACCTGTGCGATACCATGAGCTTTGTCACCCTGCAGGACAAGCTGACTGCGGAGCGTCCGGATGTGGCGCTGCTGATCAATAACGCAGGCTGCGGATACTTAGGCAATATCGGTGAGACGGATACCGCTTCCCAGACCCGCATGATCGATCTGAACCTGCGGGCACTGACCGCCGTGACCAACATGGTGGTACCGTTTATGGGCCCTGGCAGCTGCATTCTGAATGTGTCCTCTATCGCATCCTTCTGCCCCAATCCCCGCATGACGGTGTATTCTTCCACCAAGGCATTTGTTTCTTCCTTCACCGTGGGCATTAGTGAGGAACTGAAGCCCAAGGGCATTACGGCGACGGCTGTCTGCCCCGGCCCCATGGAGACGGAATTCATTCATGTGGGCGGTATTAAGGGCCAGTCCAAGATGTTTGAAATGCTGCCTTACTGCGATCAGGTGAAGGTGGCAGGCGGTGCCCTGCGGGCTGCCCGCGCAGGCCGGACGATCTATACGCCTAAGCTGTTCTACAAGTTCTACCGGGTGCTGGCCAAGGTCACGCCAGTCAAACTGATGGTAAAATTCGCAAAGACCTAAAATTTCATGGAATTGTAACACACTTCGTCGAAGGAGTGTGTTACAATCTCCATTGCAAACCCAAATCCTGTTCTCATAGGAAACCCAACGTTCTCAACTCCGCGAGAAACCAAGCGAAAGCTGTTTCGAGCGGAAAGAGGCGGAGCAGCGGAATGAGCGAACTTTCGTCGTCGCAAGCCGAAGGCTGGCGCGACGGAAGCGAACGATATGAAGCTTGCGACGACGATACGGGGGTGTACCGGTTTCGACGGGGGTATGGAGGCGGGACAAGCGGGCGGATGCGCCTGACATCCTTAAAACGGGCAATTTATAAATTAAATAACAACAACACTGTTGCTATTGCTGCCTAATTAAAGGCGGCCGTCTGAACCGGAGAGGCCACAGGCCGGGGAAGGCGTCGTTGATGTGGCGTCCGTGAGGCGGGAAAGAGTTGACCCGCCCACGCATGATGACTCTCACCTGAACAGGCGGCGTGACGGCTTGCCGTCTGGGATGGGAACAGGGAGGAAGACTCCCGCAATAACCGTCTGCGCCCGGAGAAAGTCCCGTTAAAGTGCTTTCGGACGGGGGTTCAACTCCCCCCACCTCCACCATTCTTAACCAGTGTAACTATAGATTAGATTTAATATTAAAGCTAATAGAAACCCTCTTCCTATCAAGGTTTTGGCCGTTGGTCGGTAGATGGAATTAGCTTTAAAAAGTATGTTGAAAATCAATAAGGCATTTTGCTTCCTCGAAAGTTTTTGGCCTATATCGGTAGATGCATTCTGTTTTCAAAATTGAGAAGAAGTTTTCTGCCATTGCATTGTCATAGCAATTTCCACGCCTTGACATGGATGGAGTAATGCCATA
>JAFYQM010000068.1 GCA_017547085.1 Oscillibacter sp.
ACCAGACTATCTATTCCTACGATTTCTATCGCGTCTCGATCCATCTTTCCGCGTTCCAGCATTTTCATCACCCTATTCCATTTTACTCCATAAATACGAAAAAGTCTGCATTTAGCAGACTTTTTCGACAGGCTGAAAAGACCGCCGATGGCGGTCTTTTTCTATTCTTTTGCACCTTGGACAGCCTGAGCGGATATACTGAACCATAGAGGGGAGGTGTGAGCGCATGTTTTTGCGGGGAGGAGGAACATTTCTTCTTGGCCTTTTCGCGGTGGCGCTGGGTGCAGGAATTTTGATCGCCGCGATTTTCCCGGTGGGAGCGCTGTTGTTTTTGGTGGCGTTTCTGCTGATCGCATGTGGCTCCGCCTGCTGCCGGCGTTAGAAAGGAGTCAGATATGAACATCGTCATCTGGAAATCACCAAAGGCCCTGCGGGGGATCCTGCGTAAATTGTTCGGCGTGAAGGCATAAGCAGTCCCGGCGGTTCATAGAGTAGGACAGGAACTGCCGGGAAAGGAAGGGCTCTTTATGGAACTGGAATTGAAAAGAGCAGAACTGGATACATATGAGACAGGCGGGGAAGTGTTGGCGACACAGGAGGAAACGACCGAGACCATCGTGCCGGACTACTGCCCCGATATTGCCCGCATCATTGATACGGATGGGAAGGTTTATCTCCACAGCCGGGAGGTACGGGACGGAAAAGCGGAACTGGACGGTACAGTACGGGTGACGGTGCTGTATACGCCGGACGGAGAAGCGGGCATCCGTACATTGGAATTTTCCATCCCATTTCATGTGGAGACAGACAGCCGTTTGCTGCAGGGCTGTCAGCATTTGACCGCGGAGACAGAAACAGAACTGCTGGAGACCCGTATGCTGAATCCGCGAAAGGTCTTTACACGCTGCAGACTGGTTTCCCGCCTGAACGGGTATCGGAAAACAAAGCTGCAGCTTTGCACGGGGCTGGAGTGCGAGCCTGCGCTGTGCGTGGAAAAACGGACAGATGTGCAGAACGCAACGTTCTTGAAACGAGTATCTGAAAAGGATTTTACCTTTACGGATGAACTGCATCTTTCTCCGGGACGGGAGGGAGCTGCCGAGGTGCTGAACAGCCAGCTTTCGTGGGTGGTTTCAGAAACAAAGATCGTTGGCAGCAAGCTGATTTTCAAAGGGGTCCTCTCTGTCTGCGTGCTGTATCGTGGCGTTGATGGACGGTGCTGTTCCACCATGGGAGAGCTGCCCTTTTCGCAGATCATGGAGGTGGACGGCACTGCTGAAACAGCAGATGTCTCCCTGCATTTGCAGATCACCGGTTGTAGTGTGCAGATCGACGGAGATGATCCCGAAGGACGCCAGCTGGCGGTGACGGTTTATCTGCACGCCACAGCGCTGTTGCGGGAGGCACAGGAGGTAACGCTGCTGACGGACCTGTATTCCACCGCCTATGAGACCAGCTATGAGGCCTCGCCCCTGATGCTGACGGAGTTCTGCCAGTCCATGAACCGCCGTCAGACGGTACGGGAAGTCCTGGAGATCGGCGTGGTAGCGGAATCGCTGCTTTCTGCCTATGTACATTGCGGAGCAGTGAATGTCAGCAGAGAGGGAAATCACACAGTTTTGCGTACGAACGCGGCTGTGAAGGTGTTCTATCTGGATGAAGGCGGTGTGCCGCTGATGACGGAGCGAAGCATGGAGGTGGCCTGCCAGCTGGAAGTGCCGGAGGATTGCCGCATCCGTGCGCGGGCGGACTGTACCGAGGAAGTGCAGGGAAGTCTGGGTGACCGCGGCATTGAGGTGCGGTTCCCTGTGGACTTCTCCATTGAGGCGGAAAAGCAGGTCAAGAAGGTCTGTATTTCCGCTGTGAAGCTGCGTATGGATGCGCCCAAGGAGACTGCCGGTACGCCATCGCTGGTTCTGCGCTGCATCGGGAAGGATGAAACGGTGTGGGATCTTGCGAAGAAGCATAACACCACCATCGGGGCCATTCTGGCGGCGAATCAACTGGAGGAGGAAGCACTGCCTTACGATAAATTGCTGCTGATCCCGAGAAAACGTGCATAATAAAAAAGCTGTTGCAGATTTCTGCAACAGCTTTTTCTGTGTGGTTTCAGCCCTCGGTATAACGGGCCAGAAAGTGACGGGTACGCTCTTCCTTGGGATTGTTGATGACCTCCTTCGGGTCGCCCTGCTCCACAATGACGCCCTCATCCATGAAGATCACATGGTCTGCCACGTCGCGGGCGAAGGCCATCTCATGGGTAACGATGATCATGGTGGTATCCTTTTCCGCCAACTCGCGGATGACCCGAAGAACCTCGCCGGTCAGTTCGGGGTCCAGTGCGGAAGTGGGTTCATCGAAGCAGAGGATGTCAGGGTGCAGTGCCAACGCGCGGGCGATGGCCACGCGCTGCTGCTGACCGCCGGAGAGCTGGTGGGGATAATGCCCGGCACGGTCGGCCAGCCCCATCTGCTCCAACAGGGCCATGCCTGCCGCTTCAATCTCAGCTTTGGTCTCGTTTCCGTGCTCCTTCGCCATCAGTTCCCGTGCCAGTGTGACATTCTGCAGAGCAGTGTACTGGGGAAACAGGTTAAAGTTCTGGAACACCAGACCGAAATGAAGGCGCTTTTTGCGGATTTCCTTTTCCAGCTGCGTGGAGGAATCTTGTGCATCGAAAATGACGTTGCCGTTTACGGAAATGATGCCGTGATCTGGTTTTTCCAAAAAGTTCAGGCACCGCAGCAGCGTGGTTTTACCGCTGCCGGAGGAGCCAATGATGGACAGCGCCTGTCCCTTTTCCAGAGAGAAGCTGATATCCTTGAGCACCTGTGTGGCTCCGAAATGCTTTTCAATATGTTTGACTTCCAGAATTGCCATATCGGAACCTCCTTATCTGAAGTAACTGAGTTTCTTTTCCACCCAGTTGAACAGGATGGTAAGAATGCCGACGAAAAGCAGGTAGAATACCGCCGTGTAGAACAGGGGCCAAGTGATGCCATCGGACTTCATGTAAGATTCGCCGGCCTTGATGAGCTCCACGATGGCAATGATACGGGCCAGAGAGGTATCCTTGACCAGCGTGATGATCTCGTTGGACATGGGCGGAACGATGCGCTTAACGACCTGCAGCAGGGTGATCTTAAAGAAGATTTGGCTCTTGGTCATGCCCAGTACTTCACCGGCTTCCCGCTGTCCCACAGGAACACCTTCAATACCACCGCGGTAAATCACGGAAAAGTAGCAGGCGTAATTGATCACAAAGGCCAGTACACAGGCTGCCATACGGCCGCTGCCAAAGGCCCAGATATTATTGTCGAACCACATACCGGGACCGTAGAAGATGATGATCAGCTGCAGCATCAGCGGGGTGCCGCGGATGATCCAGACAATGACATTGGTTGCCGCACTGAGGGGGCGGCATTTACTCATGGAGCCAAATGCGATAATAAGACCGAGAGGAAGGGCAAAGAGCAGTGTCAGCAAAAAGAGCTGCAAAGCGGAGCCGAGACCTTCGATCAAGGACAGGGTGACAGTTAAAAACATGGAAACTCTCCTAATATAGTAATATTCCAAAACCCGCTCAAAGGCAGAGAGCAATCCTGCTCTCTGCCTTTGCTATGTATGAGGGGAATTTACTTGGTCACAACGACCTGAGCGTTGTTGCAGTATGCGGTGGAGCACTCCATGGCTTCCATGACAGCGTCAGTCAGGGTCATGCCGTTCCAGACTACGTCAATGTTGCCGGAATCCAGCTCCATGATCTTGCTGTCCCAGTCGATCTCGATGAACTCGATCTCCACGCCCAGCTTGTCGGCAACGATCTTGGCCATATCGGCGTCGAAGCCGATCCACTCGCCGTTGTCGTCCTTGTAGTCCATGGGAGCGAAGTCGGTGATACCAACGATCAGCTTGCCGGAGGCAACGATGTCAGCCACATCACCGTCGGTGGGGATGTCAATGATGTCAGAGGTCTGCTCCACGAGGGCTTCCTGCACGCCGTAGGTGGTGGCGATCTCCTGCATGGTACCGGCGGCATAGGCCTCGGCAAACACGCCATTGATGTAGGCGGCCAGATTGCTGCCCTTGCGGCAGCCAACGCCGTACAGCTCCTCGGTCAGCTTCTGGTCAGTGACCTTCAGGTCGGGATAGCTGGTGCCCTCGCCAACCATGGCGCCGGCCATCAGGGAGTCGATGATGGCTGCATCGGAAGTGCCGGACTGGACTTCCATCAGGGCCTTAGCCTGAGTATCCACACTATTGATCTCAAAACCGGCCTCCGTTGCGGCAGCTTCACCGGCACTACCGGCTTCCACAGCGTAGACCATCTTCTTCTCACCGCCGCAGGCTGCCAGAGACAGCACCATGACGAGGGTCAGCAGCATTGCAAAAAACTTCTTCATAATCGTATCCTCCAATTTGAGCGGAAAACCGCTCGTTTAATACGGTAGCAGTTTACCATACTAAATCAAGGTTGTAAAGAAGAAAAATCAACAAGGCAGGCCAAAAGAAGCAATTTGTCTTGTGCAGTTCAAACAAAGAAAGACGGGCTGTCATACTTTTCCCTCTGCGGTCATAGAGATGGAACATGACTATGGAGCGCAAAAAGGACGGGATGATATGAATACCAGTATCTATCAGAATATTGCCACCCGCACGGCGGGCGATATCTACATCGGGGTTGTGGGGCCGGTACGAACAGGAAAATCCACTTTTATCAAGCGGTTCATGGAAACACAGGTGATCCCCAATATTGAAAATGTATACCGGAAAGAACGGGCACGGGACGAACTGCCTCAGAGCGGCTCTGGCAGGACAATTATGACGGCGGAACCCAAATTCGTACCGGAGGAGGCGGCCCAGATCCAGTTGGAGGGCGGTGCGGCCTTTTCTGTGCGCCTGATCGACTGCGTGGGCTATATGGTACGGGGAGCCATCGGACAGTTTGAGGATGACGCGCCCCGCATGGTCACCACGCCGTGGTACGATCACGAGATCCCCATGACGGAAGCGGCTGAGGTGGGGACACGAAAAGTCATTGCGGAGCACTCGACCATCGGCATCGTCGTTACCACCGATGGCAGTATTTCGGATATTTCCAGAGAAGAATATCTGGAGGCAGAGGAACGGGTGATCCGGGAACTGCAGGAATTGGGAAAGCCCTTTATCGTGCTGCTCAATTCGGCCTGGCCGGAGGGAGAACGGGCAACGGCCATTGCCAGAGATATTGCTTCCCGCTATGAGGTTAACTGCGTGCCCGTGAACTGCCTCGACCTCAGCGAAGAGGCTGTGGCAGAAATTTTGAAGGCGGTGCTCTATGAGTTCCCGATGCAGGAACTGGACCTGTTCCTGCCACCGTGGGTGGATGCTTTGCCTGCTGAGCATGAATTGAAAGCGGGGCTGTATGACGCCATCCGCCAGAGTACGGAAAAGCTCCGTCACATCCGCGAGATCGATGGTGTGATCTGTGCGCTGGGGGCGTGCGACAACATCAGCGAAGCCAAGGTGATCGGCATTGATCTGGGGACCGGCATCGCCTCTGCCGCGTTGCATCTCTCACGGGAACTGTTCTATCGAACGTTGTCAGAGCAGTCCGGTTTTGCCGTGACGGATGACGGCGATCTGATGAGCCTACTGACGGCGCTGGCCACCGTAAAAACGGAGTATGACAAGGTATCCGGTGCGCTGCGGGATGTGAGGGAGACCGGCTATGGCATCGTGGTGCCAGGTATTGACGAACTGCGGCTGGAGGAACCGGAGATCATGAAGCAGGGAGGCCGCTACGGCGTGAAACTGAAGGCCAGCGCACCCAGCATCCACATGATCCGCGCGGATATCGAAACAGCGGTCTCGCCGATCGTGGGGAATGAAAAGCAGTCCGAGGACATGGTGAATTACCTGCTGCAGGAGTTCGAGGGAGATACCACCAAAATCTGGCAGTCCAACATTTTCGGACGCAGCTTCCACGAACTGGTCAGCGAGGATCTCCAGACCAAGCTGAAGCGAATGCCGGAGGATGCACGCAAGAAGCTGCAGGAAACGCTGACCCGCATCATCAACGAGGGCAGCGGCGGACTGATTTGTATTATTCTGTAAAAGGTAAAAGCGCTGTCGGTATGATTCCGGCAGCGCTTTTTCTGCATGCAACCACTGGTTGACAAAGTGTCCGGGATAACGTTCTTGTTTTCACACCGGATGCGGTGTAAAGTAAATATATACATTTTCTCAACATGGAGCGATGCAGATGAACTTTTCTGAAAAATTGATCCGCCTTCGGCGAAAAGCGGGATTGTCGCAAGAGCAGTTGGCAGCGCAGTTGGATGTGACGCGGCAGTCTGTCAGTAAGTGGGAGTCCGGTTCTGCCGTGCCGGAGTTGGGAAAGCTGATTGCCTTATCTGACCTCTTCGGAGTTACCATTGATTATCTTGTAAAAGATACCGTAACAGAACCGGAAAGGGCGAAAACAGCAGAGGCGGTCCAACTGGAAAGGCGGCTGAACGAATTGGCAGGGGTGTACCATGAGCGGTTCGGCCCTTATTTTTCCTATACCAGTAAGAAGAGATTGTTTGGACTGCCGTTGGTGTCGATCCGTTTTGGACGTGACAGACATCCATCCAAACATACGCTGGCAGTCGGCATCATCGCTATCGGCAATTTCTCTATTGGTATTGTTAGCATTGGCATGATTTCCGCAGGATTGCTGTCTTTGGGCATGATTGCTTTCGGTGCTGCGGCGTTAGGCATGGTTTCGCTGGGGTGGTGGGGCATCGGCATCAGCGTGATTGGTGCTTCGGTACGGGGAATTTCAGCTGTCAGTTTTCTGGATCATCTGAAATAACAGAAAAAGCGTCGGGAGATCCCCGACGCTTTCTTTATTTTCCCAATACCTCGTGCCGCACAAATGCAAAGGCGGCGTCCTCGCCCTCGTCACGGAGGGTCAGAAGAATTTTCTCCAGCAACTCAGCCGTAGCAGGATGGAGCAGCAGGCGGCGGTCTTTCCCACGAAGGAAGAACTTATACGGATCACCGGGATCAAAGTCCTTGCCGCGGTAGACCTTGCTGGCGGCCAGACGGTCGCAGAACATCTCGGCAACATACTTCTTCGGCATTTCCACGCCGTCGATGCCAATGCCGCTGGGACTGTAATCCGTCCAATACTCAAAGTGGTGCTTATTGCGGCCTTTGTGGTGGATCCACGAGGCGCTGTATCCAAACAGGTGGCGCTGCTCGTCGTTGGGGCTGCGGTTGCCCTGATAATACTTCACACCTGCGAAGAACTCCACCGGAGAGTACTTGGAAAGGTCGTGGGTCAGGCCCTGCCAATACAGGCCGAGGCGGAAGCAGTATTTCCGTACCAGTGCCCGGTGGTGGTGTACGGTTTTCAAATGTCCCCAGAAATGCAAAGCAGGTCACCTCGATGTTTCAAATCACTGACAGCAGTATACCACAGCACCTTGAAAAAAACGAGAAAAATCTGATTCTAATAAGCTGCTTTTCAGGCAGAATTTTGAAAATGTTGCGCATGCAACAGACGAAGGGCGTCGTTTTCGGTATATTCAGGAAAAAGGAGGGAGCATCATGGAGTGGATTACCATTGTTATTACGGTCGTTGTTTTAGCCGGTGCGGCTTGGGTCTGGGGATCGCTGCATGATCCCAAGCACGGCGGTACCATCGGCTGTTGCGGCTGCGGGCAGTGCTTTGTTACCGGCGAGTGCGTGATGGTGAAGAAAAAGCAGGAAAATGCCGGAAAGAAGCCGCCTGTGACTTGACAAATCCGCGAAAAAGAATATAATATGTTCGGTAAATATGCCAAATGCTGTGACAAAGTCAGCTTTGCAGTGCCGGACGAAGCGAGAGGGGAACTGGTGAAAGCCCCTTGTCTTGAGCCGCAGAGCAGCCGCTTTGGAGCGGTCCGCGAGGAGCGGAACGGTTCATCCCCGTTACCGGATGGCTAAGATGCCTCCTTTGGGAGGATAATTAGGGTGGTACCGTGAAGCAAGTCTTCGCCCCTAAATCGGGGTGAAGACTTTTATTTTTTTGTAAGCAAAAATTTTCAAATATATTTTTTTAGGAGGAAACGACCAATGGCACATCCCAATCATGGGCTGAACGAACTGCGCGAGATGTTCCTGAGCTACTTTGAGAGCAAGGGCCACCTGCGCCTGCCCAGCTTTTCCCTGATTCCCCAGAACGACAAGTCCCTGCTGCTGATCAACTCCGGCATGGCTCCCATGAAGACCTGGTTCACCCGCGAGGAAGAGCCTCCTCGCGACCGCGTCTGCACCTGCCAGAAGTGCATCCGTACCGGCGACATTGAGAACATCGGCAAGACCGACCGCCACGGCACTTATTTTGAGATGCTGGGCAACTTCTCCTTCGGCGATTACTTCAAGCGTGAAGCAATTACCTGGTGCTGGGAGTTCTTGACCAAGGTGGTCGGCTTGGAAGAGAGCCGTCTGTATCCCTCTATCTACGAAAATGACGAAGAGGCTTTCAAAATCTGGAACGAGGAAATCGGCGTTCCTGCAGAAAAGATTTTCCGCTTTGGTAAGGCTGATAACTTCTGGGAGCATGGCTCCGGTCCTTGCGGTCCTTGCTCTGAGGTTTACTATGATCGTGGTGAAAAGTACGGCTGCGGCAGCCCCGATTGCAAAGTCGGCTGTGATTGTGACCGCTACATGGAAGTCTGGAACAATGTTTTCTCCCAGTTTGACAACGACGGTCACAACAACTACACCGAACTGGTCCAGAAGAACATCGATACCGGCATGGGTCTGGAGCGTCTGGCCGTTGTCTGCCAGGATGTGAA
>JAFYQM010000069.1 GCA_017547085.1 Oscillibacter sp.
CTGGACATCACCTACGACGCCCGCGTGCAGATCCTGGACCAGATCATGCTGCCCTGCATCGCCGAGCCCCGCGAGGAAGTTTCCAAGTACGCTCCCAAGATGATCACCATGCACATCGATCCCGATAAGATCCGTGATGTCATCGGCAAGGGCGGCTCTGTTATCCAGAAGATTGTGGCTGACACCGGCGCCAAGATCGATATCAACGACGACGGTTCCATCTTCATCGCCGCTCCCAACCCCGAGAGCTGCAACGCCGCCAAGAAGTGCATCGACGATATCGTCTTCGTGCCCGAAGTCGGCGCCTTGTACTACGGCCGCGTTGTCCGCCTGATGACCTTCGGTGCCTTCGTGGAGCTGGCTCCCGGCAAGGACGGTCTGGTTCACATCTCCAAGCTGGCTGAAAAGCGCATCGAGAAGGTGGAGGACGCCTGCAAGATCGGCGACATGATGTGGGTCAAGGTCACCGAGATCGACGAGAAGGGCCGCGTGAACCTCTCTCACAAGGACGCTCTGCGCGAGATCGCAGCCAAGGAAGCTGCCGGCGAGCGCGTGAAGTAATTGATATTCCCGTAAATAAAAGAACAGAGCTGCCATCGGCAGCTCTGTTCTTTTATTTGTTTATTTCCGGATTTTCCGTTCTCTCCAACAGATAATCCACAGAGACATTCAGGTAGTCTGCAATTTTGACCAGTTCTGCAAGACCCGGTTCACGCTCTCCGGTTTCGTATCGACTGATCGTGTTTTGGCTCATGTTTAAATCCAGTGCCATTTTCAATTGCGTAATATAACGCGCTTTGCGCAACTCTTTTAACCTCAAAGAAATCACCCTTGACGGTATTATCCCTTTTTGGTATATTTCTAATATCCCAATTTGGTATGTTTCGGTGTTTGATGGAGGAAAAAGAGATGAAAAATCCGATGAAGGCCTGCTCTGCCTGTGGTGTAGAAATAGCAAAGAGCGCGAAGGCCTGCCCGCACTGTGGAGCAAAGAACAAGAAGCCGATTTACAAGAAGTGGTGGTTCTGGCTGATTATAATATTTATTTTAATTGGTGCATTGGGGAGTAGCTCAGATGAGCCGGAACATCCTGAGGAAGATGCCTCTGCTGTGGTCAGTGATATAATTCCGGAAACAGCTGATACAGAGGAAAAGTCTACCGTAGATGAGATAAAAAATTCGGAAATTTTTATAGACAATGAAATTAAAGAAAAGCAGACTGAAGTTGAGACCAACCCAGATGACTCTGCGGGGTTGAGTATAAGTCAAATCAATGCGCTTGCTTCCGCCAAATCCTACCTCTCTTTTTCTGCATTTTCTTATTCGGGGTTGATCGATCAGCTGGAATTTGAAGGATTTACACCTGAGCAGGCGACATACGGTGCTGACAATTGTGGTGCAGATTGGAACGAGCAGGCGGCAAAATCTGCAAAGAGTTACCTCGAGTTCTCTTCTTTCTCTCGCGATGGTTTGATTGATCAGCTGGAGTTTGAAGGGTTTACACATGAACAGGCCGTGTATGGCGTTGAAGCAAATGGCTTTTAATTTTCGCATGGATACTGGGTTATAATATGTCCAACAGAACCCCTGTGTGCAGGTAAACTGTACACAGGGGTTTCTTGTTGTAAACTGAACATAGTTTTTTCTGCTTTCTTATGCTACAATACTCTCATAAACGTTGATTTTTGTAAAGGAAGTGTATTGATGGATCTCATTGCCGCCATTTCCACC
Source organism: Oscillibacter sp. (assembly GCA_017547085.1). Classification (GTDB taxonomy): domain Bacteria; phylum Bacillota; class Clostridia; order Oscillospirales; family Oscillospiraceae; genus Oscillibacter. The sequence continues at coordinate 1,732 of JAFYQM010000069.1, forward strand.
GGCAGTGCCGCCACTGCCATCGGCATCGTCCGCGTGTCCGGTGAGGGGTGTTTCGACCTGTGCGACAAGGTGTTCCGTGCGCTGAACGGAAAGGCGTTTTCGCAGCAGCCGGCCCGCAAAATGGTGTACGGCGACATGCTGGACGCCGCGGGGCGGGTCATCGACCGGGGCCTTGCCGTCCGGTTCCCTGGCCCCCACAGCTATACCGGTGAGGACAGTGCGGAGTTCCACTGCCACGGTTCCCCCGTGGTGCTGCGGGAGGTGCTGGAGGCTTTGTTTGCCGCCGGAGCCAGACAGGCAAAGGCGGGCGAGTTTACCCGCCGTGCCTTCTTGAACGGCCAGCTGGACCTGACACAGGCGGAGGCGGTCATCGACCTGATCGATGCGGAAACGGCTGCTGCCGCCCGCAATGCCGCAGCCCAGCTGGACGGTGGCCTGCGCCGGAAGCTGGAGCCGATTCAGGATGCGCTGCTGGAAATTACCTCCCGCTTTTACGCCGTGGTGGATTACCCCGATGAGGACATCGAGGACATTCGGCCGGAGCAGATCGGGTCGGCTCTGCAGTCTGCGGAGGAGCAGCTGCGCCGCCTGCTTGCCACCTGCCGCCGCGGCAAGGTGCTGAAATCCGGCGTCCGCACTGCCATCGTGGGCCGCCCCAACGCGGGAAAAAGCTCCCTGCTGAACGCGCTGGCGGGCTACGACCGCGCCATCGTCACCGATATCCCCGGCACCACCCGCGACACCGTGGAGGAATCCGTGGTCTGCGGCGGCACGTTGCTGCGCCTGATCGATACCGCCGGTATCCGGGAAACGGAGGACACGGTGGAGCGCATCGGCGTGGAGCGCAGCCGCGCCGCCATGGGATCGGCTGATTTGGTGCTGGCCGTGGTGGACGGCTCCCGTCCCGTCACGGAGGAGGATATGCCCTTTTTGCTGTCTGCCGCCCGCTGCCCCAGATGGATTTTGATCTGGTCCAAGCAGGATCTGACGTCTGCGGACGCGTTTTTGGATTTCCCCATGCCCCTTTCCATGGAGTATCATTCTCCCGCCGCCGTGGTGCAGCTGTCCTCCGTCACCGGAGCGGGTCTGGACAACTTGGAGGCCGCCGTGGCGGAGCTGTTCCCCACGGGAAGTGAGGGCGAATCCGGCTCTCTCCTGACCGATCAGCGGCAGGAGGAGGCGGCGCAGCGTGCGGCGGACGCTGTCCGCCGCAGCGCGGATGCGCTGGCATGCGGCCTGACGCCCGACGCCGTGCTGACCGATGTGGAGGCAGCGCTGGACGCGCTGGGCGAATTGACCGGCAGGACCGCGAAAGAGGAGATTGTCTCCCGCATTTTTGAGCGCTTCTGCGTAGGCAAATAATGAAGTGATTTTATTTTCCATAAAATATGGTTTACAAAACCATATTGAGGTGTTACAATACTCTCCGATAACAGCGAGCCTATGAGGAGGGATTCTGATGGAGGAGTTGAAATCGCTGCAGGAACGCCTGCGGCAGCAGCGCCCCGTGGAATGGGATCAGCTGCCGGATTTTGCGCTGTATATGGATCAGGTTCTCAGCTACATGGACCGGCAGGTCATCCGCTTTGACGATGCGGACGGACTGACGGCCGCCATGGTGAACAACTACACCAAGAGCGGTCTGGTGCCCCGTGCAGAGGGTAAGAAGTACAACCGGGACCATCTGGCGTATCTGACGGCGATCTGCGTGCTGAAGCAGGTGCTTTCCGCAAAGGACATCGACCTGCTGATCCGCGAATCCGTAGGCCGGGAAAAGGATGTCCGGCGTGGCTATGAGGATTTCTGCGTGGCACTGGATAAGGTGCTGAACGAAACAGCGGACGAGATAGATGTTCGCAGCAATGAGCATCTGGCCTATGATGCCATTCATTTTGCCCTGCTTAGCTATGCCTCCGGCATTGCCTGCAGCCGGTATGTGGCGCTGCTGCGCCAGCAGAAAGAGGCGGAGCAGGCACTCCAGCCGAAAAAAGGGAAAAAGGAGAACGACTGATATGCGTGAGTTTGTGATCATGACCGACAGCTGCTGTGACCTGACCGCCGAGATGGCGCAGGAGCTGAATGTAATGGTGCAGCCGCTGAGCCTGCTGCTGGACGAAAAGAGCTACTGCAATTATCTGGATGGTCGGGAGATCGGCTTCAAGGAATTTTATGACTATATGCGCGAGGGCAAGCTGGGCACCACCAGTGCCGTCAGCGTGGGCCAGTTTGAGGACGCTATGCGTCCCGTGCTGGCGGAAGGCAAGGACATTCTTTACATCGGTTTCTCCAGCGGCTTATCCACCACCTACCAGTCTGCGACCATCGCGGCAGAGGGCCTGCGGGAGGAGTTCCCCGATGCGGACATCCGCACGGTGGATTCCCTGTGTGCCTCCATGGGTCAGGGTATGCTGGTCTGGCTCTGCGCGCAGCAGCAGAAGGCGGGCAAGACGCTGGCAGAGGTCTATGATTACTGCGTGGCGACCCTGCCCAATCTGTGCCACTGGTTCACGGTGGACGATCTGAATCACCTGAAGCGCGGCGGCCGTGTCAGCGCCACTACCGCGCTGGTTGGCACCATGCTGGCCATCAAGCCGGTGCTTCATGTGGATGACGAGGGCCACCTGATCAACGTGGGCAAGGCCCGCGGTCGTAAGGCATCCCTGTTGGCGCTGGTAGACGAGATGGAAAAGAGCGCCATCAACCCCGCGGAGCAGACGATTTTCATCAGCCATGGTGATTGTCTGGAAGACGCCGAGTTTGTGGCGGCAGAGATCAAGAAGCGCTTCGGTACCGAAACCTTCCACATCAACTATGTGGGCCCCGTCATCGGCAACCACACCGGCGCGGGCGTTGTGGCTCTGTTTTTCCTGGGCAACAAGCGCTAAAATACGCTTTTCAAGGAAAGAAGCTTGTGTTAAAATGCATTTGGACGCAGTGCGTCCAAATGCATTTTTTATGTTACGCCGTTGTTTGAGCGGCGTTGATCGGGAGGTTGCCGTTATGAACTGGCTGGAACTGCATATTGACACCAATCATGCCGGACTGGATACCGTGGCGGAGATGCTCTCCGTGCTGGATATCGACGGTGTGGTCATTGACGATGAAACAGATTTTCAGGACTTTCTGGAAAACAACCACCAGTACTGGGACTATGTGGACGAGGATCTGGAAAAGGCCATGCAGGGCAAATCCCGCGTGACCTTCTATCTGCCTGCGGACGATGACGGCTTTGCCAAGCTGGGCGAGGTGCGCATCGCGCTGCAGAAGCTGAAGGAGGCGCGGACGGACTGCGGCACCCTGCTGATGACCATGGAGGATCTGGCGGACAGCGACTGGGAGAACAACTGGAAGCAGTACTATAAGCCCATGGAAATCGGTGACCGGTTGCTGGTGATTCCCGAATGGGAGCAGGAAAACGCGCTGGGCAAGCCGAAATACGCAGGCCGCGTGCCCCTGATTCTGGAGCCGGGCCTCACCTTTGGCACCGGCAGCCACGCCACCACCCGCCTGTGCCTGACGGCGCTGGAGCAGGAAGTTCGCGGTGGGGAACGGGTGCTGGACCTCGGCTGCGGCAGCGGCATTCTCTCCATTGCGGCCCTGAAGCTGGGCGCGGCAGAGGCTCTGGCAGTGGACATTGACGACAAGTGCCTCGGCGTAGCCTATGACAACGCCGCCCTCAACGGCATCGGCAAGGATGTCTACACCGTCCGCGTGGGCGATGTCCTGACGGACGAGGCCCTGCGCGCCGAGATCGGCGGCGGATACGATGTGGTGCTGGCCAATATTGTGGCGGATGTGATCATCGGCCTTGCGCCGGTGGTGCGCTCTCTGCTGAAGGAAAACGGTGTGTTCCTCTGCTCCGGTATCATCGATACCCGTGCGGAGGAAGTGGCGGACAAGCTGCGAGCCGAGGGACTGGAGATCACCCAGACCCGCAGCGGCGAGGGCTGGTTTGCCTATACCTGCCGGTAAAATACGATACGAATGACAGAAAATGCGCGGCGATTGCCGCGCATTTTTTTGCTTTGTCAGCGGTTCGACCGATTTCCCCTCGTTTTACTTTTCCGCAGCGGTACACTGAAAGACGAGAGGAGGGGAGCATGGATGGAAACGCTCGAACGAACGGTGCTGCATCTGCCGGTGGAGGAGATTCGGCCCAATCCCCGCCAGCCGCGGCAGGTGTTTGAGGAAACGGGACTGCGGGAATTGGCGGACTCCATTGCGCTGCATGGCATTTTACAGCCGCTGACAGTGCGGCAAAGCGAGGACGGGTGGGAGCTGATCGCAGGAGAACGCCGTCTGCGGGCAGCGCGGCTGGCGGGGCTGGAGACCGTGCCCTGTCTGGAAACCGATGTGGATGACGAGGCTTCGGCGGTACTGGCGCTGGTGGAGAATTTACAGCGTCGGGACCTGCATTATTTTGAGGAGGCTGCTGCCATCGCCGACTATCTGCGCCGCACGGGCTGCACACAGGAGACGGCTGCCCAGCGGCTGGGCCGGTCGCCCTCTGCGCTGGCCAACAAACTGCGGTTGCTGCGGCTGCCGGAGGCCTGCCGGGAAGAACTGGTGAAAGGCGGTTTGACGGAGCGCCACGCCCGCTGTCTGCTGCGGCTGGAGGACAGGGAGGAGCAGCTGCGGGCTGTACGACATATCCGTGCGCGGCAGATGAATGTGGCGCAGGCGGAACAGTACATTGAACGCCAGCTTGTACGTTTACAAACCACGCCCGCGGGGAAACGGACTTTTATCCTGAAGGATGTCCGCTTATTCCTCAACAGCGTGGAGCGGGGACTGCGGCTGGTGCGGGAGGCGGGGATCGACGCCCGTGCGGAGCGGCAGGACACGCAGGACGACATTCTGCTGACGATCCGCATTCCCACACACCGGCAGAAATGACAGAAAAAAACAGGCTTGTTGTTACGGGATTGTAATCCTTTTTTGAAATAAGTGTGCTAAAATAAAAAACTGGCAGCATACGCTGTGGGGAGGACAAACTGTCCCCCAATTCATCGTAACAACAGGAGGGCTTCCATGGAACAAGTCAATGAAGCCATCGTGAAAACCGTGGAGACGGAGTCTCCACAGAAAAAAAGCAAAAAGGTCTGGATCGTACTGCTGATATTGGCAGTGCTTTTGGGCGGGGCCTATGCGGGCCTGTGCGCCTACGCAAATTCTCTGAACACGTTTTATCCCAATTACCATATCAACGGCATTAATATGAGCGGCCTGACAGTGGAGCAGGCACAGGAGAAGCTGGAAACGCAACTGCTGGCACAGGAGATCGAGATCACCAACCATACGCTGGACACCCAGCTGACCATTCCTGTATCCGATCTTGGCTACACGGCGGAGAGCTTTGCCGGTGATGCGGCTTTCTGGATGGAACAGGAACAGAACGCCGCCTTCCTGCTGAAGGGCTGGGAGTATCTGTGCTACTGGATGGGACGTTACCCCGGGGGATACCACTGGCCGGATATGAACCCCGATGTGCTGAACGCCACCAGTGCGTATCTGGCGGAATTCTTCTCGCAGGAGCCTGTCCATGGCAGCTATGAGCTTGCCCAGGGAAACATCTTTGTGACCTGTGCCCGTGATGGACGTGCGGTCGAGACGGAAGCAGTTTACGCTGCGCTGGCGGATATTGCAGCATACAGCAAGAATGGCTACCGGGTAGAATTGACGTGGGAGCAGATCCCTGCCGCTGTGGTGACGGCGCAGGAGATCCACAACGAACTGGCCGGAGAGGTGAAGAACGCGGCCTACGATAAGGAAGTGGAAGGCATCACCGTCGAGCAGGTCGGCGTCAGCTTCGATCCTGTGGCCGTGCAGAAGCAGCTGGACGCTGCACAGCCCGGTGAAACGGTGAAGATCACCGCGCTGGTGGAATATCCCTCCGTCACGGCCGAAGAACTGCAAGAGGTGCTGTTCCGCGACGTATTGGGCGAGTGCCGCACCCATGTCTCCGGCACCGCCGCCCGCATCAACAATGTGAAGCTGTCCGCCGCCAGCATCAACGGCTATGTGATGAACAGCGGCGAGGTGTTCTCCTATAACGAGGCCGTGGGCCAGCGTACCGCCGCCAACGGCTATCAGGCGGCGCCCGCTTACATCCGCGGCGAGACCGTGGACGAGATCGGCGGCGGCATCTGCCAGACCTCCTCCACGCTGTATCTGGCCTGCCTGCGGGGCGATCTGGAGATTACGGAGCGCTACGCCCACCGTTATGTGCCCGCCTACATTCCCTGGGGCATGGACGCCACGGTGTCCTGGGGCGGCCCGGACTACAAGTTCGCTAATCAGACGGATTATCCCATCAAGATCGTCACCGAATATTCCAAGAACTATCTTACCGTAAAGATTCTGGGCACCAATGTGGATGGCAGATACGCCAAGGTGACCAACGAGGTGCTGTCCACCACGCCGTGGACCACGGTGTATGAGGAGGACCCCACCATGACGCCCGGTATGCCGGAGAAGGAGAAGACCTCGCCCTATACCGGCTACAAAGTCAAGACCTACCACACCATTTACGACGCCGAGGGCAAGGTCATCGATTCGCATTTTGAGGCCACCAGTGATTATAAGGTGCGGAATAAGGTCATCCTCCGCGCGCCTGCGGCAGTGCCGGTGCCGGACATCCCCGCTGCCGGAACAGCCGAAATTCCGGCAGTCACGCCGGAGATGCCCGTGGAGCCGGAAGTGCCTGCGGAACCGGTGGTGCCTGTGGTAGGGGAGGAACTCCTGCCCGGAACGGAACCGGTCACACCGGAGGGTGCTTTATAACAGAATGATATGACGAGAAAAGAGGCGAGCCGTCCGGCTCGCCTCTGTTACATATAATTTTCAAAAAATTCAAACATTATTCATACATTTTGCAAAATATACAAAAAGCAAACGATTAGCGCAAATAAATATGATAAAAACAGCTGTTGACGAGTAAACGATTGCGCAGTAGACTGGGACCAACTTGAGGAGCGGGTTTCCGCTTCGGAAGGGAAGGTTATCATTATGACAAAAACCATTCAAATTACCGATAATCATCAGGTGGAGCGCATCAGCGAGTTGGCCTCCAAGGCGCCCTACGAGGTTTGGTTGACGGACGACACGGTCATGCTGGATGCCCGTTCTCTGCTGGGTCTGTTTGCGCTGGTGGGAAAGCGGGTGCATGTGGTGGCGGAAGACAACGTCGATCCGGGTGCATTTGCCAGATTGGTCAGCAAGATGGTTTGATCAACCTGCGATATGGAATGAAAACGGGCAGGCCCCCAAAGGGGGCCTGCCCGCTTTGTTGTTTGCGGTGTGTACGGAGTTTACAGCACCATGACCAGCGTTCCGGCTGCCAGCAGCAGCGAACCGATCAGGGATTTGGCGGTAAATGTTTCATGCAGAAACACGAATGCCAGCACCAGCGTAAAGACCACGCTCAGCTTGTCGATGGGCACCACTTTGGACACATCGCCCAGCTGCAGCGCCTTGTAGTAGCACAGCCAGGAGGCACCGGTGGCAAGGCCGGACAGGATCAGGAAGATCCAGCTTTTTTGGCCGATGGACGAAATACCGCCCTGCGCGTGGGTGAGAAACACCATGCCCCATGACATGAAAAGCACCACTGTGGTCCGGATGGCAGTTGCCAGATTGGAGTTTACACCGGCAATGCCCATTTTTGCCAGAATCGAGGTCAGTGCCGCAAATACCGCAGAGAGAATCGCCAGAATCAACCACATGAAAAAGCCTCCTTTTTCTGCCTTTTTTATCAATATACACCAGCCACAGAAAAAGACAACCCCCTTTTTGCGGAGGGACAAGGGGTGATTTCCAGTTGTTTTTTGTCTGCTTCCGTGCTATGATATTTTAGTTAAAGTATCTGCATTTCTGGAGGAATCAAATTGGAACGCAAAAACGTAGTAGTCCCCGAGACGGACCTTGCCCGCCAGCGGGAATTTGAAGAAAAAATTAAAGAGATGTTTACCGCCCGCGAAGCCCATCCTGTGGCCTGCGTGGACACCTTCGGCTGTCAGCAGAATGTGGCGGACGGGCAGAAGCTGATGGGTATGCTGGTGGACTGCGGTTTCACCCTGACGGACAAGCCTGCTGAGGCCGATCTGGTGATCCTCAATACCTGCGCCGTTCGCGAGCACGCGGAAGACCGCGTGTTTGGCAACTTAGGTGCTCTGACCCACGCCAAGAAGGAAAATCCCGAGATGGTCATTTGCCTCTGCGGCTGCATGGCGCAGGAACCCAGAGTTTCCGAGCGCATCAAGAAGTCCTATCCGCTGGTGAATCTGGTGTTTGGCCCCCATGCGCTGTGGAAGTTCCCCGAACTGCTGTGGCGGGTGTATGAGAGCCGCAAGCGGGTCTTTTCCGTGGATGACGAGCACGGCACCATCGCCGAAGGCATTCCCGTGGTGCGGGAAAAGGGCGTGAAGGCGTGGGTGTCCATTATGTACGGCTGCAACAACTTCTGCTCCTACTGCATCGTGCCCTACGTCCGCGGCCGCGAGCGCAGCCGCGACCCCCAGTGCGTCATCGCCGAGGTGCGGGAACTGGTGGAGGCTGGCTACAAGGACATCACCCTGCTGGGCCAGAACGTCAACTCCTACGGCAACGATCTGGATATCGGCTACGATTTCTCCGACCTGCTGGCGGAGATCGACAAGATCGAAGGCGAGTACCTCATCCGCTTCATGTCCAGCCATCCCAAGGATGCCACGAAAAAACTGTTTGACACCATGGCGGCCAGCCGCCATGTAGCCCACCAGCTGCACCTGCCCTTCCAGTCCGGCAACGACCGCGTATTGCACGAGATGAACCGCCGCTACACCCGTGAGCAGTATCTGGACCTGATCCGCTATGCGAAGTCCGTCATGCCTGATTTGGTGCTGACAAGTGACGTGATCATCGGCTTCCCCGGCGAAACGGAGGAAGAGGCCATGGATACGGTGTCTCTGGTGGAAGAAGTGGGCTTCGATGCCCTGTTCACGTTTATCTATTCTCCCCGCCCCGGCACCAAGGCCGCAGAAATGCCCGACCCTGCCGACCGGAAGGAGAAGCAGAAGTGGTTCGACAAGCTGTTGGAGGTGCAGAACAATATGTCTGCAAAGCTCCACGCGGAGTATATCGGCAAAACCGTTCGCGTGCTGGTGGACGGCGAGAGCGATGATCCGGACTTCCCCCTTGCTTCCCGTACCGAGGGCAACCGTCTGGTGCGGCTGAAGGGCGACAAGAGCCTGATCGGACAGTTTATCGACGTCAAAGTGACCGACAGCAATACTTGGGCGCTGTACGGCGAGCCGGTTTGAGAACAGGAGAGCGGCATGAAAGTTATCACGTTACTGGAAAATGAGGCGGCGGCAGAGTCCCTTTGCGCTGCCCACGGCCTGAGCCTTTATATCGAAACGCCCAAGCATAAGATTTTGTTTGATATGGGGCCTGACGGCGGCTTTGCCGAAAACGCCCGCGCGTTGGGCGTGGATCTTGCTGCGGTGAATATCGCCTTTTTGTCCCACGGACATTTTGATCACGGCGGCGGGATCGCTGCCTTTCTGGCGGCCAACGACACGGCCAAGATCTACATACACAAAGAGGCCTTTGGTGAGTACGTGGCGCTGGAAGCTGACGGAGAACGCTATATCGGCATTGACGGGGAGCTGCGGTGCAGCGACCGCATCATCCTGACAGAGGGCGCTGTTCGGATCGACGATGAATTGCTGCTCTTTTCTGATGTGCCTCGTGATTTTGATGTGGGTGAGGCCAGCGGCCGGCTGTACCGCCGTGGACCGGAGGGCCTGGAACGGGACGGATTCGTCCATGAGCAGGACCTGCTCATTACCACAGAGGGGAAGACCGTTCTGATATCGGGATGTTCCCACCGGGGCATTGTCAATATTCTGCAGCGTGCCCGCGAGATCGCGGCGGGAGAGATCGACGCCATGATCGGCGGATTCCACCTCTTCCAGCTGGAGGAGGGAGACCCCGCGGCGGATGGGCTGATCCAGCAGTTGGGTACGGCTCTTCTCGCGGGTGAGACCGTCTACTATACCGGCCACTGCACCGGTGACTATGCGTATGAGAAACTGAAACCCATTCTGGGAGACCGCCTTCACCGCGTGATGGGCGGCATAGAATTGGAATTTTGACAGAGACTGACAAACGAGAGAAAGTTGACGAGGTGAAACCATGGCGGAACTGACCCCCATGATGAAGCAATATCTGGAGATCAAGGCCAACAATCCGGACTCCATCCTGTTTTTCCGCTTGGGCGACTTCTACGAGATGTTCGCCGACGATGCCCGCACGGCGTCACAGGAGCTGGACCTGACCCTGACCTCCCGCGATAAGGACCCGAAAAAGGCACCCGAGGAGCGGATGCCCATGTGCGGCATCCCCTACCACGCCAGCGAGTCCTACATTGCCCGCCTGATCGCCAAGGGCTACAAGGTGGCTATCTGCGAGCAGGTGGAGGACCCCGCTACCGCCAAGGGTCTGGTGAAGCGGGACATCATCCGCGTGGTGACGCCCGGTACGGTCATTGACGCCGCGTGTCTGGATGACAAGTCCGGCAACTTCCTCTGCGGTATTTACATGGATTCCCGCTGCGCCGGTGTGGCCTTCTGCGACATCACCACCGGCAAGGCCCATCTGACGGCCTTTACCGGCAAGGAGCTGGCAGGCCAGGTGGTCAACGAGCTGGGCCGCTTTGGCCCCGCGGAGGCCATTTTGAACGACGGGGCCTATTCCGAAACGGCTTTGACGGCGGCGCTGGGCGACAAGTTCCGCTGCCGCTTTGAAAACGGCGGCGAGCGCCGCTTCCGTCTGGAGGAGGCAGAGCGAAATATCCGCCGCCAGTTCGGTGAGGAGGCGTGGAAACGCCTGCCCGCGTCCAACCCGGCGGCAGCCATGGCGCTGGGCGGACTGCTGCATTACATCTACGAGACTCAGAAAACCGACCTCTCCCATATCAACGATCTGGATTACTATGAGCAGGGCGTGTTTCTGGAGCTGGATCTGGCAGCCCGCCGCAATCTGGAGCTGACCGAGACCCTGCGGGGCAAGGAGAAGAAGGGCAGCCTCCTGTGGGTGCTGGACAAGACCAAGACCCCCATGGGCGGCCGCCTGCTGCGCCAGTGGCTGGAGCGTCCTCTGCGCTCCGTCACGGAGATCACAAAGCGAAATGCCGCCGTCAGCGCACTGGTGGATGATACCATCGCGCGGGAGGAACTGGCCGCCGCCATGACCGGCCTTGGTGATATGGAGCGCCTCATCGGCCGCATTGTCTACGGCACCGCGGGCGGCAGGGACATGGCTTCTCTCCGCGCCGCCATCGAGCGGCTGCCGGAGATCAGGGAGCAGCTGTCCGCGCTGTCCGACCGCCGCCTGCGGGAGCTGACGGAGCAGTTGGATACGCTGGAGGATATCGGCGTGCGCATTGCCGAGACCATCGGCGACGAACCTCCCTTCTCCGTTCGTGAAGGCGGCTTCATTCGCGATGGCTACCACGAGGAAGTGGACCACCTGCGCCACATTCTCAAGGGCGGCAAGGGCATTATTGCCGAGATTGAGGCCCGCGAGAAGGAACGCACCGGCATCCGCACCTTGAAAGTGGGCTACAACAAAGTCTTTGGCTATTACATCGAGGTATCCAACTCCTTTAAGGAGCTGGTTCCTGAAACCTATATCCGCAAGCAGACGCTGGTGAACGGCGAGCGCTTCATCACGCAGGAACTGAAGGATCTGGAGCATGAGATCCTGACCGCCTCCGAGCGGGTGGTGGCGCTGGAATATGAGCTGTTCAGCGCCTTGCGGGAGGAGATTTCCGCGCAGGCACAGCGGATTCAGACCTCTGCCGCCGCCGTGGCGGAGGTGGACGCGCTGGTGTCCTTTGCCACCGTGGCGGTGCGGAATAACTACTGCCGCCCCGATGTGGACGAGTCCGGCGTGATCGAAATTCGTGAGGGCCGCCACCCCGTGGTGGAGAAGGTGCTGAAAGATGCGCTGTTTGTTCCCAACGACACCTTCATGGGCGAAAAGGAAGAGCGGGTTGCCATCATCACCGGCCCCAACATGGCCGGTAAGTCCACTTACATGCGGCAGGTGGCCCTGATCGTGCTGATGGCCCAGATGGGCAGCTTTGTGCCTGCCAAGTTTGCCCGCATCGGTGTGGTGGACCGCATTTTCACCCGTGTGGGCGCCAGCGATGACCTCTCCGCCGGCCAGTCCACCTTCATGGTGGAGATGACGGAGGTGTCCGACATTCTGCGCCACGCCACGAAGAACTCTCTGCTGATTCTGGACGAGATCGGCCGCGGCACTTCTACCTTTGACGGCATGTCCATCGCCCGCGCGGTGCTGGAATACTGCGCCGACCGGAAGCTGTTGGGTGCCAAGACCCTGTTTGCCACCCACTACCATGAACTGACGGAGCTGGAGGGAACCCTCGCCGGCACCGTGAATTACAACATCGCCGTCAAGACCCGCGGCGAGGACATTATCTTCCTGCGTAAGATCATCCCCGGCGGCGCCGACCGCAGCTACGGCATCGAGGTGGCGAAGCTGGCGGGTTTGCCGGACAAGGTGGTGCAGCGGGCAAAAACCGTGCTGCAGGAGTTGGAGGCGGAAAACGGCGTGCAGTATACTGCGCCCCGAAGAGAGAGTGAACAGGTTTCGCTGGATGCCATTGGTGAGGGCGAAGTGCTGGACGCCCTGCGCCGCTGCCAGCCGGACACCCTGACCCCCATTGAGGCCATGAGCCTGCTGTACGAGCTGAAAAACAAACTGAAGTAAGGCCGAAAGGAGCATCTCCTATATGGCAAAATCCAAAGCATCTACATACATGACGGCAGGCGAGCAGATCGCAGGCGCCGTCTTTTTCGTGATCTACCTGCTGGTGCTGCCCTTTGCCGCGGAGCCTATCTTCGACTTTGCGGGCAAGCTGCTGGGGACTGATATTTCTTCCGGCCTGCGGAGCGCCATCTATTACTACGTCCTCTTTGCGGTGACGATCATCATTTTTCATAAGTTTATCGCCCGCACCTCCCGTCAGGCGCTGGAGGGCATCGGTGGCGCGGTCAAGGCAGTGCTGCTGGGATTGGTGGCGTTGTACGGACTGAACGAGCTGGTCTACCGGCTGACCAATCTGGTGATGACGAACCGGACCAATCTCAACGATGTGACCATCTCGGCCCAGATCGAGGATGCGCCCCGCACCACCATGCTGATCGTCATCTTCCTCGCGCCCTTCGTGGAGGAGGTGCTGTTCCGCGGTCTGGTGTTCGGCAACCTGCGGGCCAAGGGCCGCGTGTGGGCCTATGCCGTCAGCTGCCTGCTGTTCGCACTGCTGCATGTGTGGCAGTTTGCGGTGGTGCATCAGGATATGGCCTATCTGCTGCTGATGATCCAGTATTTAGTGCCCGGTCTGGTGCTGGCGTGGGCCTATGACCGCAGCGGCACGCTGTGGTCCTCCATTGCGCTGCATGCGGCGGCCAATGCGCTGGCGGTGCTGGCGCTTGCATAAATCCGTTTTTTGGAAAAGAGGCTGAAAACCGATGAGTCTGATGACAACCTTTGGGAAGATGATGGTAATTCTGTTTGCCATTGCTATGGGCTTTTTGGCGAACCGGCTGGGCTACTTCAGTGAGGAGACCAACCGGAAACTGACCAAGCTGGTGTTGAATATTACCATGCCCTGTATGATTCTTGCCTCCGTACTGGCAGGAAACGATCTGCCGGACATCAGCGCCATCATTTCTTTTTTTAAGATTCTGCTGATCTTTTATGGGCTGGAAGCGCTGTTTATGCTGGTGGCGCCCCACATTATCGGAGGAACGCCTGCACAGAAGAATATCTGGCGGTTTGTCTGTTTGTTTCCAAACGCCAGCTTCATCGCCTATCCGGTGATCGAAGCGCTGTTCGGAGAGGGGGCCATTTTCTATGCGGTGATGCTGTGCCTGCCCTATAACGTGATTAATTTTTCCTTTGGACCGGCCCTGTTGGGAGGCGGTGCTCGCTTCCAGTGGAAGGCGCTTTGTACACCGGCTATGATTTGCTCCGCGGTTGCGCTGGCATTTGCGCTTGGCGGTGTCCGCGCACCGGCGCTGATCGGCGATATGCTGGACTTTGTGGGAGATGTTACCGTGCCGCTGTCCCTGTTGGTACTGGGCAGCGTTTTGGCGGGGTTAAAGACCAAAAATGTGTTTGCAAAGCCCCGCCTATGGGCATTGTCTGCGTTCCGGCTGCTGATCATGCCGGTAACCCTGCTGCTGATCCTTCGCCCCGTGGGGCTGGACCCCGTGGTGCTGGGTGTTGTGGTCGTTGAGATGGCAATGCCCGCTGCTGTCAACGGCGCCATGCTTTGCATGGAGTATAACGGCGATATTGAAAGCATGGCCCAGACGATTTTTGTAACGACCATTCTTTCTGTGGTGACCATTCCGCTGGTCGCCATGCTTCTGTAAATTCTGATTTCAACCGGAGGTGAACCGGATGCCCCATATTGAACAACTTGCGCCCCATGTGGCCGACCTGATCGCCGCCGGCGAGGTAGTGGAGCGACCTGCCAGCGTGGTGAAGGAACTGGTGGAAAACGCCATCGACGCCGGAGCCACCGCCGTGGTGGTGGAGATCCGGCGGGGTGGCATGGGATTGATCCGCGTGACGGATAACGGCTGCGGCATTGCTCCGGCGGAACTGCCCACGGCCTTTTTGCGCCATGCCACCAGCAAGATGCGCTCTGCCGCCGATCTGGGTAAGATCGGCACGCTGGGCTTCCGCGGTGAGGCACTGGCTGCCATCTCCGCTGTCAGCCGGGTGGACATCCTGACCCGCCAAAAGGCGGCCCGCAGCGGCGCGGCACTCCATTTAGAGGGCGGCGTACCCGGCGCAGTGGAGGAGGAAGGCGCTCCCGAGGGCACCACCATCACCGTCCGCGACCTGTTTTACAATACTCCGGCGCGGCTGAAATTTATGAAGAAGGACAGCGCCGAAACTGCCGCCGTGGCAGGACTGATGCAGCATCTGGCCCTGTCCCATCCGGATATCTCTTTTAAGTTTATCAAGGACGGCGCGGATGCGCTCCATACCCCCGGTGACGGGAAGCTGGAGTCCGCCATCTATGCCGCCATGGGCCGTGATTTTGCCAAGAGTTTGCTGCCCGTGCAGGGTCGCGGCGGTGATGTGGCCGTCAGCGGCTTCGTGACCCAGCCTCTGCTGGGCCGCGGTTCCCGCTCCATGCAGGTGTTTTTCGTCAACGGCCGCTTCATCAAGTCCCAGCTGCTGACGGCCGCGCTGGAGGAGGGCTACCGCAACCAGATCATGAAGGGCAAATTCCCCGGCTGCGTCCTCTCTGTGACGCTGCCTGTAGAGGCGGTGGACGTCAATGTCCATCCCGCCAAAACGCAGGTGAAATTTGCCCGGGAAAAGGAAGTCTTTGACGCGGTGTACCACACCGTGATGGATTGTCTGGATGCCAAGGGAGCACCTGTGTCCGCGCCCAAGCAGGTGCAGCAGGCGGTGAATCCCCGCAATGACTTCTTTCAAACCATGGATGCCAAGACCTACCGGGAGGAAGCCAAGCCTGCCGCAAAGCCTCAGCAGGCAGCAAGAGCCGTCTGGAGCACCGAGTGGAAGTCCGCCGCCCGCGTGGCGGATAGCGTGCAGCCAAAAAGCGGCTATGCCGCTGCGCAGAGCGCAAAACCTGCCATGGGCGCATTGGGCAAACCGCCCGCGTCCGTGACGCAGAAACCTGCTATGGGTGCCATCGGAAGCGCGCCCGCATCCGTCATTTCCCGTCCGGCGGAAGTGCCTGTGGCTCCGAAAGCAGAGCCTGTGACGAAGCCTGCGCCTGAACCGGCAAAGCCGGAGCGGCCCTTTGTGCCCGCCATTCCTGCCATGCGGCAGGAAACACTGGACTTGCCGGAGCAGCAGACCATCGAGCCGGTGAAGGAGGCCCCGTGGCGCATTGCCGGCGAGGTGCTGCATACCTACATCATCTGCGAGAGCGAAGACGGCTGCGTCTGGCTGGTGGATAAGCACGCCGCCCACGAGCGCATCAACTTCGACCGCTTGAAGGCCGCGCAGGAGCCGCCCATGCGCCAGACGCTGCTGCGGCCAGTGGCCGTGGAACTGGGCAGGGAGGACGGCGCACTGCTGCTGGAGAACGCCCCGCTGCTGGAACAGTTCGGCTTTGCCTGCGAGGATTTCGGCGACGGCGCCGTGCTGGTGCGAGAAGTGCCCGCCGACATGGATGCGGAAGATACCGCAGCCACGTTGGAGGAACTGGCGGAAAAGCTGCGCAGTGGCCGGAGCCTTGACGAAAAACGGGAGAACCTGCTGCACACCATGGCCTGCAAGGCCGCTATCAAGGGCGGCTGGACCAGCGACCGCAAGGAACTGGAAGTGCTGGTGGAGAAGGTACAGAGCGGCGAGGTCCGCTTCTGCCCCCACGGCCGGCCTGTTGCGGTCAGACTGACCAAGTATGAGTTAGAGAAGATGTTCAAGCGCGCATAAAGGAGAACAGACGATGGCAAATAAGAAGAGACGCTTTATCAGGACCGTGCAGGAAAGCGGCTGGGCCGGCGGCGCGGAGGTCTGGGTAGATCGGGAAACGGGTGTAAACTACCTGTATCTTTATGGCGGCAACGCCGGAGGCCCCACGGTTTTGGTTGACCGGGAGGGAAAGCCCATTATTACTACGGTGTTTGACGAGGAGTAACCATGTGCGTCCGGTGACGCGGGGAGACCGATGATCGGAGGGTGAACCATGTACCGCTATGAATATGAATCCGTCAGCTGTGTGCTTGACGGCTGGGGCGCGTTTGGAGGCAACAGCTACGGCATAGAAGATTATCGGAACATTATAAATGCGCGGGCCAAGAACGGCTGGCGCTATGTGGGCTATCTTCCCACACGGCAGCGGGGAACCGGCCATGTGCAGGAACTGGATCTGATCTTTGAAAAAGAGGAACCGTGACGATGAAACTCTTATTTGTTGATTGCTGCATCAGCCAGCGTGGGGCGGAGTCCCGTACCCGCGCGCTGGCGGAAGCCTATCTTGCCGCCTTTTGCAAGGCGCATCCAGAAGCCGAGGTGGAGACCGTTTCGCAGGAGACCCTGCTGGCGTTGCGGCCCATGGACGCAGACGCGCTGAACCAGCGGGATGCGCTGGCCTCCGTGGGCGCGTTTGACGCGCCGCAGTTTGCACTGGCCTGCCAGTTCCGCGCCGCAGATGCCGTGGTGGTGGCCGCGCCCTACTGGGACATGAGTTATCCCGCGGCGCTGAAAACCTATATCGAGCATATTTCCGCCGTGGGCCTGACGTATCACTACGAAATGGACGGCTGCCACGGAGACTGCAACGCACAGCGGCTGGTATATCTTACCTCCGGCGGCGATTTTGAGCACGAGGACAGCGTGGGCGTGGTGCACTGGCGGCAGCTGTGCGGCTTGTTTGGCATCCCCCGCTTTGACTATGTATTTGCCGGCGGGCTGGATATTGACCCCGTCAAAACGCCGGAACTGCTGGAGGCCGCCTGCGCGGTGGCACGGCAGTTGGCCGAAGAGGCGTAAAGAATCGGATGAAAGCAGAAGGGAGGGGGATCATGGCTCCCAAGGTTGTTTGTGTGGTAGGCCCCACAGCCTGCGGAAAGACCACATTAGGTGTGGAGATCGCAAAAAAGTTTCACGGTGAGGTGGTTTCCGTGGACTCCATGCAGATCTACCGCGGCATGACCATCGGCACCGCGGCACCCACGGAAGAGGAGATGGACGGCGTTCCCCATCACATGATCGCCGTGGCGGACCCTTCGGAGCAGTGGTCCGCCGCGCGGTACGCGGAGATGGCCATTCCTATCATTGACGACATTCTGGCAAGAGGGAAACTGCCCGTGCTGGTAGGCGGAACCGGCCTGTGGCTGGACGCGCTGGTGAAAGGCCACGGCTTTGCCGGCGGCCACGCTGGAGGCGAAGTGCGCAAAACGCTGCAGGACCGTCTGGAGCGGGAGGGCATCGAACCGCTGCTGGAGCAGCTGCGGCAGGTGGATCCGGAGGCTGCGGAGCGGCTGCATCCGGCAGATGAAAAGCGCATTTTGCGGGCGCTGGAGGTCTGGCTGGAAACGGGAAAGACCATCACCCAGCACAATGAAGAGACGAAGAAGATTCCGCCCCGCTATGACGCGGTGTGGATCGGGCTGCAGTTTGAACAGCGGGAGGACATGCGCGCGCTGATCGACCTGCGGGTGGACAAGATGGTGGAGGCCGGTTTGCTGGAGGAAGTGAAGTGGCTGCTGGAAAGCGGCCTGCCCCGCAGTGCCACGGCGCTGCAGGCCATCGGCTACAAGGAGTTTTTGGGGGTGCTGGACGGCACCATGACGGTGGAGGACGCATTGGAGGAAGTGAAGCTGCGTTCCCGCCAGTACGCCAAGCGGCAGCTGACATGGCTGCGGCGAAACGATGACATCCACTGGATTTTCTGGAAAAAAGAGCGGGATTTTGAGCGGGCGCTACAGCGTTCGACAGAAATCCTGACCGCTGAGGGCGTATGCTAAGTCCGAGGCGGACGAAATACAAAGATCGTCCGACGTTAAAGAAACAAAGGAGCGGACGATATGCAGAGCAAAGCAAATTTACAGGACATTTTTCTTCTCAGAGCCAGACGGGATCGCATTCCGGTCACCATGTTTCTGATGAACGGCTTTCAGATGCGGGGCACCATCATGGGGTTTGACGCCTTTGTGGTGGTGCTGGACAGCGAGGGCCGCCAGCAGGTGATCTATAAGCATGCGATTTCCACCATTGCGCCGACACATCCGGTGGAGCTGGCCGGGGAGTTGTAAGCTGCCGGCAGGCGTTCCTTGCGAACACTGCGGCATGAGTGAGGCAGGGAGCGATGAACAACAACTCGATCGGAACAAAATTATTAATGACTGTGCTGACGCTGACACTGCTTGCCTATTTCGGCATTCAGGCGTTCCGCTTCTTCACGGACCCCCTGTCCATCACGATGGCCTATACATATCGGGTGGAAGAGGAGATCCAGCTTTCCGGCTTTGTGGTGCGGGACGAGCAGCTTCTCTCCGGCGAGGAGAGCGGCCTGCTGCGGCTAGACCGGACTGAGGGGGCGCGGGTCGGCAAAGGCGGAGCCATTGCCACCGTTTACGCCGATCAGGCATCGCTGGACCGGCAGGAGGAGATCGCAACGCTGACTGCCCGCATGGAGCAGCTGCGCTATGCACAGGAGGCGGCGCTGGGCGCGGAAGTTTCTTTGAAACTGGACAACCAGATCATGCAAAGCATGCTGCAATACCGCGGCAGCGTGGCGGCGGGAAAGTTCTATGAGGCCGAGCAGGAGGGTGCGGAACTGCGGGCGTTGGTTCTGAAGCGGGACTACACCTACTCCGATCAGGAGGATCTCTCCGCCCAGATCGATGCGGTGGCCGCACAGATCAAGGAACTGAAAAACCAGTCTGCCGGCAGCGTCCGGCGGGTGTATGCGCCGCGGTCCGGCCTGTATTCGACCGTGGTGGATGGCTATGAAACCGTGCTGACGCCTGCGGCGGTCATGGAAATGACCCCGACCGAGCTTTCTGCGGCGACCGCCGATGCGGAAGCCACTTCCAACGTGGGCAAGCTGATTTTAGGCGACAGCTGGTATTACGCCGCCGTCCTGCCTGCTGAGCAGGCGCAGAAGCTGCAAAAGCACACCGGCGGCCTGACGCTGCGCTTTGCCAAGGGCGTGGAGCGGGATCTGGCAGTGGAGATCGAATCGGTCAGCTGGGAGGAAGACGGCTCCTGCGTGGTGGTCTTCCGCGGTGACGCGTTTTTGCAGGAGCTGACGCTGCTGCGCAAGCAGAGCGCCCAGATCATTACCCGCGCCTATGAGGGTATCCGTGTTCCTTCGGAGGCGCTGCGCATCCGTAAGGAGAATGTAGAGAACGAGGACGGCACCACAACGGAAACCACGGTCACCGGCATTTACTGCGTGGTGGGTCAGGAAGCCCGCTTCAAGCCGGTAGAGGTGCTTTACAGCGGCGAGGGCTTTGTGCTGCTGCGGGGTACTGCGGCGGCAGACCGCCAGAGCCTGTGGCTGCGGCCCGGCGACGAGGTCATTATTTCGGCAAGAGATTTGTATGACGGAAAAGTCATCAGCGGATAACGAGAAAAGAGAGGCAGAGAGATATGTCCATTGCAGAAAACATTTTGGAAATCCGGGAAAAGATTGCGGCGGCAGCCCGTGAGGCGGGACGGGACCCCTCCGAGATTACGCTGGTGGGCGCCAGCAAAATGAATGACGCCGCCGCCTGCAAGGAGGCCATTGCCGCAGGCATTGATGTGCTGGGTGAGAACCGGGTGCAGGAGATGGTGCAGAAGCTGAGCGAGGGCGCCTATGTGGGCGCACCCCTCCACTTCATCGGCCACCTGCAGCGCAACAAGGTCAAGCAGGTGGTGGGCTATGTGGACCTGATCCAGTCCATCGGCTCCCTCGCCCTGCTGGACGAGGTTGAAAAAGTGGCGGCCAGCAAGAGCCTGGTGCAGGACATCCTGCTGGAGGTGAATATCGGCGAAGAGGACGCCAAGAGCGGCTTTGCCCCTGCCGACATCTTTGCCGCCGCGGAATACGCCCTGACGAAGGAGCATGTCCGCGTGTGCGGTCTGATGACCATTCCGCCCTTTGATGCCGACCGCGACACCAATATACAGTATTTCAACAAAGTTCGGGCACTTTATGTTGACATCAATGAAAAACTGTTCCATAATGAATTAAAGTGTCTTTCTATGGGCATGAGCGGCGATTACGAGGACGCCATCCGTGCCGGCGCCACCATGGTGCGGGTCGGCACAGCCATTTTCGGTGCCCGCAATTATAATCTGTAAACTACCCCGACAGGAGGTTTGGCCATGGGCTTTCTCGATGAACTGAAGAAACTGACCCACCCCTACGAGGATGAGGACGAAGAATTTGAGGCGTTTGAAGCGCCTCCCCGCCGTGATTCCTTTGAGGACCGCCGCAACAAGGTGGACGACCGCCGCGGCAAAGTGGTGAACATCCACGCCACCACCCAGCTGAAGGTGGTTCTGGTGAAGCCGGAGCGTTTTGAAAATGCCTCCGAGATCGCCGACCATCTCAAGGACAAGCGGACGGTGGTGCTGAATCTGGAATCCACCAACAAGGACGTTGCCCGCCGACTGATCGACTTCTTGTCCGGCGTGGCCTATGCCGGTGAGGGCAAGATCAAGAAGGTTTCTGCCAACACCTACATCATCACGCCCTACCATGTGGATCTGGAGGGCGAGCTGATCGACGAACTGGAAAACAACGGGCTTTATTTCTGATAGGGGGAAAGAGAAACCATGCTGACACCGCAGGAAGTTTCCAGCCGTTCCTTTACCAAGGCCGTGATGGGCGGCTACAACATGGCCATGGTAGACGAGTTTCTGGATGAACTGACCGATGACTATACCGCGCTTTTCAAGGAAAACGCGGCACTGAAGGCAAAAATGAAGGTCCTGGTGGAGAAGGTGGAGGAATACCGCGCCACCGAGGACTCTATGCGAGCCACATTGCTGACCGCTCAGCGCATGGCGGATACCATTATCCGCGAAGCGGAGGTCAAGCGGGACGAGATGCTGGCTGCCGCAAAAACCGGCGCCGAGGAGCGTCTGGCCAACTACCAGCGGGAGCTGGCTGAGGCCGAGGCCCGTCTGCAGCAGGGGCAGGAGGAACTGACCCGCTTCATCGCGGCTTCCCGCGCTCTGTGCAATCAGGAACTGCGTTTCCTGGAGCAGCTGCCTGTCATTCAGATCAAACCCACCGCACCGGTGGTGGAGTCTCCCGTGGAGGAGATCGAGGAGAATGTGATGGCCGCTTTTGCAGCGCAGCCTGCCATTGAAGTGGAGGAAGCCCCCGCTGAGGAAGAGGCGGAGGAGGAAGCTCCTGTTGAGGAAACTCCCTATGTCAACCCCTTCGAGGCCGGACTGGGCGAGACCCGCCGCATCGATCTGGCAGACCTGAAATTTGGCCGCAACTACGGCAGAGATGACTGACAAAAAAGCGGCTCACCCGAGCCGCTTTTTTTCTGAAAGGACCGTTTATGGAAAAACAGATGCCCATTGTGGCCTTCCTCTATGACTTTGATAAGACCCTCTGCACCACCGATATGCAGAACTACTCCTTCATCCCCTCGCTGGGCATGACGCCTGCAGAGTTCTGGCCGGTGGCCAACAGCTTCGGCAGTGCCAACCGGATGGACGGTATCCTCGCCTATATGTATACCATGATCTCCGAATCGGATAAGCGGGGCATCCCCCTGACCCGGGAGGGTCTGGTGGAAAAGGGGCGCAACATCGTGCTGTACCCCGGCGTGGAGGACTGGTTCCGCCGCATCAATGCCTTTGGCACCGAGCAGGGCGTGCAGGTGGAGCACTACGTCATTTCTTCCGGCCTGAAGGAGATTATCGAGGGCTGCGAGATCAGCAGGGAATTTAAAGAGATCTACGCCAGCGAGTTTTATTATGACGAAAACGGCCGGCCCGCATGGCCCAAGCTGGCAGTCAACTTTACCGCCAAGACCCAGTTCGTCTACCGCATCAACAAGGGCGTGCTGGATGTGTCCGACGACAAGACGTTGAACGACTCCATGCCGGACGACAGCAAGCGGGTGCCCTTCACCAACATGATCTATGTGGGCGACGGCCTTTCGGACGTGCCCTGCATGAAGATGATGCGAGCCTACGGCGGACAGGCTATCGCCGTGTATCAGGAGTCCAACCGCATGGGCGTGGAGGAACTGCTGGCCAAGGGCCGCGTGGACTTTATCTTCAAGGCCGACTACAGCGAGGGCAGCACCCTCGACCTGACGGTGAAGAACATCATCCGGAAAATGGCCATCGTGGACCGTCTGGGCGAGGAGAACACCCGCCAGCTGAAAACCATCGGCGGCGACGTACTGCCCAATCAGGTGGGATTGTTTTAACAAGGAAAGATCGTAAAAGCGGCGCTCCGTACATGCGGAGCGCTGCTTTTTTCATGGAGAAGGGGAGATTTTCCTTTACTTTCGGTATCTTTTTTGATAAACTATACTTCCTGTATTTAGAAAACACCTCTTGAAAAGGAGAACCGATATGTCTTCCGAATTTTCCCGTACCCTGTCCCTGCTGCGAAAGGAGCGGGGCGTATCCCAGCGCACGGCGGCTGCCGATCTGGGTGTGTCTCAGGCCCTGCTGAGCCATTATGAAAACGGCATCCGCGAGCCGGGTCTGGTCTTCGTGGTGAGAGCCTGCGATTACTATCATGTCTCCGCCGACTTCATGCTGGGCCGCACCCTGTCCCGCGAGGGCAGCATGCTGACCAGCGAGGAGATTTTGAATGCCGCCGAGCCGAGCAATGTTTTGAGCGGCAGCGTCATGGCGACCCTGCAGAGTAAGCTCTTGGGCGGCGCCATCGGCGTACTGTTCGGCTTGTTGGGCAAGCTGGGCGACAAGGCGGCCATCAATGCCGCGGCAGCCTACCTTGGCAGCGGCGTCTATCAGCTCTACCGCCACCTCTACCGCGCTGCCGGTGAAAACGAGGCCTACTTCGCACTGGATGCGGAGGCCTGCACCATGGGCATTGCCGACGCGGACCGGAAACTGACCGAGACCCGCTATGTCCACTGCCTGCGGGAGGCAAAACAAGAGGCATTCCCCGACCTGGCGCCGGAGGCATTGACCTCCGCCTATCCCGGCCGCTGCCAGAGCATGACGCAGGTGCTGTCCTCTGCCGATGCCCGCCTCAGCGACCTTGCACGGAAGTGATGCCATGAGTTTTCAGTCCTTTTCTTTTCTGGCGTTTCTGGCGGTGACGGTGGCCGTTTCCCTGCTGGCGGGGCGTAAAAGCGCCGCGGCAGGAAAGCTCTGTTTGCTGCTGGCAAGCATTGTATTTTATGTGGTGGGCGCTGGTTTAAACGGCCTTGTTGTTCTGGCAGTGGGCATGGCTGTGACTGCCCTTGCGGTAGACTACCTTTTGCCGGAGCGGAAGGCTGGTGCCCGCAAGCGGGCGCTGTGGCTGGCCTGCGGCTGGCACATTGCCGTGCTGCTGGCGTTCAAATATACCGGCTTTTTCACTGGCGGAGCCGTCACTATCGGCTGGTCGCCGCTGGGCCTCAGCTTTTTCACCTTCCAGCAGCTGTGGCTGCTGAAGGAGGTCTATACCCGTGAATTTGTTCCGGAAGACCCGCGGGAGCTGGCTCTGCACGCCCTGTTTTTTCCCTCTGTCACCTCCGGCCCCATTTTGCGCCCCGGAGCCTTCTTCTCCCAACTGCGGGGAGAGAAATTTCTGCGCCTCGATGCACAGGATGTGGCGGCTGGCCTGTACGCCATCTGCTGTGGTACGATAAAAAAGGTATTGCTGGCAGACCCCTTGGGCGGCATTGCAAACAATGGATGGAACGCGCTGGGCGACCTCGCCGCTGTGGATGCGTGGATGGTGATCCTCGCCTACACGCTGCAGCTGTATCTGGATTTCTCTGGCTATTGCGACATTGCCACCGGCTGTGCCCGCCTGCTGGGATTACGCCTGCCGGTGAACTTTGATTCGCCCTACCGAGCGCTGTCCGTCACGGAGTTCTGGAAGCGCTGGCACATCACCCTGACCACCTTCCTGCGGGAGTGCTTGTACTTCCCGCTGGGCGGAAGCAAAAAAGGTGCGGTGCGGGCCTATGTGAACATTTTGATCGTGTTCCTTGTCAGCGGCTTCTGGCACGGCGCGGGCTGGACATTTATCGTCTGGGGTGCGTTGCACGGACTGGGTCAGATCGCGGAGCGGCTGCTGGGTGAGCGGCGAAATGTTCTGCCCAAAGCGTTGCAGTGGGCGCTGACCTTTGCCTTTGTGAACATTGCATGGGTGTTTTTCCGTGCGCCGGATTTTGCCGCTGCCATGGAACTGCTGCGCGCAGCCGTGACCGGAGGACTGGCCGCGCCGCAATCGTGGCTGGTGCGGGGCATTCTCTCCAAAGAGGTGGGAGCCATGCACCTGCTGTGGCCTGCGCTGAAGCCGTGGACCAGCCGCATTATTACGGTAGTGCTGTTTGGCGGCGGACTGCTGGCATCCCTGCTGCCCGAAAATACCATCCGCAAGATGGATGATTTCCGGCCTACGGTCTGGCAGGCGGCGGCATTGTGCCTGCTGACGGTGTGGGCCATCCTCTCCTTCAGCGGGGTTGCCACCTTTATTTATTCCAATTTCTAAGGAGGCCCGGACGTGAAAAACGCATATAAACGCTGGGCCTCCGGCCTGCTGGCGGGCATTGCGCTGCTGCTTGCACTGTGCGCGGCAGTGGTCTACAAAGTGGACCCCTTCTGCTATTACCGGATGCCTACGGATTGGAAGCCTGTCTTTTTCGACGAGCGCAGTCAGGCGGTGGCTTTTATCAAGCACGCTCCGGCGGATACGGTGCTGCTGGGCACCTCCATGGGCGCCAACTACCGCGCAGGGATGATCGGCGAGACCCTCGGCGGCACCGCCGCGCGGGTGACGCTGCCGGACGGCTACCTCAGCGAGTTTGATGCGGCTATGGACACGGTGTTCCGGTATCAGACACCGAAGCGGGTGATTTTCTCGCTGGATGCCAACATCCTTCACCGGGATGAGAGCGGCATCAGCAACACCATGCCCCTGTACCTTTATAATGATATGACGCTGGATGATGTGAAATATCTCCTGAACAAGGATGCCCTGTATTACAGTGCCTTCGTGCTGATGAGCAACCGCTGGGGCGGGGTCGTCTCGCAGGAGGAGGCCTTCACATGGGACGAGGGCATCTGGTGGAACCACATGACGGCGCTGGACAATTACCAACGGCCGGAGGTTGTGGAAACACCGCTGGCGGCCGATGCGTGGTTCCCTGAAACTGATGCCAATCTGGCGGTGGTGGAGCGCTGGGTGACGGAGCATCCCGAAACGGAGTTCCATATTTTCTTCCCACCGTACAGCATCCTCTTCTGGGACAAGACGGCGCGTCTGGGCCAGACAGATGCCACCTTCGCTATGCTGGAGCGTGCCTGCAAGCGGCTGCTGCAGCACGACAATGTGCAGGTGTACGGCTTTTTGATGGACGCGGAGATCGTGGAGGATCTGGATAACTACTGCGACTATGTCCATCACTCCGGCGAGGTGTGCGAGTGGGTGCTGTCAGATATTGCCGCGGGCGAAAACTGCTTGACGGAGGAAAATCTTCACGAGACTCTCGCCAACTGGCAGGACTTTGTGGTAAACTACAACTATGATCAATTCTGGGACGCTTCCTACTGGTATGCATGGAACTGGAACGCCCAGCAACAGACGGAAAACGAGGTAACAGGCTGATGACCAAACAGGAGAATATTCGCAATTTCAGCATTATTGCTCATATTGACCACGGTAAGTCCACACTGTCCGACCGCATGATCGAGGTCTGCGGCGCTGTGGAACAGCGGCAGATGGAATCCCAGATCCTCGACAACATGGATCTGGAAAAGGAACGCGGCATCACCATCAAGGCCCGCGCTGTCCGTATGGACTACAAGGCACAGGATGGGGAGGTCTATACCCTGAACCTGATCGATACGCCGGGCCATGTGGACTTCAACTACGAGGTCTCCCGCTCCCTTGCCGCCTGCGAGGGTGCCGTGCTGGTGGTGGACTCCACCCAGGGCGTAGAGGCCCAGACGCTGGCCAACACCTATCTTGCCATGGAGCATGATCTGGAGATCCTGCCTGTCTTCAATAAAATCGACTTGCCTGCCGCCGATCCCCAGATGGCTAAGCAGGCGGTGGAGGATATCATCGGCCTGCCCGCCATGGATGCGCCGGAGATTTCCGCCAAAATGGGCATCAACATTGAGGCCGTGCTGGAGGATATCGTGAAAAACGTACCCCCTCCCACCGGCAATGAGACGGCTCCCCTCAAGGCCCTGATTTTCGATAGCCAGTATGACAGCTACCGCGGCGTTATCGTCTATATGCGCCTCATGGAGGGCTCCCTCCGTCCGGGCCAGCAGGTGAAGATGATGGCCTCCGGCGCTACCTATCAGGTGATTGAGTGCGGCCATCTGC
>JAFYQM010000070.1 GCA_017547085.1 Oscillibacter sp.
CGGATCTACCTGCAGACCATGCCCATCAGCAAGCTGGCGCAGTCCATCATCCCCTACATTCCCAGAGACAACAACGATTAACGAAAAGACAGGTGATGAAAGTCACCTGTCTTTCTTTGCGCGCTTATACTGGCATACGGGCAATTGCCGCCCGAATCAAAGCAAAGGCGTTGATCGTATGCTGCAATCACTTGGCTGGGCTGCACTGGGCACCGGGTTCACCTTCGGAATGACCACGCTGGGCGCCGCCATGGTCTTTTTTCTGTCCGGAACGCCTTGCCCCCGGTTTCAAAAGGCACTCCTCGGCTTTGCCGCGGGCGTGATGACAGCGGCCTCCGTCTGGAGCCTGCTGCTGCCCGCCATGGAGCGAGCCGAGGCGCTTAACTTCTTCCCCCTCTGGCTGCCTGCCGCTGCGGGCATGCTGCTGGGTGTGTTATTTCTCTCAGCGCTGGACAGCGCGCTGCCCCATCTTCGCAAAGTACCGGTTGATGACCGCTGGCGGCAGAACGCGCTGCTGATGACCGCCATCACCTTACATAACATTCCCGAGGGCATGGCAGTGGGGCTGGCATTCGCACTGGCGGCAGGCGGTGAGCACTTTGCCGGCGCGGCGGCGCTGGCCATCGGCATCGGCATCCAAAACTTTCCGGAGGGCGCAGCCATCTCCCTGCCGCTGCGGCAGGAGGGCAAAAGCTGTGCGCAGGCTTTTCGCAGCGGGATGCTCTCCGGCAGCGTGGAGCCGGTATTCGGTATTCTGGTGGTGCTGGCCGCCGGCTGGGCGGAGCCGCTGATGCCGTGGCTGCTGAGCTTTTCCGCCGGTGCCATGCTGTATGTGGTGGTGGAGGAGCTGGTTCCGCAGGCCCACAGCCGGACGGGAACCTGCGGTTTTGTGACGGGGTTTCTGATCATGATGGTGCTGGACACCGCATTGGGATAAGAAAAAAGCGGACTTTCGTCCGCTTTTTTAAAACAGATGAATGACGCCCATAGTCACCGCCGTGGTAATGCCGCCGGCAATAATCAGTCCCAGCAGAATGGCAGGCAGTGCGTCCCGCAGGCGAATATCCAGCAGCGCCGCCACCAGCGCGCCGGTCCATGCGCCGGTGCCCGGCAGCGGAATACCCACCAGAATGATCAGGCCCGGCAGGCGGTATTTCCGCACCACACGGCCTTTCAGGTGGGCCCGCTTTTCCAGCCAGTCGATTTTTTCGTTCAGCACAGGAACTCTGCGCAGCAGCGCGAAAACCTGACGGATCAGCAGCATGATGAACGGCACGGGAATCAGATTTCCGATCACCGCCGTGATATATGCCGCCATGGGCGGCAGCCCTGCCGCGATGCCTGCAGGAATTGCGCCCCGCAATTCAATGACCGGCACCATAGCAGTGCCAAAGGTCAACAGCAGTTTTCCAAATAACGTATCCAAAAAGGGCATACAGCCTCCAGATCAAATCTGCACCGCCTTGCGGCAGGCAAATGTGCTATGGGTAGTTTACTCAAAATCCGTCATTTTTGCAAGCACTATGGAGAAAGCAGGAGTTTCCTCCTGCTTTTTTTACGCATATTTTGCATCCAGAATGGCAACGACGTCCGCCAGCGCGTCATGCTCCGCATCGGATACCACGGTTGCGCCGCACTGCCGCACAATGTCCTTGCAGTTGGCGGGGGCAAAGCCCTGCGCTGCCACCGTCAGCATGGGGATGTCGTTGGCCTCGTCGCCCACGCAGTAGACGTGCTCCATGGAAATACCCAGATGCTGCGCCAGACGGCGCACCATACCGCCCTTGTTGGCGCCCTTGGCCGTCAGTTCCAGCAGCACCGGCGTGGAGAACACCAACTCATAGGTCTCGCCGCGGCCCTGCGCCCGCATCTCCGCCTCCAACGCCAGCAGATCGTTATGCTCCGCCTCAAACAGCAGCTTGCCCAGCGGCTGCGGAACCTCCAGCAGGCTGGGCGCCTCCGTGACATCCACCTTAGTCAGATGCTCATGCTGGCGGGTAACCTCGTTGGGACGGACGGCATAGATGGTGTTGTTCACATGATAGGCCTCCACCGCCACGGCAGGAAAACGGTCCAGCAGTTCCTGTCCCCAAACGTGGACGCTCTTGTCCAGCAGCGCATTTTCCAGATAGACTTCCGCCTCGAAATCATACAGGGAGGCGCCGTTGCACACCACGCCCGGTGCGTTCATGGGGATCTCCGGCACAAAACGGATGAAGGCAGGCAGCGCACGGCCCGTGGCAATGGCAAATCGGCCACCCTCTGCGATGAAATATTCCAGCGCGGCACGGTTGCGCTGCGACAGCGGCGGCATCGGCGCGCCGGCACGCAGGGCACCCTCGGTATAGATCAGCGTGTTGTCAAAATCGCTGGCCAGTAAAACGCCGTCAAACTTTCCCATGACTGCCATCCTTTCTGAAAAAACCGCCGCCCGCAATGCGGACGGCGGGTCGCCTTTTCTTATTCGCTCTTGGGTGCGGAGCCTTCGCCG
Organism: Oscillibacter sp.; assembly: GCA_017547085.1. GTDB lineage: Bacteria > Bacillota > Clostridia > Oscillospirales > Oscillospiraceae > Oscillibacter. The sequence goes on from JAFYQM010000070.1 coordinate 2,492, forward strand.
CTCTTGTGGTGGCGGCGTCCGCCGCGGTGACGGGGACGGCGGCGCTTCTTCTCCGCGCCTTCGCCGCCCTCTGCCTTGGGGGGCTGCTGTGCCGCCTGCTGGGGCTTTTCCGCCTTTTTCTCAGCAGGCTTGCCCTGACGGGGCTTACGGGGCTTCTCGCCGGCGGGCTTTTCGCCGCCCTGCTTCTTCTCACCGGCAGGCTTCTCCGCTTTCTTCTCAGCCTTCTTTTCGCCGGTCTTCTTTTCACTGCTCTGCTGCTGGGGCTTGGCCTGTTCCGTACCACCACTCTTGTGGCGGCGGCGACCACCGCGGTGACGGCGGCGGGGCTTTCCGGTCTCTCCGCCCTCAATGCCCATCTTCTCGCGGACCAGCGCCTCTTCCAGCTCTTCATCCATGGTAAACGGCGTGGCGAGAATTGGCGTAGAGAACAACTCCTCGTCCTTCTCCTCCACATACCGTGCAGGACGGTCGGGAATTTCGATGCCGTCGCGGCTGCCCTTTCCGTTACGCAGGACACAGACCTCGCAGTTGTGGAACTTCTTCAGCGGCTCCGGTGCGCTGTCCAGACTGACCTTCACCGTCTCCCGCAGCAGATCCACGCTCTTCACGTTGCCGGGGCCGTCCGGCGTCTGCACGAAGGATTCCACCTTCGGCATCCGCTTCACAGCGTCCTCATAGGCGTTCTGCTCGTATTTCAGGCAGCACATCAAGCGGCCGCAAGTGCCGGAGATCTTGGTGGGATTCAGGCTGAGATTCTGGGTCTTGGCCATTTTAATGGACACGGGCACAAAGCTGTCCAAAAACTGGGAGCAGCAGAAAGGGCGGCCACAGATGCCGAGGCCACCGATCATCTTGGCCTCGTCGCGGACACCGATCTGGCGCAGCTCGATACGGGCACGAAAAATACCCGCCAGATCCCGCACCAGCTCACGGAAGTCCACCCGGCCGTCCGCCGTGAAATAGAAAATGATCTTGTTGCCGTCAAAGCTGGCGGAGACATTCACCAGCTTCATGTCCAGCCCATTCTCCACGATCTTCTTCTCGCAGATATCAAAGGCTTCGCTCTCTTTTTTCCGGTTATACTCCACCGTGCGGCGGTCGTTATCGGTCGCCATGCGCAGCACAGCGCACAGCGGCTGTACGATGGCGGTGTCCGCCACCTCGTGGTTTCCCTCGGTGCAGGTGGCAAACTCGGCGCCCTGCGCGGTTTCTACCACGACCTGATCGCCCATTTTGATCTGCAAACCCTTGGGATCGAAATAATAATTTTTACATCCGCCCCGAAAGCGGACGCTAATGACTTCAGTCAAAGGATACCCTCCAATTCAGCGGCGAGCGCACCCAGCACATGGCCGGAGCCAACATTATAGGCGCATTCGCCATGATACATTTGCAACAGTTCTATTGTGGACATGATTTGCGTTTTTGTCAAGTTTTTTGCAAGGAATGGCGCAATTTCCCTGTAGATTTCCTCCGGTTCCTGTCCGTAAAGCAGCAAAAGGGCTGCCGCAAACGCGCCATGGCTCCACGCCAGCATGCTTGTCAGGTCCTCACGGGAGAGTTTCTTTTTCTCCCGGCGGGCAGCGAACTCCGCCACCACGCCGTGACGGCGGGCTGCAACGGCGCGGCACAGCGCCTCACCGGCTTCCGACGCGGCGTCCGCGGATTCCGTCTTCGGCTGCAGCTTCCACTCCACGCAGCGGGAACGCAGGGTCTGCAGCACCTGACTTACGTTTTCCGCGCAGAAGAGGAATGCCGCGTAGGCCGGCCCCTCCTCCACCACTTTCAGCAGGATATTCTGGTCCGGCTCCGTCAAAAGAGAGCAGTCCGGGAAAATATACACTTTCCGCCGTCCCTCGTTGGGCTGGATGTAGGCGTCTGTCCGCACGCCGCGCACCACATCCACCGAGATGTATTTATGCTCCGGATCCCGCACGGTGATCACATCGGGATGGATATCCGCCGCCACCTTGCGGCAGGCATCACACACGCCGCAGGGTCTGCCCTGCTCCGCAGTGCACTCCAAGGCCGCGGCGGCATACCGCGCAGCGGCGGCAAGGTTTCCCGCGCCACTCAGCAGCAGCGCATGGGACAGCGCGCCCCGGTCCGCCGCATCCCGAATTCTTTTTGCCAGAGGCTCTGTCTCCGGCAGTCCAAGTACGCTCATGCCGCGTCTCCTTTCACAGGCCTTTTTTCTCATGGTTACCTTATCATAAAATAAAAAAAAAGAAAAGGCGCATTCCTTCCGCCCCTTTTGTTTCTTTTTCATTTTGTGGAGTTTCGCTATGTTTCAAGCGAAATTATCGGCAAAAAAACAGTTTTCTTATGTCATTTAGGTATTGTTTTTTTATCATACTGACATTATAATATTATCGGCAAAATTTTGTACATGTATCTTTGCGGCAGATTTTGTTTTCCCGGCAAAGACACAGCAATAAAAACGGAGGAATCGAGAAATGAGCAAAAAGTATTGCTACCTGTTTACCGAGGGTAACGCAAACATGCGCGAACTCCTGGGCGGCAAGGGCGCTAACCTGGCCGAGATGACCAACATCGGTCTGCCCGTCCCTCAGGGTTTCACCATCACCACCGAGGCCTGCACTCAGTACTATGAAGACGGCCAGAAGATCAACGACGAGATCGTCGCTGAGATCATGGAGTACATCGAGAAGATGGAATCCATCACCGGCAAGAAGTTCGGCGACACCGAGAACCCCCTGCTGGTTTCCGTTCGTTCCGGCGCCCGCGCTTCCATGCCCGGCATGATGGACACCATCCTGAACCTGGGTCTGAATGAGGACGTCGTGGCTGTTATGGCTGCCAAGTCCGGCAATCCCCGCTGGGCCTGGGACTGCTACCGCCGCTTTATCCAGATGTACTCCGACGTCGTTATGGAAGTCGGCAAGAAGTACTTCGAGGTTCTGATCGACGAGATGAAGGAAGCCAAGGGCGTGACTCAGGACGTTGACCTGACCGCTGAGGACCTGAAGGAGCTGGCCAACCAGTTCAAGGCCGAATACAAGAACAAGATCGGCACCGATTTCCCCACCGATCCCAAGGAGCAGCTGATGGGCGCTGTCCAGGCTGTGTTCCGTTCCTGGGACAACCCCCGCGCCAACGTCTATCGCCGCGACAACGATATCCCCTATTCCTGGGGTACTGCCG
>JAFYQM010000071.1 GCA_017547085.1 Oscillibacter sp.
ACCAGACCTCCGTCGAGGTCAACGTGCTGCAGGGTGAGCGCGAGATGGCTGCCGCCAACAAGAGTCTGGGCCGCTTCCATCTGGACGGCATCGCTCCCGCACGCCGCGGTGTTCCCCAGATCGAGGTTACCTTCGATATCGACGCCAACGGCATCGTGAACGTTTCCGCTAAGGATCTGGGCACCGGAAAGGAGCAGCACATCACCATCACTTCCTCTTCCAACATGAGCAAGGAAGACATTGAGAAGGCTGTCAAGGAAGCTGAGCAGTTTGCCGCTCAGGATAAGAAGCTGAAGGAAGAGGTCGAGACCCGCAATCAGGCCGACCAGATGGTCTATCAGAGCGAGAAGACGCTGGCCGAGATGGGCGACAAGATCCCCGCTGACGACAAGGCCAAGGTGCAGGCAGGTATCGACAAGCTGAAGGAGACCCTGAAGGGTCAGGATACCGACGCCATCAAGGCAGCCACCGAGGAGCTGACGCAGGCTTTCTACGCTGTCAGCGAGAAGCTGTATCAGCAGGCCAATCCTCAGGATGCCGGCGCACAGCCCGGCCCTAACGCAGGCGCCGCAGGCGGCCAGTACTATGACGCCGACTACAAGGTGGTCGACGAGGACGAGAACAAGTAAGAAGTCTTGATTCAAAGCCATAAGGGACAGGAAATCAGCCTGTCCCTTATGTGGCGTTTTCGTTGAGGAGTAGCAATATGGCATCTGAGCAGAAAAGAGATTTTTACGAGGTTCTGGGTCTTTCCAAAGGGGCCTCGGAGGATGAGATCAAAAAGGCCTATAAAAAGATGGCCCGCAAGTATCATCCCGACCTGAACCCTGACAACAAAGAGGCGGAGGAGAAGTTTAAAGAGGTCAATGAGGCCTACGAGGTCCTCTCCGATGCAGATAAGAAAGCACGCTATGACCAGTTCGGCCACGCCGGTGTGGACCCCAACTTCGGTGCGGGTGGCTTCGGCGGCGGCTTTGACGGCGGCTTCGATTTCGGCGATCTGGGCGATATTTTCGGCAGCTTTTTCGGTGGTGGATTCGGCGGTGGACGCCGTACCAACCCCAACGCCCCCCAGCGGGGTGAGAGCATCCGCATGTCCGTGACCATCAGCTTCGAGGAAGCAGCCTTTGGCTGCGAGAAGGAAGTGACGGTGGAGCGCATGGAGGCCTGCGATACCTGCCACGGCAGCGGCTGCGCAGCCGGCACATCACCGGAAGTGTGCCCTGATTGCCGCGGCAGCGGTCAGGTGCAGGTGCGCCGTCAGACCCCCATGGGCGTGTTCGCTACCACGACTACTTGTCCCAAGTGCGGCGGCAAGGGCAGGATCATCCAGCAGCCCTGCGGCGATTGTCACGGCAGCGGCAGTGTGCGCAAGCGCAAAACCATCAAGGCCAGCATTCCCGCCGGTATTGATAACGGCCAGACCATTTCCGTTCGCGGGCAGGGTCATGCCGGTAAAAATGGCGGCCCTGCAGGCGATCTGTTGATCACCATCACCGTCCGCCCCCACGAATTGTTCCGTAGAGAGGGTACTTCCGTTCTCTGCGAGGCTCCCATCACCTTTGCACAGGCGGTGCTGGGTGCGGAGCTGGAGATCCCCACCATCGACGGTAAGGTGAAGTACGACCTGCCGGAGGGGACCCAGAGCGGCACTACATTCCGGTTGAAGGGCAAGGGTATTCCCTCCATCAATGGCCGTGGCCGCGGTGACCAGTATGTGACCGTTTACATTGAAACACCCCGCGATCTGAACCGAGAGCAGAAAGAGGCGCTGAAGAAGTTTGCCGACACGCTGGGTGAAAATAACTACGAGGATCGGAAGAAGTTCTTTAAAAAGTTTAAGAAATGAGGTAATTATGTACCTTGCGGACTATCACGCCCATTCCCGCTGGTCGGTAGACGCCAGAATCCCCATGGCGGAGATGGCACTTGCCGCCGCAGAACAGGGATTGGATGAGATCTGCTTTACCGACCATGTGGAGGTCATGGATTCCGGCGTATGGGAACGGAATCATTTTGACTGGGCTGCACTGGAGGCCGAATACGCGGAAGCGCAGCACGCCGCAGGCGATCGCATTCGGATCCGGCTGGGCGTGGAACTGGGGGAGGCACCCCGGGATTTCGTCTATGCGGAGGAATTGCTGGCGCAGGCACCGCCGCTGGATTTTGTCATCGGCTCCCAGCACCAGCTTTCAGAGGCTTTTGGCTGCAAAGACCTGTATTTTGCCTCCGCCCATGATGACGAGACGGCCGAGACGCAGATTCAGGACTATCTGGAGCAGCTGCGCCTGCTGGCGGCGTGGGGCAGGTTTTCTGTGATGGGACACATGACGCTGCCGCTGCGGTATATGAACGAAAACAACGGTCTGCACATGTCCTACGATGGCCATGAGAGCGAGATGGAGGAGATCTTCCGCCTGCTCATTCAAAACGGCTGCGGTATCGAACTGAACACCAACCGGGGCGGTACGCCGCTGCCGGATGGAAAGTGGCTGCGGATGTACCGCGCGCTGGGTGGTGAGATCATCACGGTGGGCAGCGATGGTCATACGCCTGCCTATGTGGGCTATGGCATCAGGGAAGGGCAGGAACTGCTGCGCGCGTGTGGCTTTAAGCGGTTTTGCACCTTTGAACGGATGCAGCCCGTCTGGCATGAACTGTGATTGCTTTTTTGGAAGATACAGTGTAAAATATAAACTGCAAATTTTAGAAAACAGGGGGATTTTACCATGAAGATTGCATTGGGCTGTGACCACGGCGGCTATGAGCTGAAGGAATACATTAAGACCGTCATTGAGAAGATGGGCCACGAGTATGAGGATTTCGGCTGCTATGGTCTGGAAAGCTGCGATTATCCCGACTTCGGCGCTGCCGCTGCCAAGGCTGTTGCCGAGGGCAAGTGCGAGAAGGGTATCGTGGTCTGCACTTCCGGCATCGGCATTTCCATTACTGCCAACAAGGTCAAGGGCATCCGCTGCGCACACTGCGCCGACTGCCTGCAGGCTGAGATGACCCGCCGCCACAACGACGCCAACGTGATGGCGATCGGCGCTGGCTTTACCGGCAAGAACATGGCCGAGCGTATGGTGGAAGTGTTCCTCACCACTGAGTTTGAGGGCGGCCGCCATCAGCGCCGCGTGGACAAGATGATGGCACTGGAAGGCTGATCACTGTAACAACGTGACGAAAAGAGGTGACGACAATGGCGGGATATCGGGGGTACTCCAATTATCGGGGAAGAAAGTCCACGGCGAAGGCCGCTGCGACGGTATTGCTGATATTGGTGATCCTGGCCGCTGTTGTCGTCATGCTTTTACAGCGCCATATCGTCTATGATGAGACAGGGATGCCTCATCTGGAGATCCCATGGCAGAAAGAGGAAGCGAAGGAAGAAGAACCACCCGACATGGGGAAGCTGGATCTGACGCTGGACCAGCAGCCGGAAGAAGAGACGCTGGTACGGCGGGGGTATGCTGCACCGGCCGGTGTGCTGACAGTGGCGGCATGGGAAGAACTGCAAGGGACGCTTGCGGCACAGGGACTGGTCTATAACGCGGTGGCAGTCACACTGAAGGACCACGCCGGTGATGTGTATTTTGATTCCGGCGTTGCACTGACCAGAGCGGTGAAAACGGAGGCGGATACGGCAGCGGTGCTGGCGGAGATCACGGCTTTGCCGCAGGATACCATTGCCCGCATTGCCTGCTTCCATGACCCGCGTATCGCCAACGCCGATGTGGAGGGCATGGGCCTGAAAAACACCGGCGGCTACATTTTCTATGACGGCAACAACAGCCAGTGGCTGGACCCTTCCAAGCCTGCTGCCCGCCGGTATCTGTGTGATCTGGCAGAAGAGGCCGCGCTGCTGGGCTTCGATGAGATCATGCTCACCGATGTCAGCTATCCCACGGAGGGGAAGCTGGACAAGGTGGATTACGGCACAGCGGCCAAGACGGACAACATGGAGACATTTCTCCGGGAAATGCGCGCTGTATTGGAGCCCCACGGCGTGGCATTGTCGGTGGAGGTCCCTGCCTCTGTTTTGACGGAAGGACGGGATGATGTGTCCGGCTTGACCCTCACTGGCGTTGCTGAGTTCGCAGACCGCATTTACGCGGCTGTGACGCCCGAAATTGCGGCAGACTGTGCTGCCGCGGCGGAAATGGAAGTGGATATCGTACCGCTCCTCGCGACATATGACCCTGCTGCGACAGGAAACTGTCTGGTTCTCGGATAACAACAAGCTCCGCCTGCGGATTCCGCAGGCGGAGCTTGTATACATACAGAAGATGGCGAATATTCACTCGAAAATGAATATTTGAGAGGCGCTGGCATAAGCCCCCGGTGAAAAGTTTTGAAAAACAGAACGTTTTTGAAGTCCAGCACATATTTGGTCAAATATTTATGCACAAGCGATGAAAAAGTATTGACAGGGAGAACTGTCCGTGATATGGTAAAATATGCTGGCAAAAGGAAAACGTTTCCTTTTGCGGCATGAGGAAATGACTCCCCGTGTTTCGGGCGAGATCTTAAAATCGGAAAAGGAAGATTTAACTATGAAAAAGATGTTTGTACTGCTGCTGACGCTGGCCATGGTTCTCTCTCTGGCAGCCTGTGGCGGCGGCAAGAAGATGACTGCTGAGGAAGGCGTGCTGATCATGGCTACCAACGCCGAGTTCCCTCCCTATGAGTACATGGAAGGCAACGAGGTCGTGGGTATCGACGCTGAGATCGCTGCTGCCATCGCTGAAAAGCTGGGCCTGGAACTGCGCATTGAGAACATGGAGTTTGACTCCATCATCTCCTCTGTGAAGGAAGGCAAGGCTGACGTGGGTCTGGCCGGTATGACCGTCACTCCCGAGCGTCTGGAAGAAGTCAGCTTCACCACCACTTACGCTACCGGCGTGCAGGTGGTCATCGTGACTGAGGATTCTGCCATCACCACCGTGGACGACCTGTTCGCAGACGGTGCCAACCACACCATCGGTGTGCAGCTGGCCACCACCGGCGATCTGTACTCCACTTGGGACATCGAGGATGCCGGTCTGGGTACCGTCGACCGCTACAACAAGGGCGCTGACGCTGTCATGGCTCTGAAGAGCGGCAAGGTGGACTGCGTCATCATCGACAACGAGCCCGCCAAGGCATTTGTCGCTGAAAACGAAGGCCTGAAGATCCTGGACACCGAGTATGCAATCGAGGATTACGCCGCTGCTGTCAACAAGGACAATGAGGAACTGCTGGAAGCCGTGGATGGCGCCCTGCAGGAACTGATTGCTGACGGTACCGTGCAGAAGATTCTGGACAAGTACATCGGCTGATAATGACACCAAAGGGGGCGGACTCTCCGCCCCCTTGTTTTCACAAAGGAGAGTGAGAGGGCATGAAGGTTTCCGAGACCATGCAGGCGTGGATGGATATTGCGCCGGAATGGATTCTCAACGGTCCGAAGTGGATCGGTGATTTTTGTTATGACTTTTTTAAGTCCTTTATTTACGATGACCGCTGGATGCAGTATGCGGAAGGCCTTGGCAACACGCTGCTGTTGACGGCATTGGCACTGGTGCTGGGTTTGGTTCTCGGCGTGATCGTCTCGCTGATTCGCGTCAGCTGGGATAACACCCATACGGAGCTGCAGCCCGGTATCGGTAAGTTCTTTCTGGGACTGGGCAACGCCATTTGCAAGGTCTATCTGACCGTGATCCGCGGAACGCCTGTCGTGGTGCAGATCATGATCATTTTCTTCGTGATCATGGCTTCCTCCAACAACAAGATCCTGGCGGGCGTGGTGGCGTTCGGCATCAACTCCGGCGCGTATGTGGCTGAGATTATCCGCGGTGGTATCATGTCCATTGACCGCGGCCAGATGGAGGCCGGCCGCAGCATGGGCTTTGGCTATGTGCCCACCATGCGTTACATCATTCTGCCTCAGGCATTTAAGAATGTGCTGCCGTCTCTGGTGAACGAGTTCATCGTTTTGCTGAAAGAGACTTCCATCGCAGGCTATGTGGGCCTGACCGATCTGACCCGCGCGGCCAATATCGTCCGCGGCGTTGCCTATGTAGACTTCCTGCCTCTGCTGGGTGTTGCGGCCATCTACTTAATTCTGGTGCTGTTTTTCACCTGGCTGATGGGTAAGCTGGAGAGGAGGCTGAGATCCAGTGAGCGATAATATCATCATCCGTGCCACAGAAGTCAAGAAGCATTTCAAGGGCGGGCAGATCAAAGCGCTGGACGGCGTCTCTGCGGATATCAAAAAGGGCGAAGTGGTGGTCATCATCGGACCCTCCGGTTCCGGTAAATCCACCTTCCTGCGCTGCCTCAACCTGCTGGAGGTCCCCACCGGAGGCCAGATCTTCTTCAACGGTGTGGACATCACCGACAAAAAAGTGGACATCAACCTGCACCGTCAGAAGATGGGCATGGTGTTCCAGCACTTCAACCTGTTCCCCCACATGACGATCCTGCAGAACCTGACGCTGGCACCCATCCAGCTGCTGAAAAAGACTCGTGAGGAAGCTGAAAGCAAGGCGCTGGCCCTGCTGGAGCGCGTGGGCCTTGCTGACCGTGCAAACGCCTATCCCAGCCAGCTTTCCGGTGGTCAGAAGCAGCGCGTGGCCATTGTCCGCGCACTGGCCATGGAGCCGGAAGTCATGCTGTTTGACGAGCCTACATCTGCACTGGACCCCGAAATGGTGGGCGAGGTGCTGGAGGTTATGAAGCAGCTGGCTGACGAGGGTATGACCATGGTGGTCGTTACCCACGAGATGGGCTTTGCCCGCGAGGTGGGCGACCGCGTGCTGTTTATGGCGGACGGCAAACTGCTGGAAGAGGGTTCTCCGGAGGAACTGTTCCGCAATCCCCAGCATCACAGACTGCAGGACTTCCTCAGCAAGGTGCTTTAAACAATCAAACAGGGCATGCACAGATCGTGTGTGCCCTGTTTTTGGCAAAAGAAGCCGAATGGCTGTGATCATTTCGATGGGAGGTAGGATATGAAGTATTCGGTCAATATTGAAACCGTCTATCAGGAACTGCCCTTTGCAGAGCGGTTTGCCGCAGCCAAGCGGGACGGCTTTGATTTTGTGGAGATCTGGGACTGGGAGAGCAAGGATGCAGAGGAACTGGCAGGACTGTGCCGCGAGCATGGCGTGGAGATTTCCTGCATGGGCGGCGACGGCCCCATTTCCCTCTGCGATCCCGCAAACGGCGAGGCATATCTGGCCTATCTGCGCCGTTCTCTGGCCATGGCGAAACAGCTGGGCTGCAAACTGCTGGCCGTCCACTCCAACGAGCTGATGCCGGAGCCGCATCCTTATGCGGCCGACTTGTTTTTGCAGTACAGTGACGAGGAGAAGACCTCTGCCATGTGCCGGACACTGAGGGCCATCGCGCCGGAGGCGGAGGCTGCAGGGGTGACACTGTGTCTGGAGGCACTGAACGTGGAAGTGGAGCATGTCGGAAACTTCCTGAAATACACGAAGGATGCCGCGGAAATTATCCGCGCGGTAAACTCGCCCAACGTGAAGATCTTGTACGATGCATACCACATGTATCTGAACGAGGGGAAGATCATTGAGACCATCCGGAAATATCAGGACCTGATCGGGTGCATCCACATTGCTGACGCGCCTGGACGGGGTGAGCCGGGTACCGGCTGCATCAACTACCGCGCCGTGCTGGAGGAACTTTCCCGCCTCAGTTATGAGGGGATGGTAGCCTTTGAGCTGTTCCCCCGCACAGACTCCGCAACCGCGGTTCGCGCAATCAACGCCGTTCGGGCAGGATTATAAAAAAGAAATGCCCTGTGCTTTGCACAGGGCATTTTTCATGTTTTGGACGGTTCCAGCTGCGCCATGCCGGTTTTGAACTGCCGCGCAAACAGCGTAGCGGTGGTGGCAACAGCCAGCGCGTCTGCCACCGGCTCTGCCAGAAAGACGGCAAAGGCCTTGTCTGCAAAAAAGGGAGGCAGAATATAGATCAGGGGGATCAGCAGAATGATTTTGCGGAGTACGGCCAGAAACAGGGATGTTTTCGCGTTGCCCAGCGCAACGAATGTCTGTTGACAGGCGATCTGAATGCCGAAAATGCCGGTGGCTCCCATGTAGATTCGCAGTGCCCACGCGGCATAGTCTACAAAAGCCCCGTCGTTGTTGAACAGCAGAACAAATACCTGCGGAAACAGCTGTACCAGTGCCCACAGCGTCATGGAGTAGATCAGGCACGCCTTCAGCAGGCAGCGGAAGGCGGTACGGACTCGCTCTGCATTACGGGCGCCGAAGTTATAGCTGATGATGGGCTGTGCGCCCTGACTCAGGCCGGACAGCGGCATCAGGGCAAACTGCATGATGCCGGTCAACACCGTCATGGCGCCTACAGCGGTATCACCGCCGTATTTCAATAAGGACGAATTGAAGCATACCGCGATCAGGCTTTCCGTGGACTGCATGATGAAGGGAGAAAGACCCAGCGCCAGACAGGGAAGAAATACCGCGGGAACGGGACGGAGGTTCTTTCTGCGCAAACGCCAGCGGGTTTGGCTGCCCGTGAGAAAGCGAAGGACCCAGAGCGCGGAAACGGCCTGTGAGAGAATGGTGGCCAGCGCCGCACCCTGCACGCCCATGTCCAACAGGAAGATGAAGATGGGATCCAATAGGATATTCAATCCCGCGCCGATCATGACCGTTTTCATGCTGACGGTGGTGAAGCCCTGCGCCGTGATATAGGCGTTCATGCCCAGCGTAAGCTGCACAAACAGGGTGCCGATGGAGTAGATGCGCATGTAGTCCAGTGCATAGGGAATGGTATTTTCGCTGGCACCGAAGGTCAGCAGCAGCGGCTCGGCAAACAGCTGGACGACCAGCGTCAAAACCAGTGCGGACAGCACAAGCAGGGTAAAGCTGTTGCCCATGATGCGTTCCGACTGCTCCGGATTGCCTCGACCCTCCTCGATGGAGGCCTTGGGGGTGCCACCCATGGCCATCAGGGCGGAAAAGGCGGACATGATGATAATGATAGGGAAGCAAACGCCGACTCCGGTCAGGGCCAGCTTGCCCACGGTTTCCGTCGGCTGCATGTGCCCGATGAAAATGCGGTCCACCATGTTGTAAAGCATATTGACGATCTGGGAGGTGATGGTGGGGACAGCCAGAGAAAACAGCAGTTTTCGTACGTTTCCGCTGCCCAGATCGACGCCCTTGTGCTGACTCATACGGGCACCTCCTCCAACTGCTCGCCGTTGTGCAGTACCACTTCCAAAATCGTGCGCAGCTGCAGCAGCTGCTCCGCGGTCAATCCGGCAAACAGCTGTTGCCCGCAGCGGGCTTGAATCTCCTGTGCCTCTTTGGCAAACGGAGCGCCCTCCGGTGTAATGGAGAGATGGATGACCCGGCGGTCATTCGCGTCCGGCGTGCGCTGCAAAAGACCCTCCGCAGCCAGCAATTCCACCGCCTGCGAAACCTGTGATTTCGCAAGCGTGCGAAATTCTGCAATGTCTCTCGCTGTGTCATAGTTAGGGTTGTTAGCCAGAAACAGCAGGACATCCAGTTCCCGCATAGAAAGCCCGCTCTTTTGGACCAGTGGGGCAAATTGCCGCGCATAGAATTTTTTGAATTGCTGCGAAAACTGCAGGATCCGGGTGGTGCTGATTTCCATAGGTGCCTCCATTTGTTCTAGTAGGAACAGTTTGAAAATAAACTATATAGCAGAATAGCGCCTTTCGCGGGAATTGTCAAGGAAAAGCGCGATTTCATATTGACAAGGGTTCTGCACAGCAGTATCATAAAAATATAGTTTTGAAAACCATGTTTCGAGGTGGATGAAATGATTTGGAACATTGTCAGCGATAGCAGCTGTGACCTGAAAACAAGCGATTTTACAAGTGACGTGATCGGCTTTCAGCTGGTTCCCCTGCGGATTCAGGTGGGGGAGCAGGAGTTTATAGATAATGACGAGCTGATCGTGCCCGAAATGCTGACGGCCATGGCGGCGACGGAGGAGGCCTCATCCACCGCCTGTCCCTCTCCGGCCACATTTGCACGGGCGTTTGAAAAGGGAGAGAAGACAATTTGTTTCACCATCTCCGGCAACCTTTCTGGTACTTATAACGCTGCGGTGATGGGCAGAGAACTGCTGCTGGAGGAGCATCCGGAGAAGCGGGTCTGCATCATTGACTCCAAGGCTACAGCAGGCGCGATGGTGCTGCTGATCCGCAAGGCAAAGGAAGTGATTGAGGCAAATCCCAATGTGGATTTTGAAGAACTTTGCACCATGCTGCGCATCTATCAGGCCTCTCTGCGCACGACCTTTACGTTAGAGAATTTTGATAACCTCATTAAAAACGGACGGATGCGTCCGCTGGTGGGAACGCTGCTGCATTCTCTTGGCATCCATGTGTTGGCGGTTGCCACGCCGCAGGGCACCATCAGTGTGGCTGGCAAGGCACGGGGCGAGACAAAGACCTATAAGGGGCTGGTGGACCTGATGCGTGACAGCAAGGACTGTACGGGTGCGGAAGTCGTCATTTCCCATTGCGAAAATCTGGTTGGCGCCATGAAGCTGCGCGATCAGATTTTGGCGGACCTACCGGTCAAGAACGTGGAGATTTTCTCTTGCCGCGGCCTCACCAGCTTTTATGCCATGGAAAAGGGCCTGATCATTGGCTATTGATACATGACGAAAGCGCCTGACGGAATTTCCGTCAGGCGCTTTTTTGTTTAACGAACGGTATTGCGGAGTGTGCCGATTTTTTCAATGGTGCATTCTACGATGTCACCGGGGTACAGGAACTTCGGAGGATCAAAGCCCATGCCTACGCCGGAAGGCGTGCCGGTGGCAATGATGGTGCCGGGCAGCAGCGTCATGCCGGAGGACAGCTCCGCAATGATGTCGGCAATGCCGGTGATCAGCAGATCGGTGGTGCTGCTTTGCCGCAGTTCGCCGTTGACGCTGGCGGAAATAGCCAGCTTCGGCGGGAATGCGATCTCATCGGCGGTGGTGATGCAGGGACCAATGGGAGTAAATCCGTCCAGACTTTTGCCGAAATACCACTGCTTGTGGGTGGTTTGCAGCAGACGGGCGGATACATCATTTAAAACCGTGTAGCCGAAAATATAGTCGCCAGCCTCTTCGGGAGCCACATCGCGGGCGGTCTTGCCGATGATCAGGGCCAGTTCCGCCTCGTAGTCCAGCCGCTGTACCAAACCGGGATGACTCTCGATAAAGCCATCGGGACCGACGGCTTCCGTCACCCGCTTGGAGAAGTAAATGGGAATGGGGCGCTCCTTGGTGAAGGCATCGGCATTATAGCGTTCCGCCTCTTCAGCATGAGCCTTGTAGTTGATGCCGAGACAGATCACATCCTGCCGGGGACGGGGAATGGGCGCGCACAGCTGCACGGCAGACAGCGGCACGGCATCGGCCTTGGCAGCTTTTTCTGACAGCTGCTGCACCGGCGTTCCGATGAGGGCATTCATGTCGGCGTAAGGCAGAGGCAGAACGGCGGTTTCGTCTGCGGTCAGTGCGCCGACCTTTTCCATGCCGTGTTCCAGATAGGTTACCAGTTTCATAGGAAGTCTCCTTTGGGTCAGAATAAGATGTCTGGCCTGTGGCGTGAAATCATCGTAACGTAAGCCCCAGCCGACGGAATCTATGTTTTTACTATATCGGGTTGGACAGGACAGGTCAACAGTAATTTTGGAAAACGCGAAGGAGCAAGCGGATACCCGTTGAAAAAGCCTTTTGACGAAACTTCCGCAGTCTGCTACACTGTCCATATCCAAACGAGGAGGCTTCTGTATGAATCATTTTCGAACGATCGCGGAACGGCTGGAGCAGCAGGACCTGGACGCCATGCTGCTGACCGGCGCTGCCAACCGCTTTTATGCGTCCGACTTCTATACGCCCGGCACCGATGCTGTGGCGCTGGTGACGCGGGACAAGGCGTGGTTTTTTACAGATTCCCGTTACACCGAGGCCGCCGAGCGGCATCTGACGGATGCGATTCTCGGAGCCGTAGGCGGCGGAAGGGGATATTCTGCTTTGATCCAAGAGGTGGTTTCTGCGGAAAATATCTGCCGTATGGGATTCGAAGAGGCCTATATGACCGTGTGGGAATATGAGCGCTACCGCAAGGCGCTGTCCTGCGAACTCATTTCTGCCACGCAGCTGCTGTGGGATCTTCGCATGGTGAAAGATGGAGAGGAACTGGAAACCATGGTCGCGGCACAGCGGATTGCGGAAAAGGCATTGGCGGAGATTCTGAATGAGATCCGTCCCGGCGTGACGGAAAAGGAGATCACCGCCCGGCTGCAATACCTGATGCTGCACTACGGCGCATCGGATATGTCCTTTGATCCCATTGTGGTGTCCGGACCCAACGGCAGCTTACCCCACGGGGTACCGTCGGAAAAGGAAATTCAAAACGGCGAGTTTGTCACCATGGATTTTGGCTGCGTGTGTGGGGGATACTGTTCGGACATGACCCGCACGGTGGCGGTAGGCCATGTGACGGAGGAGATGCAGACGGTCTACGATACGGTGCTTTCTGCTCAGCTGGCGGGAATTGCCGCGGCAAAGGCCGGCGTCACCGGCCGCACAGTGGACGGTGCGGCGCGGGCAGTCATTGACGCGGCGGGGTATGGCCCGTATTTCAGCCACAGCTTCGGACACGGTGTGGGCGTGGAGATCCACGAGGCGCCCAATGCATCTCCCGTGAATGAAAATCCGCTGCCCGCAGGCGCGGTCATTTCCGCAGAACCCGGCATCTACCTGCCGGGTAAGCTGGGTGTGCGTATTGAGGATGTCATTCTCTTGACGGAGGATGGCTGCCGCAATCTGACCCTGGCTCCTAAGGAACTTTTGGTTCTGTAAAGTTCCCGATAAGAACAGAATATGACGGCTTTTCCGAAAAAGAGCCGTTGACAAAGAATGACTGCGGCAGCATAATCATAGTATCAAACACAAGAAGGAGAACGCCATGGAGATTATTTATATCACAGGCCATCGCAATCCGGATACGGATTCCATCGTATCGGCCATGGCATATGCAGCGCTGAAAAATGCACTGGGCCAACGGGAATACCGGGCTGCCCGACTGGGTCAGGTCAGTGATGAAACACAGGCGGTGTTGGACCGCTTTGGATTTGAAGCGCCTGAAGTGATTAACAATGTCCGCACGCAGGTGCGGGATCTGGACTATGACACCCCGCCAAGCCTGTCTGCAGCGGCTACCATCGGCCGCGCCTGGCAGACCATGCAGCAGGAACATCTTTCGATCCTGCCGGTCGCTAACGAAGATGGCACGCTTTATGGCGTGTTATCTGCGGGCGACGTGGCCAGCTATGATATGCGCTCTGTGTGGGATTCCTGGGCAGAGAAAGTGCCGGTTTATAACCTGCTGTCTGTGCTGGAAGGCAGGATCCTCAACGCTGGCGGCGAACTGCGGGACGAGGTTTCCGGCGAGGTGACGATCGCCCTTCCTGCGGGACGGGAAAATTTGATGTTCTCCGGAGGCAGCATTGTGGTTTGCGGTGACCAGCCGGACATGATCCGCCGTGCACTGGAACTGAAGGTCAGCTGTGTCATTGTCTGTCAGGCAGAAGTGCCGCAGGACCTGCTGGAGATGGAGACAGAGACCTGCATCATTTCCACACCGTATGATGCTTACCGCACGGTTCATCTGATTTGCCACGCAGTTCCCATTGAGCGCGTCTGTCAGGGGCAGGAACTGGTCAGCTTCCATCTGGACGACTATATTGACGACGTGCAGAATACGGTTCTGGAGAGCCGCTTCCGCGCCTATCCGATTCTGGACGAGCAGGAGAAAGTCGTGGGAACGCTCTCCCGCTATCACCTGCTGCGTCCCCGCCGCAAAAAGGTGGTTTTGATGGATCACAATGAGATGGCCCAGTCCGTGCCCGGACTGGATCAGGCCGATATTTTGGAGATCATTGACCACCACCGTCTGGCGGATATTCAGACGAAGAATCCCATCTATGTCCGTAATGAGCCGGTGGGAAGCACCACCACCATTGTGGCAGGTATGTATCAGGAAAAGGGTCTCATGCCCTCTGCTAAAATGGCAGGACTGATGGCGGCGGCGATCGTGTCCGATACGGTCATGTTCAAGTCTCCCACCTGCACGCAGCGGGATATCGATGTGGCCAACCGCATGGCCCGTATTGCCAATGTGTCTCTGGACGAACTGGGCAAGGCCATCTTCTCTGCTACCTGCGGCGACGATAAGACGGTGGACACCATGCTGAAGACGGACTACAAGGAGTTCCACATTGCCGGTCACGATCTGGCCGTCAGCCAGATCACCTGCATGGATTCCGAGCGTCTGCTGGAGCGCAAGGGAGATTTCCTGAAGGCCATGCGGGAGATCCGCAAGAAGAAGGGCTTCGATACTGTGGTGCTGATGATCACGGATGTGCTGCTGGATGGCACACAGCTTCTGTTTGTGGGTGACGAGGACACCATCTGCCAGGCGTTCAACATCAAGGGTGATGCAGAGAACTGCGCCTTCCTGCCCAAGATCATGTCCCGTAAGAAGCAGGTCATTCCCATGCTGTCCGCCCTGTGGGGCTGATGGCGCGACCGGAACCCTGCCGCAACGGTGGACAGAGACGGCGAAGTACAAATGCAGAACAAAAACTCCCGACCGATGTCGGGAGTTTTTCTTTGTTGTCGATTTTACCGTTCGGGAATGCTGCTTTCACAGGGGACGCCGCACTGGCATTTTCCGCAGCCGTAACGGACGATCTGTTTCGGCCCGTGTGGCGGGAGAAAGCTGCTCTTTACATAGGGACCGCAGATGGTTTGGTCTTTCCCCAGCGCGCAGCCATTTTCTTTGTTGATTGCACCAACGGGACATTTTTTCATGCACGCGCCACACATGGTGCAGTATGCAAAGGGATCGCTGTAAGGCCGCGGAGTGGGTGGGATTTTTGCCGTTGTGATCACGCTGCCGAAGCGGCCGGCCATTCCTTTTTCGGTGATTAGTCCCTTGGAAAGACCGAAGGTTCCGAGTCCTGCCGCGTAAGCCGCATGGCGCTCTGACCAGGTGGAAAGATAGGGCGTGATCATACGCAGATTGCCGGATGTGGTGGGGCAGACAGTTTCAAAGCCTGCATCTTCCAATAGCGCTTGGATGTATGTCGTAACGTGATTCACAAAAGTCTGTCCTTCGATTCTTGCGTGGAGCCATTCCGTACTGCATCTTTGTGGAATGCCGGCTGCATAAGGTTCGTCCGTTTTGTCTCTGTTCGACTCTTTCACGGCCTTTGTGAACGGAAGAAAAAAGCTGACGACGGATTTCGTACCGGGCAGCCATTCCGTGGGAGACATATAGTCCGGGTGAATGACACCTTCTTTTTTAAATTCTGTGGTAAACAGCGGGTCATCGGCGCAAGCAATTCCTATGAGAGGCTCCCCGTATAGCTTCAAGCCTGCAAGTGCGGGATCGATTGCATCCGTATCGGATACATAGTTGTCCGGGCTGCTTGCCACAAAGTGGATGATCTGCTTCATCAGTTCTTCGTTGGTCATGTCCTCACTCCGCACATACTGTTATTTTTTTCAGTATACCAAATGGCGGAAGACTGTTCAAGAAGCTGATAGAATCGCGGAGACAGCGATTTTTGCGCGGCCCCTATGATTTCTATAAAAACTATGCTATACTAAATTGTTAATTCATCGCAGGAGGGACATGCATTGGAAACTGTCAGCGGCTCCAACAACTGGAAAATTGTGTTTCGCCGTGAAAACGGGGGCATCACGCTGCTGCAGGCTGTTACCTGCGACAAAAAAGCAGCGCTGCCGCGGGAACTGTTTGGATTGCCGGTGACCGCACTGGCCCATCATGCGCTGGCACCCAATCGCGCGGCACCGGCAGGTGAGCAGGTGCAGATCACCTGCGGCCCCGTTGCCGGTGAATGGAGCAATGCCGGACTGGAAGAACTGCATCTGCCGGATACCCTGACCCGGGCGGATGATTACGCATTTTATAATTGCGGAAAGCTGAAAACGCTGTATCTCAGCGACAGCCTTTGCCGCTGGGGCGGCGGCGCACTGATGAACTGCCGTGAACTGAACACCTTTCACCTGACCTGCTGGGGGCAGGAGGGGGAAGTGCTGCGGGACTTGGGCGATGAATTGCCCGGTGAGCTGGATGTGACGCTGCATTATGCGGACGGAAGCATGGCACGGCTGATCCTGCCCGAATATACGGAGATCCACGAGGAAAACGTGCCCCACCATCAGTTTGATTTCCACATCGTGGGCGCGGGCTATCCCTACCACCACTGCTTCCGGCAGGGGAAATTTAACCTGCGGGAATACGACGATTTGTGGAAGGGCTTCCTGTGCAAGGGCCATGAGGAGGATTGCGCGCTGCGGCTGGTGTGGTGGCGGCTGCGCTATCCGTTGGACTTGAGTGATGGCGCGCGGGAGGACTATCTCTCCTATCTGCGCGACCATGCGGCAGATGCCGCCCGCTGGCGGCTGCGGGAGCGGGATGCCGCAGGGGTGCAGTTTTTGCTGCGGGAGATGGAGCCGACACGGGAATTGCTGGCGCAGCTGTGTGCGGAAGCGCGGGAATATGATGCGCCGGAAACGCTGGCGGTTTTGCTGGAAGAACAGCACCGCCGATTCCCCGCAGGCGCGGAAAAGACATTTGATTTGTAAGAGAGGAGGGCAGAGCCATGGAACAGCAGCAGGGATTTACAGGCATCGGGCAGGAAATTCTATTTGCCGCCCGAAATGAGCTTTACATGAATCTGCCCTATCTGGATGCCGCGCTGTGTGCCCTGCCCTTTGTGCCGGGTGGCGGCATGACGGTGTCGCTGGCGACCGACGGACTGCAGCTGTATTATGACGGCAGCTGGCTGTCGGAGCGCTATCTCCGCAGCCGCGTGCTGACCAACCGCGCCTATCTCCATGTGATCCTCCACTGCATGCTCCGCCATCTGGCGAAGAAGCGGGGCAAGGCACCGGAACTATGGGATTTGGCCTGCGATGTGGCAGTGGAAAGCATTTTGGACAGCCTTGAATATGCCTGCCTGCAGGACGGCGTGTCCATGTCCAAACAGAAATTTTACGGCGAGTGCCGCATGGATATGCCGGTGCTGACGGCAGAGGGCATCTACCGCCGTCTGTTGCGGCTGAATCTGGAAGAATATGAAGTGGCCCAGCTGCAGCGCCGCTTTTTAGTGGATGATCACGGGCTGTGGGACCCTGAACAGCAGGATGATGACAGCCGCCAGCAGCAGGATGAGAAGTGGCAGGATGTGTCGGAAAAGACCCGTACTGCCATGGAGACTGTGCTGGCAGGACAGGCTACCGGCGGCGAGGCTGTGCTGGAGCAGGTGCGGGTGGCTGTGCGGGATGATGTGGACTACCGCGCGTTCCTACGCCGTTTTGCCGTGCCGCGGGAAGTGATGGAAGTGGACGGGGACTCTTTTGACTACGGATTTTATACCTACGGCCTGCGGCTTTACGGCAATATGCCGTTGGTGGAGCCGCCGGAGACCCGCGAAGAAAAGCGCATCGAGGATTTTGTCATTGCGGTGGACACCTCCATGTCCACTTCCGGTGAGCTGGTGCGGCAGTTCCTTGCCTGCACCTACGCCATTCTGCGCAGCGCGGAGACCTTCACTCGCAAGGTGAATATCCGCATTCTCCAGTGTGATGACCAGATCCGGAAGGACACGGTCATCCACGATCTGGAGGAATTAAAGACCTATATGGCCGAGTTTGAACTCTGCGGCGGCAGTGCTACGGATTTTCGTCCCGTCTTTGAGCATGTGAACCGTCTGCAGAAAGAGGGCGCCTTTACCTCTCTGCGGGGGCTGGTCTATTTCACCGACGGCATGGGTATCTACCCCAAAAAGCGGCCGTCCTACGATGCGGCGTTCATTCTGCTGGAGGAGCCGCCGCTGTCTGTGCAGATGCCACCGTGGGCCATTCGACTGGTGTTGGCGCTGGAGGGACTGGAAAAGGCCGCCCGCGAAACGGCGGAGGAATATGAGATCGATCTGGAAAATCTTCCCCAACTGTGAGGAGAACACGATATGAATATCAAACAGGCGAAACAGGAAATTTTTAATACGCTGAAAGCATATCTCACGCGAGATGAACTGGGCAACTATCTCATCCCCACCGTCCGCCAGCGTCCGGTGCTGCTGATGGGCCCTCCGGGCGTGGGCAAGACCCAGATCATGGAGCAGATCGCTGCGGAAGCCGGTGTGGGACTGGTGGCCTATACCATTACCCACCACACCCGCCAGAGCGCCATCGGCCTGCCGTTTATTGAAAAGCACGTTTACGGCGGACAGGAGTACTCCGTTACGGAATACACCATGAGCGAGATCCTTGCCTCCGTGTATCAGCTGATGGAGAAAACGGGACTGAAGGAGGGCATCCTCTTTCTGGACGAAATCAACTGCGTCAGCGAGACCCTTGCCCCCATGATGCTGCAGTTCCTGCAGTGCAAGACCTTCGGCAACCAGCGCCTGCCGGAGGGCTGGCTCATTGTGGCGGCGGGCAATCCGCCGGAGTACAACAAGTCTGTGCGGGACTTCGACGTGGTGACGCTGGACCGCGTCAAGCGCATCGACGTGACCGAGGACTTCGGCGTCTGGAAGGAATACGCCCGCCGTCGGGGACTCCACGGCGCGGTGATCTCCTATCTGGATATCCGCAAGGAGCACTTCTATCGCATCGAAACGACTGTGGATGGACTGCAGTTTGCCACCGCGCGCGGCTGGGAGGATCTCAGTGAGCTGATCTACGCTTACGAGAAGTTAGGGATGCGGGTGAACAGGGATGTGATCGGACAGTATATTCAGCTGCCCCGCATCGCCAAGGACTTTGCCAACTATCTGGACCTGTTCTATAAATACCGCAAAACCTACCATGTGGAGGACATTCTGCAAGGCACATGGCATTCCATTACCGTGCGGGAACTGCGGGAGGCACCCTTTGATGAGAAGCTGTCCGTCATGGGTCTGATTCTCTCCCGCCTTTCGGAGAATGCGCGGGACACCCGTCTGCAGGACGAGCTGACCACACGGCTCCATGGTGCGCTGGGTGAGTTCAAAGAAAAAATTGCCGATGCGGAGCCGGACGCTGTGCTGCAGCAGTTGATCTGGCAGCGGCAGGAGAAGCTGAAACGGGCGCAGGAAGCCGGTCAGCTGGAAAAAGAGGAACGGGATCTCTCCATGCGCCTTGTGAACAAGCTGGAGCAGTACCGTGAGAGCTTGCGGCGGGAGGAGATTCCGGCCAGCGGGGCCATGGACGCGGTGCGGGCATGGTTTGGCGAAGAGGTGGCACGGCGCAAGGAGTTGGGTGAGGAGACCGGACGGTTCTTCGACAATGCGTTCCGTTTCCTGGAGGAGACCTTTAACCAGAGTCAGGAGCTGGTGATCTTCGTTACGGAGATCACATCCGGCTACGACACCAGCTGGTTCGTGGAGAATTTCGGCTGCAGCGCCTATTTCCGACACAACAAGGAGCTGCTGTTTGATGATACCCGGCATCGCATCCGGGAAGAGATCGCCGCTGCCAAGGCGGCACAGTGGGAGGAGACTGCAAATGGATGAGAAACTGAAGAAAATTGAAGCGGTGCTGGACGAAAAGGTGCGTCCGCTGCTGGGCGCCCATGGCGGCAATCTGGAAATTGACCGTCTGGAAGAAAAGGTGCTGTATGTGAAGATGCTGGGCCAGTGCGCCGGCTGCCC
This sequence comes from Oscillibacter sp., assembly GCA_017547085.1. GTDB lineage: Bacteria > Bacillota > Clostridia > Oscillospirales > Oscillospiraceae > Oscillibacter. Next base: position 19,740 of record JAFYQM010000071.1, read on the forward strand.
CTCTGCCGACCTGACCAACGAGACTATCGTGGAGGCGGAAGTGGTCAAGGCTCTGCCGGAACTGGTAGAGCGCGTGGTGACGGTGCAGACTGTCAGTGATGAGCTGTGGGACATGGCCAAGCGCCTGCTGCGGGATCATCACCTGTAAAAGAAAAAGGAACACGCCCTGACTTTCGTCAGGGCGTCAGCCTGTCGAAAAAGTCTGCTAAATGCAGACTTTTTCGTATTTATGGAGTAAAATGGAATAGGGTGATGAAAATGCTGGAACGCGGAAAGATGGATCGAGACGCGATAGAAATCGTAGGAATAGATAGTCTGGTTCCA
>JAFYQM010000072.1 GCA_017547085.1 Oscillibacter sp.
AATGATTTTTGTAATTTCTTCGGGTCTAAGTTCCATACTGTCCCTGCTTTCTCATCAGAGTACGGTGTTCTTCAGGATCGTGCGGATCTCATCCAGCCGGTGACGAACCGTGCCGTCCACCTGCATTCCGCCCAGATCCAGTCGCACACCGCCCAGACACTCCGGATCCACCCGGCATTCCAGTTCAATGGTCTTGCCGGTCACACTGGAGAGTTTTTCGGTGAGCTTCCGGCGCAGCTCGTCGGACAGGGGCAGCTTTGTGACCGCAGTCACAGGCAGAATACCATTGTCCTGATTGTACTGCTGTCTGAACAGCTGGCAGCAACCGGAAAAATGCCGCATGTATCCCTTTTCTGTCAGGATCTTCAAAAAGTTCAATACATAGGGATGCACCTGAGCGCGCAGGCTGTCATCCAACACCTGACAACGCTCCTGCTTGGAAATGGAGGGCGTGCACAGCAGCTGCACAAAGGCAGGCTCTGCGTCAAAGCTCCCCTTCAGGGCAGTGACCTGCCCCAGGATCTCTTCCGTGAGACCCTCGTCTTTTGCCAGGTCATACAATGCCTGACCGTAAGTGCTCGCAACTTCTGTCATAATGCGCCACCAAGATTTTCAATGAACTGGCTGACCAGCTTCTCCTGATCCGCCTCGTTCAGCTGGCGCTCCACAACCTTTTCCGCAATCGCCACGGCAATGCCGGAGATCTCATCCTTCGCCTCATTCAGCGCTTTCTTCTTCTCCTGCGCAATTTCGGCCGATGCCTTCTCTTTCAGCTGAGCAGCCTGAGCCTGAGCCTGTCCGATGATCTCCTCGGAGCGGGCTGTTGCGGTCTTCTGCGCATGTGTGAGAATCTCATTGGCCTGTGCTTTGGCCTGCTTCATGTTTTCTTCATAAGTCGCTTTGATAGCCATTGCTTCGGCCTTTGCGTTCTTCGCCTGAACGATTTCCTGATCGGTTTCCTCACGGCGCTTATCCAAAATAGCCAGCACCTTGCTCAGGAAGAACTTCTTGACGATATACATCTGAAGAAACAGGTTGCAGATGGTGACAATCAGAGTAGCGGGTTCAACCGCTACCAGGGACTGATAAAGTTCCATCTCTTTTTGCCTCCTCCCGGCGTAATTTAGTGAATACCTTTAAAACGCCGGAATTAGCCCAGGAACTTCATGAACTGACCGGGTGCGAAGAAGAGCAGCAGCAGAGCGGTAACGAAACCATAGATACCGGTGGTCTCAGACAGAGCGATACCCAGAATCATGGTGCTGGTAACATCGCCCTTGCTCTCGGGCTGACGGCCGATGATTTCGCAAGCACGGGCAGCGCAGTTACCTTCGCCGATACCAGGGCCGATACCGGCGATAACAGCCAGACCTGCACCGATTGCACAGCCGCACAGGGCAATGCCTTTTGCTAACAGAGTGTAGTCGTTCATAAGAATGCCTCCATAAAATAAATTTTAATTGTTTCGTTTATTCAAATGACCCGGTTCAATCGCCCGCGGCCTGTTTGATAAATAGAGTTGTCAGCGTACAGAAAATGAATGCCTGAATACAACCGCCGAACCAGTCGAAATACGCACCGGTCACAGCAGGGATACCGATGGCCAGGAACGGGATCTCTCCAAGGAAGCCACCCGCATTGTGAAGCAGAGCAAACACGCCCAGCAGTGCCAGAATGATGCCCAGAATGAAGAACACGGTCTTGCCCTTCTTCTTCATCACCACTGCCAGCACAACGCCCGCAGCACTTACGATCAAAGCTGCCACCAGACTGCTGCCCAGAGCCCCTAAGAGCGCGTGGGTCGCTGTAGTCAAGGCCCCGTAGATCAGTGCACTGATGACTGTACCGGAAAGGATGTTGCCGAAATGACGGCAAGCCATGCTGATGGGAGTGAAGCACTCAGCCATCACGTTAATGGGAGCCAAAACGAACAGCGGATCGAGGAACCCCTTCAGATAAGCACCGAAACCGGCTGCTTTGATCTTATGGTAGGTGATGAGCACAAACACCACCAAGGCCCAGCCCAATTCTGTCATCAGGTCAGCCGTAGGACTCCAGAAGCCCATCACACTGATCGTATTGGAAATGACACTGGTGATAAAAATCGTACCGACCAGAGGAATATAGTGGTCGAATCCGGTACCCATGTTGTTGTGCACGAACTTGACCAGACTGGTGACCGCCATTTCTGCCACAGCCTGCTTTCTGGAGATCCCCGTCACCTTCAGGTTGGAGCCCAGCCAGATACACAGCGCGGAGATGATGATCATCACAAACCAGCTCATCGCCACAGTTTGGGTCAGCCGTACCGTTCCCAGCAGTGGTACGTTTTCAAATACCGCCAGTATTCTTGCGCCATTGATTGATATTTCCATATTTTTTCACCTCCTTGCCACAATCTCAGATCTCAAAAGTGCCCAGACGATCTTCCGGTTCTTCCTCGTCGGAAGGCTCCGGATTCTTTCGCTCACTGGGCGTTACCAGTTTTCCTTTTTGCTGCAAATAGAAAATGATCACTGTTGGGAACAGCAGGGGCGCCGCTGCCGCCAACACATTGAAACACGGCAGAAGAAACGCCAGGACTACCCAGCCTGCCTGCAGAAAAAGCCGCAGATTGTAACTCAGCTGCATTCGGCTTTTCCGGAGTTTCTCATCCTGTGTATCTACCGCTTTTTGTACCGCCAGACACAACATCAAGAAACTCAGTACCGCCACACCGACACCGCCGGCGGCACCAAGCACCACTTTATGTGTGAATCGCACAACACCCAGAAGGTGCAGCAGAAAAAAGCCGGCCAACTCCAGCACGCCGCAGATGATCGATCCAACCGCGATCCGCTTGACTTCCTTTTTTGATGCTTCCTGCAATTTCATGCGTATTACCACCCTTATTCATGTAATGCCTGCTGTCAATCGTGGTCGTTGAATGACAGCGGCGGTTCCGGAGAATTGCTGGCAGCTTCAGAATCCTTCAGCATGGAACGGATACAAGACCGTGCCGTACTGATAGAAGTCAGGAATCCCAGCACCCCAAGGACGATCACGATCCACATCCCCAGTTGAAATCGCTTTTGAAGCCATACTGCAAACAGCAAGAAGAAGCACAGGGGAAATAAGACTGACAGGCCAAACTGTGTCACCCACAGCAACAATGACAATCGTTTCATATGATTCACGTGTCCTATAATTTACATACAGATTCGTGTAAAAGACATTTGTTGATTTCATCAAAAAACACTGAGCCTAACAGCTTTAGTATAGGCGAAGTGCCACGGTCATGCAAGTTAATTTTGCCGCCTATATTCCACTTTCTTCCTTTTGCACAAAGTCAGAAAGCTACATGAAACAAAGTATCAAAAAAACTGTCACTTTTTCAAATCTTTGCAAATCTTTTCTCACGTTTTAAAAGCTGTTATTTTTTTATCACATGTAAATATTTGAAAATATAATAAAAATTATTCATTATACCAATATTTTCCGCCGTCACGTTGCTAAAACCGCTTTTTTCAGCTATATCCGTTTTTTCTCAACCTTCAAAAAAAAGAAGTATAATTATTCAAAAGAACGTAACCGTTTACCTCTGTTTTCTTAACGGAGCCTTTACGATAATCTGCCCCCTGATCAGTCACAAGCCACAGGATACTCATTGCCCAGCAGATGCAGAGGCGCTTCGTCTTCGTCGATGTCCGGAAACCGGCCCACTTCCTCATAGAAACGGTTGTCTACGCGGTCGTCGTTCACTTTGGAGACTTCACCCAGCAGGATCATACCGGTCCCCTCCTCGCCCCAGAACTTGTGGTACTGGCCGTTGGGCAGAGAGATGGACTGGCCGGGCTCGATACGGATCACCGCGCCGGGCTCCACCTGATGCTCATAACCGTCTGTGCGGACCGTAACGGGATTCACCAGATCCAGCTGCTCGTCCGGCGTGCTGTTGTAGACCTGCACCATCAGGTTGCCGCCGCCGCGGTTGATGATGTCCTCCATCTTGCTCCAGTGGAAGTGGAACGGGGTGATCTGGCCTTCCTTGACAATCAGCAGTTTTTCCGCATAGGGCTTGATGTACTTCTTATCGTTGAAGTTGCCGTTGCGCAGGGTAATCATCAGAAGTCCGATCTTCTCGTAGTCGCCGGAGCCGAAGTCGGTGATGTCCCAGCCTAACATGTTGTCGCGGATCTCGTCATAGGCCTTCCCCTTGGTGGCCCAGTCTTCCGGAGTCCAGAACACGAACGGCGGCATCTGGAACTTCATACCGGCAATGAATTCCTCAGCCTCTCTCATAATGGCGTTGATCTCAGATCTTTTCATGTTTCTCTCCCTTTCCGTTATTTCAGTGCAAATACACGCATTGCTTTGATGACATCCTCCCGCATCCCCCGCTGTGCTGCCACGGCGATGTCGTGGAAGAAGGTGCGGTCGACCAGTGCATCCACTGCCGTGCCGCCGGCCTTTGCCATGTAGGAATAGTAATTGATCTTCCGGATACCGGTGGCAATGGCGATGCGGTAGTTCTCCTCGCTGACGCCGCTGCCGCCGTGCATCACCAGCGGCACATCCACGATCCTGCGGATCTCCGCCAGCCGGTCGAAATCCAGCTTGGGCTGCTTCAGGTACAGGCCGTGGGCGGTGCCGAAGGCACAGGCCAGTGCGTCGATACCAGTCTTTTCTACGAAGCGCTTTGCTTCGGCGGGGTCGGTGTAGATGCTTTCTCCGCCGCCTTCTCCGCCCTCACGGACGCCCATGGACCCGACCTCCGCCTCCACGGAGATCCCCAATCTGTGAGCCAGTTCCACCACCGCGCAGGTGTTGTCGTAGTTCTCCGCCAGCGGCAGCGTAGACCCGTCGTACATGACGGAGGTAAATCCCAGCTCCACGCCCCGCTTCACATAGGCCGCATCCGTGCCGTGGTCCAAATGAACGCATACGGGAACGCTTGCCTTCTCTGCCTTCAGCAGCATCACGTCCACGATGTCCTCCATGCGGACAATCCCCATCTCCTCGTGGACCTGCGCGTGCATGAGAATGACCGGCTCTCCTAATTCCTCTGCCGCGCTGATGACAGCCTGCACACTTTCTAAATTCGGGGTGTTGAAAGAACCAACGGCACAATTCCGCGCCTGCGCAATCTCCAATACTTCATTCAGGGTAACTAACATCGTTTTCTCCTTTACAGCAGCGGCCGCACAGCGTTGTAGACACCGCAGTATCTCTCATAGTGTTCTCGGTATGCCGCGTGGCGGGCAGGATCGGGCAAATAGGATTCCTTCACCTTCACCATCCGCGTCCGGGCCTCCGTCAGGTCGGCAAAAGCACCCATGGCAATGCCTGCCAGCATCACTGTACCGGCGGCTCCGGCCTCCGGCGCATCCAGCGCCACGATCTCCCGGTTCAGGATGTCGGCCTTCAGCTGCAGCCACGCACGGCTCTTGGCTCCACCGCCGGTCGCATACAGCTTCTCGATCCGGATGCCGCCCTTTTCCAGTTCCTCGATGTTCAGCAGCATCTCGTAGGTGACGCCCTCCATCACTGCCTTATAGAGATCGTATTTGCTGGTCGCCAGCGTCAGACCGATGATCGCCGCTTCGGAATTCTCATCCATGTAAGGGGTGGCCGCACCGGCAAAATGCGGCAGGATCAGGATGCCGGTGGGGCCTCCCCCAGCCTTTGCGTCCAGTTCGGCATAGCTCACCTCCGGTGCAAAGGTGTCCTTGTACCACTTCAATGCCGCGCCTCCGGTAAAAGAAAAGGCGTAGCAGACGTACTTCCCCTCCAGATAATGGGGCACCACAGTGTAGCCCTTGGCGTACAGTTCCCTGTCAGTTGGAATCTCCTCCAGCACAGGCGTTACGCACTCCACGGTTCCGGTTCCATCCACCGCGGTACAGGTATCAGATACGCCTGCGCCCAGCAGTGCCGCCAGCTGGTCGTGACAACCATTGACCACCACAGTTTCCTCGCAGGCCAGTCCTTCGGCGCAGATGGTGCCTGCCACCGTACCGCTGGGAACGGGTTTGGACATTTTCTCCATATCGATGCCCGCGATGTCAAACAGCCGACGGCTCCAGCACTTCCCTTTCAGATCCAGTCCCATGGTGCGGCAGGCCAGCGAGTAGTCGATCTGGGCATTCTTCGTTAGCTTGTAGATCACAAAATCCTCAAACAGCAGGATTCGCTTCGTCTTGGTATAGATATCCGGCAAATGCTCCTTGACCCACATCAGCTTGGGCAGGCTATACATGCCGTGGGGCTTCGCTCCGGTGATAGCCTCCACCTCCGCGGCGTCGAACCGCGCACATTCTTCATTACCCCGCTTGTCGGTATACAGCATGGACGGCAGCAGCACGTTGTCATCCGCATCCAGCAGCACAAAGCTCTCGCCAAAGCTGGTGACGCCGATGGCGTCGATCCTGCCGTAAGCGGCACCCTCACGGATCACTTCCTGCACAGCCGTCCAGACGGCCTCCGCGTCGATCTCCTGTGCATCGTCGGAGCGGTTGGAAACATATTCCCGGTAGGAGTTCTGCTTAAATTCGCCCCACTCGTCATACAGGCTCAGCTTGCAGCCGGTGGTGCCGATATCCAGTCCGCCTAAAAGCATACGCTCACCTCTCGATCTTCGATATTCCGATTATACTTCTTCTTTTTCAAAAAAGAAAGAAATCCCGCTCATTTTCATCGAAAAATCGATTCTCTAGCCGCTCCATGTTATAACAATTGAATTTTCCGAGGTCGAAACCAGTCCTTTTTCCTGTTTTTTTCTGCATCCCGGCCAAAAGACGCAGGTTTGGGTTCTTGTCGATTTCACCAAAAGCTGGAACTTCCCTTCTTTTTTCTCTGTATTGCCATGTGGAGAAGTTGATTTTATAATAGGATCGTAAAAGACTACGCTCGAAAGAAGGAACACAAGTTGAATCTTCGCAAACTATTCAGCGCCCGGGATATGACCGAGGGCGCACCATGGAAACGCATTGCGGAATTTGCCATTCCCATGCTGATTGGCAATCTGGCGCAGCAGCTCTACAACACCGCCGACTCCATTGTGGTGGGCAAGTACATCGGCGATAATGCTCTGGCAGCAGTCGGCACCTGTATGCCGATCCTGAATCTGCTGCTGGCGATTTTTGTAGGTGTTGCCACCGGTGCAGGCATTGTCATTTCCCAGCACTTCGGTGCCGGCAACCGTGAGGCCCTCTCCCGCGCCATCGGCAACTGCATCACTCTGGCTGCCATTGCCTCCGCCGCCACCATGGTGGTGGGCACTGTACTGGCCCGTCCCCTGCTGCGGCTGCTGGACACACCGGCCTCCGTGTTTGACTGGTGCGCGGAATACCTGATCATCTTCTTCCTCGGCTCCGCCGGCTTCACGTTCTACAACATCCTCTCCGGCATTCTCCGCGGCATGGGCGACTCGTTGTCCGCCCTCGGCTTTCTACTGATCGCTACGGCATTGAACATCGGTCTGGACATCTGGTTCGTGGCTGACTTTGGACTGGGCGTACCGGGAGTGGCGCTGGCCACCATCATTGCGCAAGCCATCTCCGCTGTGCTGTGCTTCATCAAGCTGCTGCACATGCGCAATGTCTTTGATCTGAAGTGGAGCCTGCTGGCACTGCGGAAGGACGCCGCGTGGCGCATTGTGAAGCTGGGCGTTCCCTCCGGCATTACGCAGGGCATTATGTCCGTTGCCATGCTGGTGGTGCAGTCTCTCACCAACAGCATGGGTGAAGTCGTTATGGCCTGCAATGTCATCATTATGCGGGTGGATGGCTTTGCCATGATGCCCAATATGACCTTCGGTCAGGCCATGAGCGTCTACGCAGGACAGAATGTGGGCGCGGGGCGGCTGGACCGTGTGGACAAGGGTCTGCGGCAGGGCATGTCCATGGCCGTGGGCGTATCCGCCTCCATTACGGTGGTTCTGCTCCTTTTCGGACATCTCCTTTTCGACCTCTTTACCGACACGCCGGCGCTGATCGATCTGGCGGTGCGGATGATGCGCATTCTGGCAGTAGGTTATATCTGCATTGCTGTAACACAGGTGCTGGGCGGCATCATGCGCGGCAGCGGCGACACTGTGACCCCCATGTGGATCACCATGGTCACCACCGTATGCCTCCGCATTCCGGTCGCTTACGGCCTTGCTTACCTGACCCGCACCGAGCAGTATCCCAACGGTCAGCCCGTGGCCCTGTTCACTTCCCTGCTGATCTCCTGGAGCATGGGCGCCCTGATCTCCTATCTGGTATTCCGCCGCGGCAAGTGGCGAACAAAAGCCACCCAGATCGCAGAGTTTTCTGCCAATGACCGTTAACAGGCATAAAAAAGTGACCGGACTTTCGTCCGGTCACTTTTTTATGTTCAATTAGTCCTCTTCGGGAGCCAGTTCGGTCGTCTTCACCTTGGGTGGGAAGATCAGGGAGAACACCACGAAGAATACCAGGCCCACGATCAGGCCGGGAATGATAGGCTGGCTTAGCTTCATGCCGAACAGCACACCACCGGAGATCTTCTCCAGATACACCACCACGATGGAACCGGAGACCAGAGAAGCAATCGTACCTGCCAAAGAGGAGCCCTTCCAATAGTGGCCCAGCACGTAGGGGAAGAAGGCACCGGCAGCACGCAGGGTGAAGCAGAACATCAGCAGGTTCACGATGCTGGAGGTGTTGAACAGAGCGATGAACATGGAGGCAACGCCAACAATGATCATGACCCATCTGGTAACCTTCATCACTTCCTCGCTGCTGGCCTCAGGCTTCAGCACAGCGCGGTAAATGTCGTTTGCGAAGATGGAACCCGCACCCAGCAGGTCGGAGTCTGCGGAGGACATGGTTGCAGAAATGATACCCGCAAACAGCAGGCCGCAGATCACACCGGGCATCGCCTCGATGGCCAGAACAGGCAGTGCATAGCGTGCGCCCACGCTGGCGAACTGCTCAGCGCTGAACTTGCCCATGTTCATCAGAGCCAGCGTAATGATACCGAGGATGGCAGGGATGAAAGCGTAGATAAAGTTGACGATGGCAGCAAGGATGGAACCCTGCACGGCAGCTTTGCCATCACGGGCAGCATAGTAGCGGGAAACCGCTTCCTGTCCCACAGTAAACGTTGCCACATACATGACTGTCAGCGACACAACAGCCATGGGGCTGTAGCCCTTGAACATGTCAAAGGTTTCCGCGGGCACATTTGCCACCACAGCACTCCAGTCACCCGCCATATTGATGGCAAAGGGAACGGCAATGATCATGCCGATCACGATCAGGAACACCTGAACGAAGTCAGTCATGGTCACGCTCCACAGACCGCCCATGACGGAGTAAATGGTAACCACCACTGCTACAATGATAACAGCGGTCTTGTAGCTGATGCCCAGCATGGTAGACAGAATGACGGAAGAGGCAATAAACTGACCGGCTGTCAGACCTACCAGCGGCAGCACCATGATGATGGCGGTGATGAGGCCTGCGCTCTTGCCATAACGGCGGCGGAAATACTCAGGCACAGTCTTGACAGTAGCTGCGCGGAACTTGGGAGCCAGGAATGTCAGGATCACGAAGGCAAAGCCCATGGTGATGATGTACCATGCGGAGGAAATACCATGGTTTTCCATGCCCTGCTGGACAACACCCAGAGAGCTGCCGCCGCCGATTTCGGTTGCAGCAAGGGTACCTGCCATCAGGAGGGGGCCCAGTCGGCGTCCAGCCACCATAAAGTCGGTGTTGGAGGTAATCTTCTTGGAAGAGTACCAACCGATAAAGAGCATGATCAGCAGGTAAACTACCACGATCGCGGTTACGGTCAGATTAAATTGCATATCTTCTCTCCTTTACAAAATCTTAATACAAGTATAGCAACATTCCCAGATGGTGTCAAGCTGCACAATTGTATTACCAATACGCCAGACTTTTTTGTTAAAATCCATTGTGTCGTTCCACATGATCTCATCTTCTCCGGGCAGAAAAAACCTGCAGGAAACAAACGTTTCCTACAGGTTTTTCTTTCATATGACAGCTGTCAGCGGCGGTTCGTTCTCCGCCAGATCTTCATTTTTTCCGCCTCGCGGATCAGTTCCTCACGGAAGTCGGGATGAGCAAGGGAGATGATCCGCTCTGCCCGCTCCCATGTGGTGGCGCCTTTCAGGTTCACCACACCGTATTCCGTAGCCAGATAATGAATGTTGGTGCGGGTGTCGGTCACCACACTGCCTTCCCGCAGCGTGGGCCGGATGCGGCTGTGAAGGTTGCCGTTCTTGTCGGTCATGGTGGAGGCACAGCAAATGAAGCTCATGCCGCCCTTGGAGAGGTAGGCACCCAGCACGAAGTCCTGCTGTCCACCGGAGCCGCTGATATGGCGCAGCCCCGCCGTTTCTGCATTGACCTGACCAAACAGGTCCACATCCACCGCGTTGTTGATGGAAATGAAATTATCGATCTGGGAAATCACCCGCACGTCGTTGGTATAGCCCACATTGCACGCCTTGCACTGGGGATTCTCGTGGAGATACTCATACAGCTCCTGAGAGCCCGCGCCGAAGGCGAAGGTTTGCAAACCGCGGTCAATGCCCTTATTCATGCCTGTGATTTTTCCGGCTTTGGCAATTTTTACATAGGAATCCACATACATCTCCGTATGCACGCCCAAATCCGTCAGATCGGAGGTGGCAACAAGATTACCGATGGCATTGGGCATACCGCCGATGCCAAGCTGCAGGCAGGCGCCGTTGGGGATCATGGGGCCCACGAAGTCAGCAACGGTAATGTCCAGCTTTGTGGTTTCCGGAGTGGGAAGTTCCGTGAGCGGATCGTTGTCGCCCTCCACCACCATATCCACGCGGCTGATGTGGATGCGGGTATCATCGCCGCCGAAGCAGCGGGGATATTTCTGATTAACCTCTAAAATGATAACCTCTGCCTTTTCGCAAAGGGCCTCCAGGTGGGATGCGTTCAAACCGAAGCTGAAATATCCCTCCTCATCCATGGGCGTCACCTGAAGCATGGCCACATGGATGGGGTCCACATTTTCCCGATAATAACGGGGCAGCTCCGAATAGCGCAGCGGAATGTAATAGGCAATGCCTTCGTCGATCATTTTCCGCTCCAGACCACCCATGTGCCAGGAGTTCCAGATGAAATGCTCCGCAGTATCCGGCACGGAGAGGATCTCCGGACGGCGCATCAGCACCGCGCCGCGCACCTTCACATCCCATAATTCCTGATACCGTGCCGCCAGTGCCCGATCCAGCACTACCGGCGCGCAGGCATTCCAACCGTAGTCGATCCAGTCTCCGCTGCAGACGACCTTTACGGCTTCTTCTGCTGTGGTCAGTTTCTTCTGATATTCCTGTTTGACGTCGATTTCCTGTCTGCTCATCATATCTTCCTCCTACACGCAGCTTTAGTCCTGCTGTGCCATGCGCTTATAGCCATCGAACCGGTCCTTTGCCTCCTGCTCTGCCTGTGCAAACAGGGTTTCGGCATTCTTGGGGAAGGTCTTGCGGAGAGATGCGTAACGCACCTCGCCTTCGAGGAATTCCTGATATCCGATGGTGGGGTCCTTGCTGTCCAGCTGGAAGGGGTTCTTGCCCTCAGCAATGCGGCGGGGATCGTAACGGTACAAGGGCCAGTAGCCGGAATCCACCGCACGCTTCATCTCCGCCTGCACCTGATCCATGCCGGCCTTGATGCCGTGATTGATGCAGGGCGCGTAGGCAACAATGAGAGAGGGTCCGGGGAAGGATTCGGCCTCGGTGATGGCCTTCATCAGCTGGTTGGGATCAGCGCCCATGGCCACGTTTGCCACATAGCAGTTGCCGTAGGACATCATCATCTTGCCCAGATCCTTCTTGCCGCTCTTCTTACCGGCTGCCTGGAACTGTGCCACAGCACCCAGCGGGGTCGCCTTACTGCTCTGGCCGCCGGTATTGGAGTAGACCTCGGTATCCACCACAAGGATGTTGATATCCTCACCGGTGGAGATGACGTGGTCCAGACCGCCGAAGCCGATATCGTAGGCCCAGCCGTCGCCGCCGTACATCCAGATGGTCTGCTTGGCCAGATGCTCACGCAGGCTCAGAATCTGATCCTTCAGCTCTCCTGCACGCCCAGTCAGGCTGATGGCTTCCAGCGCGGCTTCCAGCGTTTCAGAAGCCTCCATGGAAGCATCCACATCCCCGAAGGTCTCCAGCCAGCGGGCGATAGGCTCTTCCAGCGCCGTTTCGAAGGTCTTCAGTTCCTCCAGCCAGCCGCGGATCTTATTGCGCTGCTGCTTAACAGACAGGCACATGCCGAGGCTGAACTCAGCGTTGTTTTCAAAGAGGGAGTTGCTCCATGCAGGGCCTCTTCCCTTCTTGTTGACGGTGTAAGGAATGGAGGGCATGGCAGCGCCCCAAGCCTGAGAACAGCCGGTGGCGTTGGCCCAGTACATGCGGTCGCCGTACAGCTGGGTCAGCAGCTTGGCATAGGGCGTCTCGCCGCAGCCGGCGCAGGCGCCGGAGAACTCGCACAGCGGCTGACGGAACTGGCTGCCCTTCACGGTACCTACCTTGAAGGCGTCTTTTTCCGTGATGGTCAGGCCATATTCCCATGCAGGCGTAATGGTGAGTTCGTCCTCCACACGCTCCATCCGCAGGGCCTTGCCCGTCATGGGACAGGAGGCCACACAGCTTCCGCAGCCGGTGCAGTCCATGTCACTGATCTGCAGGGAGAAGGCCAAATCCTTGGCGCCCTTGGCGGGCACGGTGGCAAAGCCCTCCGGTGCGGCGGCCACTTCCGCCTCGTTCAGCAGATAGGGACGGATAACGGCATGGGGGCAGACGAAGGAGCAGCGGTTGCACTGGATACAGGCAGCAGGATCCCACACGGGGATGCGGGTGGCAATGCCGCGCTTCTCATAAGCCGTGGTGCCGAGGGGCATGGTGCCGTCCTCGTAACCGATGAAGGTGGAAACGGGCAGTAAGTCGCCCTTCTGGGCATTGCAGGGCCGCAGGATTTTCTCAATGAAGGAAGGAACTTCTTCCTTGACTGCCACTTCCTCGTCCACGCAGTTCTTCCACTCTTCCGGCACAGGCACAGCCTGCACGCCGCTGACGCCGCGGTCGATGGCAGCCAGATTCATCTGCACCACCTTCTCGCCCTTCTTGCCGAAGGATTTCTCCGCAGCCTCCTTCATGTAATCCACAGCCTGCTGGATGGGGATGATGTCCGCCAGAGAGAAGAATGCGGACTGCAGCACCATGCTGGCGTGGTCGCCCAAGCCCAGTTCGCGGGCAATGGCGTTGGCGTCAATGGTGTAAAGCTTTGCACCTTTATTGGCAAGCTCCCGCTTTACAGCGGCAGGCAGGTTGGCTTCCAGCTCCTCCGGCTGCCAGCGGCAGTTAAGCAGCATGGTGCCGCCCGGCTTCAACTCGGAAGCAATGTCGTATTTATCAAGGAAGGACTGGTTATGGCAGGCCACAAAGTCCGCGGACTTGACCAGATAGGAAGAGCGGATGGGAGTGGGGCCGAAACGCAGGTGGCTGCGGGTGATGCCGAAGGACTTCTTCGTGTCATACTCGAAATAGGCCTGCGTGTACTGTTCGGTGTTACTGCCGATGATCTTGATGGAGTTCTTGTTGGCGCCCACGGTACCGTCACTGCCGAGGCCCCAGAACTTGCAGCTGACCACGCCCGGAGCGTCCAGCGGCAGCGGGTCGCCTACAGGCAGAGAACGGTAAGTCACATCGTCCTCGATACCCACGGAGAAGCCGTTCATGGGAGCATCCTGCAGCAGGTGGTCGAAGACGGCCTTGATCTGGGCAGGAGTGATATCCTTGGAGCTAAGGCCGTAACGGCCGCCGCAGATGTACGGAGCGTCGGAACGGTTGGCAAAGGCGGCGCAGACCGTCAGATACAGCGGATCGCCGGCAGCACCCATCTCCTTGCAGCGGTCCAGCACCGCGATCTTCTTCACGGTTTCGGGCAGGGCTGCACGGAAATGCTCCATGGAGAACGGATTGAACAGGTGCACCTGCAGGTAACCCACCTTCTCCCCCAGTGCGTTCAAGTATTCCACAGTCTCCCGTGCCGCGCCGCTGACAGAGCCCATGGCGACGATCACGCGCTCGGCATCGGGTGCACCGTAGTAATTAAAGAGGTGGTAATCCTCGCCGGTAACGGCGTTGATCTGCTGCATGTACTCTTCCACCACATCGGGCAGTGCGTCGTAGAAGCGGTTATTGGCCTCACGGAACTGGAAGTACACGTCAGGATTCTGCACCGTGTTACGCAGAGACGGATGACGGGGATGCAGAGAGGATTCCCGGAAGCTGCGCACAGCATCCCAGTCCAGCATCTTTTCAAATGCCTCGTAAGGAATGGTACGGATCTTCTGGATCTCATGGGAGGTACGGAAGCCGTCGAAGAAGTGCATGAAGGGGATGCGGGTCTTGATGGCAGCCAGATGAGCCACACCTGCCAAATCCATGACCTCCTGCACGCTGCCGGTGGAGAGCTGAGCAAAACCGGTCTGGCGGCAGTTCATCACGTCGCTGTGGTCACCAAAGATGGACATGGCGTGGGTACCCACCGTACGGGATGCCACATGCAGCACTGCCGGCTGGCGGGTACCGCTGATGCGGTGCAGCACAGGGATCATCAGCATCAGGCCCTGCGAGGAGGTAAAGGTCGTTGCCAGAGAGCCGGACTCCAGCGCGCCGTGGACCGCGCCGATAGCACCTGCCTCGGACTGCATCTCCACCAGAGAGACCGGCTGGCCGAACAGGTTCTTCTTCCCGTTTGCAGACCATTCGTCGGTCTTCTCCGCCATCGGCGAGGACGGCGTGATCGGGTAGATGGCTGCTACCTCCGAAAATGCATAGGCCACATATGCCGCAGCTTCGTTGCCGTCAGCAATGTGAATGGTAGTTTTTCCCATGATAATTCCTTCCTTTCCAAAGCAATAATACAACATAATTGGTTGTATGATGTCTTTACAGTAACAGAGTAACGGAGTTTTCTCTGAAAGTCAAGAGAGCACGCCCATCTTCTCTGCATTTCTTTTCCTTTTGAAACCTTCTTTTTTCTGTTTTTCTGTAACGATTTTTCACGCTCCCTTTAAATGTATAAAAGTGTTACCGATTTGTTGTTGTTTTCGCGGCGGAACTTCAATAGTATAAGCCCACAAGAAGAATACAGCAAGCAAAGGAGTGTACAAAAATGTCCCAGATCATGGAACAGCAGCCGCAGGCAACCACACACGAAATCCCCTCCCCGCCGGCTGCAGACATCAACAAAAGCCCAAACACCGTATTGAAGAAGAAAAAACGCCGCCGCTTTGTCCGGCGTATCATCATTTTACTGCTGGTAGCCGCCGCTGCCTTTTTCGCGTGGAAGCACTTCCGCGGTGGGGAGCAGTCCGGCGGCGAAGGTGAAGTGGTCATCGACACCGTCCATTACGACGCCATCACCTCCGTGGTGGAGAGCAGCGGCCTCACCAAAGCCAAGAACAGCGAGACCATCACCCTCACCACCGCAGGCACGGTGATGGACGTGTTCGTCACTGAGGGCCAGATGGTTACAGCGGGTGATCCCCTGTTCGTCATCGACTCTCCTGCAGCGCAGACCGCCGTGGAAAAGGCCCGCAGCAATGTGGAGGGCATCCAGAAGCAGCTCTCCACCGCCGAAAAAGATCTGGCGGGCTTGAACCTCTCCCCCGGTTACCCCGGCAAGCTGATGGACACTGTGAAGCTAAACCCCGGCGACACCATCTCCAAGGGCCAGAAGGTAGCCACACTGGCAGACGACACCCGCCTGCGTCTGACCCAGTATTACAGCTATGCCTATGAGGGTGACCTGTATGCCGGTCAGTCCATGCAGGTCTCCATCCCCGCCCTGATGACCACCGTGACCGGCACCGTGGAGAACGTCTACATGGTCAGCCGCATCACACCGGAAGGCTCCAAGCTGTTCTCCGCCGAGATCGTTATCGAAAACGAAGGTGTTCTCACAGCCGGCATGGTGGCCTCCGCCACCACGGCGGCCGGCGGCGAGACCGTGTATCCCTATGAGCCGGGCAGGCTGGAATATTACCGCGTGGGCGACCTCTGCTCTACCGTCAGCGGCACCGTTCTCTCCAGTTCTCTGGTGGATTACCTGCAGGTGTCCCCCGGTCAGGTGCTGGTACAGATCGACGGCGAGGCCAGCGAAAGCGAGCTGTTCACCATCCAGCAGAATCTGGAGACCGCGCTGGAGGAACTGCGGGTGGCCGAGCAGAATCTGGCCAACTGTAGCGCCATGGCTCCCATCAACGGCAAGGTCATCGGCCTGATGGCCACTCTCGGCAGCGAGATCCCCGCCAACACCGCGCTGGTCACCATCTCCGATACCACCGCCATCACCATCACCGCCAACGTGGACGAGCGCAACATCAGCTACATCAAGCCCGGCATGATGGTGGAACTGGACCAGTGGGGCACCCCCGGCATGGGCATCGTGGAAAGCGTCAGCCTCTCCAGCACCATTAACAACGGCGTGGCCACCTATCCCATCGTCATCTCCGCCGACAACTTCGACGAATCCATTCAGGTCAACAGCTACATCAACTACCGTCTGACTGCCAGCCAGAACGACAACTGTCTGGTCCTTCCCATCCAGTCCGTCCGCACCGTCGGTCTGGAGGACGGCAGCAGCGCCACTGTGGTCTACGTCAAGAGCGACCAGCGTCCCGAAAACGCCATTGAGGTGCCCTTCATGGACGAGGAGATCCCCGAGGGCTTCTATCCCGTCCCCGTGGAGATCGGCATTCAGGACAACTACAATGTAGAGATCAAGTCCGGCGTGGAGGAAGGCACGGAGGTCTTTACCCAGATCCTCAGCAACTACATGGGCAGTTGGGGTTGATGCGTATGGCAGGCTTGATTGAACTGAGGAACGTCTATAAGATCTACGCGGAAGGTCTTGAGAGCGAGGTCCGCGCACTGGACGGCGTATCGGTCACCATAGACCGGGGCGAGTTCGTGGCTGTGGTGGGCCAGTCCGGCTCCGGCAAGTCCACCATGATGAACGTGCTGGGCTGTCTGGATATCCCCACCTACGGCGACTACATCTTAAACGGAACCGACGTGCGAGAGCTGACCGATCAGGAGCTTTCCCGCATCCGCAACAAGGAAATCGGATTCATTTTCCAGCAGTATAACCTGATCCAGAACCTGAGTGTTCTGGAAAACGTGGAGCTGCCTCTGATCTATCAGGGCATCGACCCCATCGACCGCCGTGAAATGGCCATGGATGCACTGGACCGCGTGGGCCTTGCAGAGCGCTATCGTCATAAGCCCACCCAGATGTCCGGCGGTCAGCAGCAGCGCGTGGCCATTGCCCGCGCCATTGCCACCCATCCTCCCATCATCATGGCGGACGAACCCACCGGTGCACTGGACTCCCGCACCGGTCTGGAAGTGCTGGGCTTCCTGCAGCAGTTGAACCGCGAGGGCAGCACCATCATCCTCATCACCCACGACAACGGCATTGCCGCCACGGCACGGCGGATCATCCGTCTGGCAGACGGCAGGATCATCGAGGACCGGGTACAGGAGGTGGACTGGCTATGAACCTTGTACAGGCGTTCAAAATGGCGTGGAAGTCCATCTGGGGCAAAAAAGGCCGTTCCATCC
Source organism: Oscillibacter sp. (assembly GCA_017547085.1). Taxonomy (GTDB): domain Bacteria; phylum Bacillota; class Clostridia; order Oscillospirales; family Oscillospiraceae; genus Oscillibacter. The sequence continues at coordinate 17,648 of JAFYQM010000072.1, forward strand.
TCACCATCCTCAGCATTTTCATCGGTATCGCCGCCGTGATGACCATTGTCTCCGTCATGGAAGGCATGAAGGCCTACACCCGCGAGCAGAATGCAGCCATGGGCAGCAACAAGATCAATATCTATATCTATTCCAACGTGTGGGACGAACACGGCAACAACCTCGGCAAGGACTACTTCCCCGACCTCTACAACTACTGCAACAGCCTCAGCGAGTACATTGACGGTGTCACGCCGGTCGGCTGGCTCGATGCCACGGTCAGCTACGGCACCAAAACCTCCGCCAACATGAGCTACCAGTGGGACGAGGAGGGCAATCTGATTGGTGACCGCCCCCCTACCCTGCATTACGGCAGCGACCAGTACAGCAACTGCAACAACCTGTCCATTGTCAAGGGCCGCGATCTGGCGTGGTTGGACATGGAGAACTATAATCAAGTCTGCGTGCTGGGCGCACAGGCCGCAAAGGTCTTCTTCGGCTCCGCTGATCCGGTGGGCAAGGTCATGCAGGTCAACGGCTACAATTTTGAGGTCGTAGGCGTGTACGGCTCCCGCCTGACGGATGAAAACGCCAACCAGAGTCAAATCGACAACCTGATCGTCTTCCCCTACACCACCCGCCGCATACTGGGCGGACAGCTCCCCACGGAGTATCAAGTGACAGTGAAGGATTCGGAAATGATCACTGAGATGATCTCCCGCATCGGCGGCTTTTTGAAGGGCCTCATCGACCGTAATCAGGGCGGCTTTGACGTCTCCTCCAACAACCAGTGGCAGGAGTATGAAAACGAGCAAATGACCGTGATCGGTCTGGTGCTGGGCGGCATCGCCGCCATCAGTCTGCTGGTGGGCGGCATCGGCATTATGAACATCATGCTGGTGACTGTCACCGAACGCACCCGCGAGATCGGCATCCGCCGCGCCATCGGCGCACAGCGCAGCAGCATCGTGGCCCAGTTCCTCGTGGAGGCCGGTATGCTCTGCGGCATCGGCGGTGTCGTTGGCGTCGCCGTGGGAACAGCGGGCAGTATCATCCTCGGAAAAGCAATGTTCCAAATGACAATTTATCCGCCGCTCTGGGTCACGGTGGCAGCGCTGTCGCTGTCTGTGGCGCTTGGCATTCTGTTCGGTGTCTATCCGGCAATCAAAGCTTCCAGATTGCAGCCCGTGGAAGCGCTGCGTGCGGAATAAAGGAGAGAGATAATTGATGAAGAAACGAATTTTCACCCTTCTGCTGACAACGATCATGTTGGTGACAACCCTCGTTGTCCCCGCAGGTGCCGCAGAAGTGAGCCGTTTTTCCGATGTATCGGACCGAAATACGGAAACCGCTGTGGAGACTCTGCGGCTGATGGGCGTGCTGGATGGCTATGGGGACGGCACCTTCCGCCCCAACGGCATCCTGACCCGCGCCCAGTTCTGCAAGATGGCAGCCTATATCACCGACAGTGAGGCGGAGCTGGGACGCTACCGCACCGTCACCGTCTTTCCCGATGTGAAGCCTTCCCACTGGGCAATCAGCTACATCAATCTGGCTGCCAAGGGCAAGGGTATCATCGCAGGCTACCCCGACGGCACCTTCCAGCCCAACCGCACCCTGACCATGGGCCACGCCGTGACCATCCTGCTACGGCTGCTGGACTACAAGGATGAAGAAGTGGGCGGCGTATGGCCGGACAGCTACATGGCTGTGGCGGACATGATTGGTCTGACCGATGGTCTTCCCACCAATGGCAACGCCCCTCTGACCCGCGCACAGGCAGCCAAGCTGTTTATGAACCTGCTCCATACGGAGAAAAAGAGCGGCGGCACCCTGTATACCCTCAGCAAGGAAACGGAGCTGCGTGCCGTGGACGGCGGCACTGGGAAACTGAAAACCGCGGACGCCACCTATGACATGGTCCACCCTGTGTCCTCCACTTCTCTGGTTGGCGCCAGAGGCTATGCCGTCCTGAACTCTTCCGGCAAGGCACTGACCTTCCTGCCCATCATTAGCGGCAACGGCGGCACCGCCTCCGCGGCCATCGCCCTCTCTGCCGACCATTCCACCGCCGGTTTCAGCGAGCTGGCCGGTTCCAACACTTATGCGCTTTACAAAAACGGCCTGCCCATCACCTCCGCAGACCTGCGAAAAAACGATGTGGCCTCCTACTACCCCGCCACCAACTCCATTCGTGTCTGCGATACCCGCGTATCGGTGTATTACGAATCCTGCGAGCCCTCTCCCAGTGCACCGGCCCGCCTGAAAGTGCTGGGCGGAACGGAATTCTCCGTCCTCCCCTCCGCGGTGGCCTCTCTTGCTGAATTCAAGCCCGGCCAGCAAATGACCTTACTGCTGACGGCAGACGGTCAGGTTGCTGCCGCTGTATCCAGCAAGAGCACTTCCTCCACCCGAGGCAATGCGGTCGGTCTGGTGGAAGATGACGGAACCATTCAGCTGCTTTGCGGCAGCACCATGATCCCGCTGGCCATCAAGGCAAACGCGGAATATGCCGGTCAGGTAGTCCGGATCTCCGCCAGCCAGAAAAATGCGGTGAATCTCTCCGTCCTCAGCGGCGGTGCCTCCGGCAGTCTCAACATTGCCGAAAAGACACTGGGCAGCAAGAAACTGGCTGACAATGCCATGATCTTTGATTTCGGCCGACAGATCAGTCTCTCTGACCTCACCACTGGCGTGATCAGCGCCTCCGACATCACCTACGCCCGCGTCAACTGGAGCGGTGAGATTGATCTGGTAGTGCTGGATGTGGGCACCGGCGGCAATGTGCTGTACGGTTGGGCCGCTGTTCGAAGAACCACTGTTGCGGGCGATACAGTTACCACCGTGGAAATCATCTCCGGCGACAAACGCACCGGCGAAATCGAAACCGCCTACAGCATTGATCGCAGCGGTTATGTGGAAGCCACGATGAAGGACGGCAAATTTATGAAGATCCAAAGCCTGTCCTGCCTGAAAAATGTCTCTAACGACGTTTGGGTAGGCAGCAATCTGGTGGTTCACGGTGGCCGAAGCTACACGCTGGCCAAGAACGCCCTCTGCTTCAACGCCGACAGCGGCGAATGGGTCACACTGGAACAGGCACAGGCCTATGCCGATTCCGCAAACCTCTATGTGAAAGACGGCGTTATCCGGATCATCGAAGTCTCTCACAGCAATTAAGACAAAAAAGAAGTCCTCTTTTCAGAGGACTTCTTTTTTCGTTGTTTCAATGAAGTATCGTGTCCCTAAAGGATCAGAACACGCCCTGTGCCATCATGGCGTCAGCCACGCGCTGGAAACCGGCGATATTGGCGCCTGCCACCAGGTTGTAACCCAGACCGTATTTCTCAGCTGCTTCCACGCTCATGGTATAGATGGTATCCATAATCTGCTTCAGCTGCTTATCGACTTCTTCCTCGGTCCACACCAGACGCTCGCTGTTCTGGGCCATCTCCAGTGCGGAGGTAGCCACACCGCCGGCGTTCACTGCCTTGGACGGAGCCACGATCATGTTCTTCTGGGCCATCAGATAGGCCAGTGCGTCGTTGGTGGTGGGCATGTTGGCCACTTCGATGTAGTACTTCACACCGGCAGCAGCGATCTTTTCAGCATGCTCCATATGTACATCGTTCTGCATCGCGGAAGGCATGCAGATATCCACCTTCACGCCCCAGGGCTTCTCGCCTGCATAGAACTCCACGCCGAACTTCTCGGCATAATCCTGCACGCGGTTGCGGCCGCTGTTGCGCATCTCAACCAGATACTCCACCTTCTCCTCGGTGGACACGCCATCGGGATCGTAGATGTAGCCGTCGGGACCGGACAGAGTCACCACCTTGGCGCCCAGCTGCATGGCCTTCTTGCAGATGCCCCAAGTCACGTTGCCGAAGCCTGC
>JAFYQM010000073.1 GCA_017547085.1 Oscillibacter sp.
AAAAGAAAACGACGGCTTTGGCCGTCGTTTTTCTTTTGGTGGGGAATACCTGATTTGCTGGTGTTGGTGATAATGACTGGATGAAAATGATTAGGGGATACAGCCCGTCCACCTGAGATGCAGGTGACTGGGTTATACCCCTAAAATTATACCGGAATAGGACACTCTAAAAAATCTATGTACCCGGATACCGCAGAAAACGGTATCCGTGGAATGGTCATGTTTACAGTACAGTATTGCAGCACTCAAAGTCGTTGTCGATATAGTTAGCAATGAAACGAGCTTTGAAATTTCGAGTATTGCAAATGGAACCTGCTGTGCCGGAGACATCCAGACTTTCCGGCAGAACGAATTTAATACACCGTACAGTCACATCCCGGCAGGTCTGCATAGCGTGGGAGGGAATTAGCATGGTCTTCATACCGCGCTTGTGTTCAAGGCCCTGATTATCCACCTCTGTTAGGATCGCGGCCAAAGCAACGCGTCTGTTAGGGCAGACATTTTGTAGAGTGACGCTCAACTGGACAATACGGCCAAGGGACTCCATCCCCAAATCACCGGCGTCAAACTCCAACGTGTCTTCGCAGCCGTCAATGATCAGCTCGACGGGTTCCGGACAGATCTCCGGCAGGACGATGATGTCGCAGTCTACCTCCAGTTCAGGGGAGGGGAAGCTTACGATATTGCCCTCTGCATCATAGTAGGAGATAGACTCATTTACCTCGGCGGTTCCGGAGCAGGGGCCAATATGCTGGACGGTAAACTCCAATGCTGCGCCTTCGCTTTGCGTCACGCCCAGTTCGTCAATCTGCCATTGCACTGTGTTTGCATCCAGCAAGCTGGTTGTACCCTTGGTGGGCATAGCAACAGATGTGATTCGGAAACAGGGGGACACTGTATCAGTGACCACAATGTTTGTTGCACCGGGATTTGCAATATTTCTGGCCAAATCCTTAAAGAGTTCTTCCAGTTCTGCGTCATCCGGTGTGATCGCCACATAGGCGGATGCCGGTTTGGAGGCCCAATCCTCCAAGACGGCGGAGTCCACGCCGGTGTTGCCGGATAGTCCGATGGCATAGATCACCACGCCCGTTGCTCTGGCTGCCGCGGCAATGGGGCTGGGTGGAGGGCCGGCAGTGGTCTGTCCATCGGTAAACATGACCATGACGCGGGCGTTGGTGGAGGGCGGGGTCAACAGCTCGGAAGCTTTGGCGAAAGCGTCTGCGTGGTTCGTGCTTCCTCTGGCCGTCAGAGAATCTACCACGGTTTTCAGATCACTGACCGAAGTGATCAGCTGTGTGTTCGCGGTAGCAGTGTCTGCGAAGCTGACAATGGCGATGCGGCTTCCGGCACCGATCTGACCGTCCTGCGAGCCATCGGTAGCTTCGTCAATCATATCGATAAATGCTTTGGCACCATTTTTCAGATTCGCCAGCGCATTTCCTGCCATGCTGCCCGAACGGTCCAGGATCAGCACAATGTCGGTAGGGTTGGTCACAATATCCGGGGCTGCCGTTAAGGACGGTCTTACCTGAAAAGAACCACCGCAGTCGATACGTTCCGTGCTCAATTCTTTGTTAGAATTGGTAATTCCCATAAAGCCATTCCTCTCTGAGCCTTGTTGAGCAGGAACTCAGAGCATACTATGCCGGAAGTCAGTTAGAGAATACACCAGTGTTTTCCTTATAAGTGATCTGTGCGCTGAATGCGTTTCCCTTTCCGCCGTTTGTTCATACCATAGTAGTGGAGGTGAGTCTCTTGTGAATCCATGTGAATTGACAGCTTCCATCACTGCCGTTGCCAATGCACTTGCCTGCAAACTGACGGAGGATGAAGTAACTCTTCTGGGCGTGGCGCTGACACAGCTTGGGGATACGCTTCTCACGATTGCGGCGCAAAGAAGTATTTGCAGTCGCAGTAACAAATAGAGATTTTAACCAAACGGCAGGATCGGATTTGTATTAAAGACAGTTCAAAAAAGCCCGATGCCTTCAGCCTTGGTTCATGGGAGACCACCCATGAAGATGTCGTTGACCTGCATGAAAAGAGGACATCCGGAAGGATGTCCCATTTTCATATTATCCAGCGTAAAAATGAGCGTATCAAACGATACGCTCATTTTTGTTTATCCGAGAACCTTTCTGGCTACATCCACAGCCTGTCTGGCGTCCTTGGCATAATAATCGGCGCCCATTGTGCTGGCGTATTCCGGAGTGACCACTGCGCCGCCAACCACAATGACGGGAGGAGTGGGCAGCTGCTGCAGTTGTTTGATGGTTTCCTCCATGGCGGGGAGTGTTGTGGTCATCAGCGCGGAAAGGCCCACAAGACGGATTTTGCGCTCCCGTACGGCCTTTACAATGGCCTCGGGGACCACATCACGGCCCAGATCAAGGACATCATAGCCGTAGTTTTCCAGTACGGTCTTGACGATATTTTTGCCGATGTCATGGATATCACCCTGAACTGTTGCGATGACCATGGCGCCCTTTTTGACCGGTGTGCCGCCTTTTTCAGCGATGGAGGTACGGATGACCTCGAATACGGCCTGTGCGGCCTGTGCAGCGCTGAGAAGCTGGGGGAGGAAGACCTTGCCTTGTTCATACCCCTCTCCCACGCGGTCCAGTGCGGGGATCAGATGGCCTTCTACAAGCGCCAGTTCGTCTTCTGTTTGCAGGGCAATACCGGCCAATCTGGCAGCATCTGCTTTTAATCCGCGGATAATGGCATCGTCAAGTGTTAAGTTATCTTGCTTTACGGATGCTGTAGGAGAAGAATCACCTGCAAAACGGGCAACATAATCCTGACACTGCATATCCTCACCGGAAAGAACCCGGAAGGCACTGACGGCATCCATCATTTCCTTTTGATTTGGGTTGATAATGGGAAGGGTCAGACCGGCATACATGGCCTGGATCAGGAAGTTTTGGGTCAGCAAAATGCGGTTGGGGAGACCAAAGGAAATATTGGAAACGCCGAGAACAGTTTGCAGACCCAATTCATGGCGTACGGTATAGACGGCCTTCAATGTCTCTACGGCCTGTTCCTGCTGGGCGGAAACCGTCAGCGTCAGACAGTCGATCCAAAGGTCTTCCTTGGGGATCCCATAGGAGAGTGCGGCGTCCAGAATCCGGCGGGCAATGGCAACGCGGCCTTCTGCGGTTTGCGGAATGCCACCCTTGTCCAGCGTCAGGCCTACAACGGAGGCACCGTATTTTTTCACAATGGGGAGGATGCGTTCCAGAACCTCCGGTTCGCCGTTCACAGAGTTTACGGCAGCTTTACCATTATAAACACGCAGACCGGCTTCCAGCGCGGCGGGATTGGAAGAATCCAACTGCAGGGGAAGGGAAACGGCGCTCTGGATCTTTTTGACCACGCGGGGCAGCATGGCGACTTCGTCCACGCCGGGGAAGCCTACGTTGACATCCAGAATATCGGCTCCCGCATCCTCCTGCTGAACAGCAACATCAAGAATATAATCCAGATCGTTTTCCAGCAATGCCTGCTGGAACCGTTTTTTACCGGTGGGGTTGACCCGCTCGCCAATGACCCGCACGCCATCCAGACGGCATGGGGTGACCGGTGTGCAGACAAAGGCTGCTGCATCATAATGGCGGGGGACTGGCTGTTTTCCGTCGAGGACCTTGCGGAGCTGGCGGATATAGTCCGGTGAGGTACCGCAGCAGCCGCCGAAGATGGTAACGCCAGCCTCCAGACAGGGGAGAAGCGCCTGCGCAAAATCCTCGGGGCCCATATCGTAGTGTCCGCTTACAGGGTCCGGCAGGCCGGCGTTGGGCTTTGCGATGACCGGAAGACGGGTGTTTTCGCACAGTTCTTTCAGAATGGGCACCAGAAGATCGGGGCCGAGAGAGCAGTTCAGACCGATGGCGTCCGCGCCCAGCCCTTCCAGAGTGCGCGCCATGGAAGCGGCGGTGCAGCCGGTGAAGGTGCGTCCGTTTTGCTCGAAAGACATGGTAACGAACACGGGAAGATCCGTGTTCTCTTTCACGGCCAGCAGGGCGGCTTTCGCCTCGTAGAGATCGGTCATGGTCTCGATGACAGCCAGATCAGCGCCTGCTTTTGCACCGGCTTCAGCGATCTCGCGGAACAGGTCATAGGCCTGCTCAAAAGTCAGGCTGCCCATGGGCTCCAGCAGTTGACCCAACGGGCCGATGTCCAGTGCCACCATGGCGCGTCCTGCGGCGGCGTCCTTGGCAATGGAGATGGCGGCAGAGATGACCTCGTCCACGGTATGACCGGCTTTCGCCAGTTTCAGACTGTTGGCGCCGAAGGTATTGGCATAAACCACCTGACTGCCGGCGTCAATGTACTCGCAGTAAATGGAAGACAACAGCTGCGGATCGGTCAGATTCAGCAGTTCCGGCAGTCCGCCGGGGGTCAGTCCGCGTTGCTGCAGGACCGTGCCCATCGCACCGTCCAGAAACAGCAGTTTATTCTGTAAAAAATCAAATCCCACAGTGTTTTCCTCCCTTGTGTAAGGTACAGGTTTTTTGCATGCTGCAATAAGCGCAGCCGCGGATGCGTGCCATCTGAGGCGTGTCGGAAAGTCCAATCAGCGCGGTAACGGATTTGGAGGGGATCATCAGGCAGCTGTCAGTCAGGTAAATGCCCAGCCGCCGCTGCACGTCCAGCGTACTACAGATGGCCGGCTGCAGGCTCAGAGGCAGATCGCCATAGCCTGGACTGAAGCGGTCCGTCAGGAAGCGGCCAGGGAAGCGGGCTTTCAATTCCTGCTCCGCTGCATCGCAGCCGGCTTCCACCAGCGCGCTGCCGCAGGCATTGAGAATGGCTGCGTTTCCCATATCCCGTGCCTGCTCGGCGCGCAGCATGGTTTCAAATGCTGCACCAAGGGTGCAGGCCAGCAGGATGACCTGATCACACTGAGCCAGCATCCGCTTGGCGGTGCGGCTCTTCAGCGTGATTTCTGCCATGGGGATAGATAACTGCCCATTTTCCAACAAAAGGGGGCAGACTTTGTAGGTGAAACGGGGCTGGATGGCTTCCGTCAGCCGGTCAGAAACGGCAGCTACCTTGAGACGCAGTTCTTCTGAAGCCTGTTCGGCTCCGAGATACCGGAGGATTTCATTCAGATCCGCTTTCATGAGCCACCTCCGTTTCTTGGAAATCATCTCTATGGTACGCCTTTTTTTCGGGAAAGTACAGAGTAAAATTCGCTGCAGAACAAAACCCGCCGTTATCCATCGGAAGGGTAACGGCGGGCAAATAGCGTTTATATTTTGTTCATCCATTCAAAATCGATGATAGAACCATACATCATGGTCAGTCCCGCACTGAGCAAAATACCGCCGATCACATCGGTGACCCAATGCACGCCTGAAATCAGTCTGAGGGTCACCATAAGGACAATAAAAGCGGTGATCAAACAATTGACACATCTTCTGCGTGTGTGGTTTTTTATGCGGGTATGAAACTGCATCATCGCTGTGGGCATCACGCACATCACAAGCATGGTAGTTGAGGATGGATAGGATGCTTCCAGAACGCCTTCGATCAAAACGGGTCTGTAATTTATAACATGCAGTTCAAAGAACACATATACGGCCATCACAACAACATAGAAGCCGCCAAGGATCAGGATGCTGCAGTCGACTTTCAAGAGGCTTTTTCTCTTGAGCCATTGGCTCAGCCCAAGCAATGCAAATCCGAACATAAAACTGAGCGGTACCAATCCCAGCCAATCCGTAATTGTATACAGGGACATATGCACGCCGGTCAGGTTGTGAAAAAAGCGGTTAAGCGTTGCAAATCCAACGGTTGAGTTCTGTGGGCCGATTGCTTGCACATCGATCAGGGTGATCGCGGCAGTCCACAGCATAAATACTGCAAGCACTCCAAGTGCTGTGAAAACATTACGTTTCTTCTGTTTCTTCATTTCTTGATCTGTCTTCCTTTATTTGTACTTGGCTTTCGCCTGAATACAGATTAAGAAGAAAGCGGAAAGAACACAAGAAACAGGCCGTCACATCCGTGATACGTTTCGTGTCATTGCTTTTTTGTAAGCAGCAGCACCTTGATCGTCAAGAATATGAACAAGAGGACTGCGGCATAGGGCTGCAAACTTATGATAAACAGGAGGGCTCCAACCGTATTCAGCAGGAACGATAGTTTGCTTTTATTTTGCACCCAAAACGCATGATGGCAGTTCTGCAGAGCAAGGGTCAGGATTCCTGATACGGTCATGCCGATCACGACGGCAAAATATAGAATTTTCAAATATGGCGCAATTTCAGTCAGGGATAAAAGAGAAACACCCTGTATCATCCCATCTGCTGTTTGACCAAAGAACGGAAGAAAAAAGAAGATTGCGATACTGAAGTCAAGTAACCCGAACACCAGGTCACGGAAATGACTTTCTTTTTGTTTATGATCTTCTTCGGCTATGGTCAGCAATTCTTCGCCGGATAGAAGCTCGTCTATGGTCACTGAGAAAACTTTTGCGATCTCCTTCAGAGAATCTATATTTGGATATCCTCTGCCCGACTCCCACTTTGAAATGGCGGTTCGAGAAACACAGAGAGACTCTGCAAGCTCTTCCTGTGTCAGTCCTTTTTGTTTTCTTAATTTCTGTAATTTTTCATGAAATTCCATCATAAACGCTCTTTCTGGAAATAATTTATATATTCAATTCAAGTTTATCATACGTTACAGCCGATTTCAACGATTGGAGAATTTGCGGAATATCGCGGCTTTACATCCAATGAAGGCCGTGGTATAATTCACTCAGTATGTAACCCGATGGATCACGGAGATTCGGGATCAGAAGGAAATTAGAAATATGGAGGATCCGATATGAGTAAGTTTTTTGGTTATCCGGAATTTGATGCGAACGGCGAAGAGATTCTCTGCACCTATGACAACGAATACAGCGAAATGCTGATGGACGTTCGCGTCTATCGCATGGCTGCCGGCGAGAAGCGTACCTTCTGCCGTGAGGGCGAGGAAATTGCTGTTCTGCTGCTGTCCGGTAAGATCGTGTTCGGCTGGGACGACCAGACCGAGACCGTCAGCCGCAAGGACGTTTTCACCGAAGGCCCCTATGCCGTGCATGTCTGCACTGGCAAGCAGGTGACCGTGGAGGCCGTGGAGGCCACCGAGATCCTGGTGCAGTGCACCAAGAACGAAACTGCTTTCGCAGGCAAGCTGTATCGTCCCGAGGACGCTCCCTGGGGCTATTCCTGCAAGGGCAAGTTCGGCAACGTGGCAAAGCGCCGCGTCAACACCATCTTTGACAAGGACATTGCTCCCTATTCCAACATGGTTCTGGGTGAAGTCCTGAACGACCACGGCAACTGGTCCGGCTATCTGCCTCACAGACATCCCCAGCCCGAGTGCTACTACTTCAAGTTTGACCGTCCCGAGGGCTTCGGCGCCAGCTATGTGGGCGACAACGTCTACAAGAGCGTGGATAACAGCTTCTCTGCTATCCCCGGCGGTTACCTGCATCCTCAGGCTGTTGCTCCCGGCTTCCAGATGTATACCTGCTGGATGATTCGTCATCTGGATGGCGATCCCTGGCTGCAGAGCACCCGCAACGAGGACGAGCGTTACGTCTGGTTGCACAACTGGGAAGGCTGATTCCTTTACATGTAAGAAAAACGGCACTCTGCATTGCAGAGTGCCGTTTTTCTTGTGGAGATAGGGTAGATATTCCATAAAATGCAGCCGCCGGAATGCACGGTTAAATTATTTTGCCAAATTTTGAAAAAAGATAGACGAGACGGGAAAATGTAACCGGAACTGTAACTGCAGATATATATGATATAATATATAAAATCGAGGAAAGTGTCTCATTCTGTTTGGAATATTCCCGAGGAATGCTATCAAGAGGAGGATGCTGGGATGAAAACGCTGCGGTGGAAAGCGGTGTTGGCGCTGGCAATGACGCTGATGATCGGTGCGCTGATGGGTTGGGCATCGAAAGAAGTGACGCCTGAAGAGGTGTTTGTGGAGCAGCTCCGGATGGAGTATGCAGTGATCGAGGATGAGGCGGTTGCTCTGTCAGAAGCTCCGGAAGCCCCGGCAGCGATACTGCTGGTCGAACCTTCGGGCAAACTGGTGAAAAAGACCGGCAAAGCGATCATTGATTATTCCAATACCAATGATGGATATGTCATGGTACAGTACACTGCCAAGACCAGTAAGCGGCTGAAGGTTCAGGTTAAGGGGCCCGCAACCACCTATACATATAACCTGACAGCGGGGAAGTGGGAGACGTTTCCGCTCTCTGACGGAAATGGAGCCTATCAGATTTCGCTGTTTGAAAATGTCAGCGGGAGTAAGTATGCCCTGGTGCAGTCGATTTCTCACACGGTGACGTTGAAGGATGAGTTTGCACCTTTCCTGCGGCCGAACCAGTATGTGGACTATAGTGCTGCAAGCGCAGTGGTGGCCAAAGCCGGAGAACTGACGGAAGGCATGATCGATCCCATGAAAAAAGTAGCCGCTGTATACGATTTTGTGGTTGGCAATCTGACTTATGATACGGAAAAGGCTGCCGCTGTGCAGAGTGGATATCTGCCGGTGCTGGACTCTGTTTTAGAGGCAAAGAAAGGCATTTGTTTTGATTATGCGTCTTTGATGACCGGAATGCTGCGCAGTCAGGGCGTGCCCTGTAAGCTGGTGGTGGGCTATGCCGGAAACGCATACCACGCCTGGATCAACGTTTGGAGCGAAGAAAGCGGCTGGATCAACGGCGCAATTTTCTTTGACGGCAAGACCTGGCAGCGGATGGACCCTACGTTTGCATCGTCTGCAAAGCAGAGTAAGTCCATTATGGCCTATATTGGTGATGGAAAAAATTACACAGCCAAGTATCTTTACTGATAAGAATACATTTGTCAAAAACATAAGCTGCCCTGCACAAGTCGTGCAGGGCAGCTTTTTCTGAAAATATTGTCAGCCCAGACTGCGGCGCAGCTGCTCGGGATTGATCGCGTATTCCAAGGCAGTCTCTTTGGTGATCAGACCGTCACGGTACAATGCAAGAATGGACTGGTCCATGGAAATCATCCCTTCACGGGTGCCGGAGGCGATCGCGTTGTCGATCTGGTGGCTTTTGTTGTCGCGAATCAGACTGCGGATCGCGCTGTTCATATGCATGATCTCATATGCAGGCACCAGACCGCCGTTGATCTCCGGCAGCAGCTGCTGGGATACCACGGTGTGCAGCACCTCGGCCACTTGGAAACGGATCTGGACCTGCTGCGCGCTGGGGAAGGAGTCTACGATCCGGTCAATGGTGTTGACGGCACCCATGGTGTGCAGCGTGGCAATGAGCGTGTGGCCGGTCTCGGCGGCAGTCATGGCGGTTCGGATCGTTTCTGGGTCACGCATCTCACCCAGCAGGATCACATCCGGAGCCTGACGCAGGCAGGCGCGCAGAGCGGCCAGATAGCCTGTTGTGTCGATGGCGATCTCCCGCTGGCTGACAATGCTGCATTTGTTGCGGTGCAGGTACTCGATGGGGTCTTCCAGCGTGATGATATGCTTGTCCTGCGTGCGGTTGATCCGGTCAATGATACAGGCCTGCGTGGTGGATTTACCGCTGCCGGCAGTACCTGTCACCAGCACCATGCCGTGCTCCACTTCGGCAAGCTCCATGATCTGCGGGGGGATGTGCAGCTTCTGCCAGTCGGGAATATCAAAGGAAACCACACGGATCACGGCTGCCAGCGAACCACGCTGGCGGTAGGCGTTCACACGGAAACGGGCCAGTCCGCTCACGGAAAAGGAGAAGTCGTCATCCCATGTCTCCAGAAACTTGGCGATCGGCCGCTGGGAGATTTCATAGATCTGCCTGATCAGCTCTTCTGTCTGCGGAGGCAGAAGGCGGTCGTCATCCACCGGACGGATGTGCCCGTCGATCTTGGCACAAACCGGACTGCCGGCTACGATCAGTATGTCGGATGCGGTGTGATCCACTGCATATTTCAGATAATGCATCAAATCTGCCATCACTTCACCTCATTCAGGTTCCGTCCCAAACGTGCAGGCTGTCGTTGGGTTCCCAGTCAGCGGTGGATTCCGCCTGCCAGCGCAGGACAGTCCACCCGTCCGCCTCCTTTTGGAGTTCCACCCGAAGCTGCTGCGTGTCCGAAATGGGACAGATGTAGGAATATACGGTATTGCTGTGTGTGACGCCTGCGGGCAGTTCGCCGGAGCGCAGACGCGCAAAGATCTCTTCCGCCTGACAGTCTGCCTCATAATAGGCAGAAACTGCCTGGGCGCTGGACTGGGATAGCCGCCCACCGGCCTGCACGGTGCTTAGCCCCAAAAGGGCGAATACCGTCAGACACAGCACGGCAAAGATCACCAGTAGGGAACTGCCGCCCACAATAGGGGGATTGATACGGGGATCCTTATCCATTGCCGTTCACCTCCTGCCATGCCACAGTGAGGGAAAACAATGCCTCGCTCCCGTCATACCGGAATACTTCGACAGTCGCTTTTTTCAATCCTTCCACACCGGTGTGTTCGGGAAGAGTATTGACTTCATAATAGGCGCCTGGCCGGTCTGCCACGGGCTTCAGGGCCTCATCATAATAAGAACGCCACAGCGTCTGCTGCATTTCTCCGCCCATCACCTCAGCGGCCGCTTCTACGCTGCCGCAGGCCTTCAGCGTTTCCGCGGTGTTCTGCGCCAGAAGAACGGCGCGGTCGATGTCTTTGTTTCGTTCGGACATCCGGTTGGAAAACACAAACACCTGCAGGCACAGCGCGGCGGCCAGTGCGAATACCAGCACCATGACCACTTGCTCCATCAGGGTCAACGGGGCTTTGCTTCTCATTCCGCTGCCCCCTTTCCGCTGCGCAGGTAAAGGCTCAGCGCCTGTGTCTCACCGGATGGACTGGTCAGCTCCACGTTCAGCAGCTGGTCGTCCTTCCGGATAGACAGTCCCTGCGCACTCAGAATCTTTTCGCCGTCTTCCGGCAGAAAGCTGCCGCCTGCCGCCACGAAAAGTTCCCGCAGATATCCGTCATAGCAATAGACCAGCGTCTCATATGTACTGTCGTCAATGACTTCGGTAAAGACCAGTGCGTCCTGCCCCTCAAAGGGCTCGATGCGTACATCACCCAGCCGGTCAGCCTGACGGACGCGCGTTGTCAGGTACTGCGCTGCTGTGCGCTGGTCGTAGCTGCGCTGATCCCGGGAAGCAAGACGTTGATAGACATCTGCGCCCGTTAGCAGTACGGACAGAATGCATACCGCAAACACGCCAAAGAGCAGCAGCACCAGTAAATTGTCAATTTTTCTTTTGTTCTGTCCTGTCTTCATGGGCGTTTATCCGTTTTCCAGCACTGTCACATCCGGCATCAGGTTGGAAGCAAAAATTTCATACATCACGGTATACCGCTCCCGATCCACCTGAATGCCGTAGTGTTCTTCCAAATACTCCAAATTGGGAGGGTAGATTCCCTCCGCGGCATAGCATGCCACTGCGCTGCGGCGTACGGCATCTTCCAGCTGCTGCCGTCCTTCGCTGATTCGGCCATCCTGTAAATTGGACAGCGCGGATGTGAAAACCAGCAATACTGCCAGTGCCGTGGGAACCAGCAGAACGGGGCCTAAATTGATCTTTCTCTTCATAGGCATTACCTGATGGCCGCCATGATGTTCATCAGCGGCAGCATGACGGACAGCAGGATTGCACCGACCAGCAGGCTCGTTGCCAGCACCAGAGCGGGCTCAACCTGTGCAACCTTGCGCTCCAGCGCCTGATCGGCTTCGCTGGAGAGGCGGCGGGAGATATCGTCCATCACGGTGTCGCCGTTGCCGCTGCGCATACCCAGGGTCAGCAGCCGGCAGGCAGCAGGGGGGATCATTTCGCTCTCGCGCAGAGCTTCGGCAAGCTCGCCGCCTTCCGCCAGACGGCTTGCACACATTTTGCATCGGTTTGCGGCAGCGGGAATGTCGTGCAGCAGGGCGGCACAGGTGTCGACCGCTTCCTCCAGCGGCAGACCGCTGCTCAGACCCATTGCCAATGCCTGAGCGAATCGGGCTTCGGTCATTTTTCTGGAAATGCCCTTGTCACCGTGGCTTTTTCTCCAGAAGGTCAACAGCTTGCCGCGAAAAGAATCGCTGAAGGAGAATGCCATGACCAGCCCCACTACGATCACCATCAGTGCGCACAGCACCGGCATGGCGGCGTTCAGCATCTGGCCCACTACCAGCAATCCTTCGGCAATGCCGGTCAGCTGACCGCCCAGAGAGGCGTAGACGTCATCGAATACGGGAAGTACCTTCGTCAAAAGTACGGCGATGACAACAAGCATCAACAGCAGCAGGATGGAGGGATAGGTCAGTGCAGCGCGGATTTGCCGGTCCATGTGGTCTTGCTGCTCATAATAGCGGGACAGGGACTGCAGCGCTTGCTCTGTCCGGCCCGACCGCTCGCCGACTTCCACAAGACCCACGACATAGGATGGAAATGCCTTGCTTTCCCGCAAAGCAGCTGCCAGCGTTTCGCCCTGATCCACATGGCGGCCGATCTCTGCAAGCAGCTCTCCGGTTCTGCCGCTTTCCTCCTGTGCCAGCAGGGCAAGGCCGTCGCCCAGCATCACGCCCGCGTGGAGAAGGACGGCCAGTTCCTGACAAATTTGGGAAATTTCCATGTTGCTTAACAGCATTTGTTTCATATACGGAACCCCTCAAACTGAACTCAAAATACGTTTGCGGTCTTTGTTATTTAATGTTGTGACTATTTTTAACAGTATAGCAGAAATTCCGAAGAAAAGAAAGCGTGTACGACAGAATTCTGTACCTGTATAAAGTATAAAGAAGGCGGCCGCGCAGGCATAATCCTGTTCGCCGGACCATATGCTGTGGACGGGGGATAGATACGGGAATCAATGAGTATCCCCATCTACCCGTGGCGGAGTCTTCAGGGACAAAAGCTTATAAGGGGTTTTGTATTCTGGTGTGCATTGGCAGAAGAATCCATAGAGGAGGGAGCACCATGGCTTCACGTCAGGCAGGGCGCAGAACAGTAGCAGAACAGTATGGAAAAGGCGGCAGGCGGAGCCCTGTCAGACAGCCGGGAAAACGGGAGAGCCGCAAGGACCTGTATCCCAAGGAACGCCGCCAGTTGATCCAGCTGGTGATTTGCGGCAGCGCACTTGTGGTATTGGTGGCGGTAAAGCTGCTGCTGCCGGAGACGCTGGCTGCCTTTAATGAACAGCTGAATGCAGCGATGGAGCGGAATATGGATGTGCAGGCAGTGTTTTCCGCGGTAGGACGGGCTTTTTCCGGTGAAGAGGACGCAGCAGAGGACGTTTATCAGGCGGTATTTCATCCGGAAGCCTCGCAGCCGCTGCAGACGGCGGCACTTTTGCCGGAGGGGACGTCCGCGCTGGATACTCTGCGGCAATACAGGCAGGAGACTGGTGAGGTAACTGTCCCGCAAACAGAGGCTGCGGAGCAGGCAGAGACGGTCTCTCAGCTGAGCTATGTACTCTATTCCGATGAAACGCTGCCGGAAGGCGTCAGTCTGGAGCAGGCAATGCTTGGGTTTGACTACTGCGTTCCGGTCAACGGTGTGATCAGTTCGGATTTCGGTTACCGCGACCATCCCACCGAGGGAGAGGAGCGGTTCCACTACGGCGTTGATCTGGCCGCGGAAAGCGGCACGGAGGTATGCAGCTTCGCTGACGGAACGGTGACAGCGGTGGGGGAGAGCAGCACTTACGGAAAGTACTGCATGGTCGCCCACGAAAGTGGCTTTACCACGCTGTATGCCCATTGCAGCCGTATTACGGTATCTTCCGGCACGGCGGTAACACGCGGGCAGCAGATCGCGGCTGTCGGGGAGACGGGGATGGCCACCGGACCCCACCTCCATTTTGAACTGCACCGGAACGGGACGTATTTAAACCCGGTCTACTATCTCACGACGCTGTGAGTGAAAAGCTTCGGGCAGGCGGCGGATTCTGCCTGCTGCTTTTGTGGTTTGCGGCGGTCAACGGCTGGCGGCCGCTGCTGACTGTGCTCAGTGCAGCTGCGATCCATGAACTGGGACACTGTTTGATGCTGAGGCTGTTAGGGGCAAGAGTTACGGCGTTTCGCCTGACACTGTTTGGCATGGAGATGCAGACCAACAGCTGTGGGATCTCCTATGGGAGAGAATTGCTGGCTGTCCTCGCGGGCCCTGCGGCAAACCTGCTTGCGGCGGTTCTGCTGGATCGATGGGGGACGAGAGAAGAGGTTTCTGTCCTGATTGGTGCAAACGTGGCGCTGTGCGTATTTAATTTACTGCCGGTACGGTTTTTGGATGGAGGCCGCGCACTGCTGCTGGCAACAGACTGGGCCTTTAGTGTGGCGATTGGAGAGCAGGTGCTCCGTGTTGTGGGGGCTGTCACAGCGCTGGTGATGGCTGCCGGGCTGGCATATTTGATGTGGCAAACCGGCGGCAGCCTCTGGCTGCTGCTGCCAATGACAGGGATGCTGGCAGCAGTTTCGCGGGAAATCCAGGGAGGATAGCAAACTCCGCGCACCTGCGCGGAGTTTTTTTGTGAAAGGATGTAAAGCACGCTTGACATATCGTGGCGCGTGTGGTATGCTCTGAAATGTAAAGTATACTTTACTATATGGAGGTGGATTGTTTGCAAAATCATATTCGTGACCTGCGGAAAGAACACGCAGTCACGCAGGACGAGCTGGCGGGTGCGGTAGGAGTCACACGGCAGACCATTATTTCTCTGGAAAACGGGAAGTATAACGCATCGCTGCAGCTGGCCCATAAGATCGCAAAGTATTTTTCCTTACGGATCGAGGACGTTTTTATCTTTGAGGAGGCATGACATGGATTTTAAAAAGAAATTAAAGACCAGACTGTATCTGGCCATTGCATACATTGTGATCGGTGCGTTGATCGTGCTGGTTGCCAACATATATAACGCCGCGGATAGCTATTTTTCCACCTTTGGATTGGTACTGGCAGTGTGCGGCGTGGTACGCATCCGGAATCATTTTATCATTACCAAGGACGAGGAAAGCATCCGGAAGCAGGAAATCGCAGAAACGGATGAACGTACGGTGATGATCGTTCACAAGGCCAGAAGCATGACCTTTATCCTGTATGTAATGGTGTCCTGCGTAGCTGTGATCGCGCTGATGATCGCGGGACGGGAGCAGATGGCGCAGCTGATCTCCTACTCGGTCTGTATTTTGATCGCTATCTACTGGGTGTGCTACCTGTATTTCAAGAAGAAGTACTGAGATAGAGAGCTGGGCCGCAAAAGGACGGCAAAAAGCAGCTTTTTTTGTAAAATAATGCTTGCATTTTCCTATGCGCTGTGATATCCTATTCAGGCTACAAAGGGTGGTCCTCTGTCGTGCACGCGCCAAGAGCGCCAATGTGCCATCGAAAAGCGGCATGAACGCCTATATTATAGGAGGAATTTATCCATGGATCTCATCAAGGAACTCAACAAGGAAACCCTGGCTAAGGAGAAGCCCGCCGTCCAGATCGGTGACACCGTTCGTGTCCACGTGAAGGTTAAGGAAGGTTCTCGTGAGCGTATCCAGGTCTTCGAAGGTACCGTCATCGCCAAGAAGCACGGCGGCATCGAGGAGACCATCACCGTTCGTCGTATTTCCTACGGCGTCGGCGTGGAGAAGGTTTTCCCCGTCTATTCTCCCTCTATCGACCACATCCAGGTCGTCCGCAGCGGTAAGGTGCGTCGTGCCAAGCTGTACTATCTGCGTGACCGCGTGGGTAAGGGCGCTAAGCTGAAGGAGAAGCTGTGATCTAACGGATAAAGAGAGGCGTATGCCTCTCTTTTTTCTTTTTAAAAATTACCTGTGCTCCCTTGTGGAATGGGGGAATATTTGTTATACTAATGCGTTAGTAATGTAATATGCGGTTCTTATCGGAATTGCGGCAGACCGCATTTCCTGAAAGAAAACAGACCGATGGAGAAATCAAAATGCAGGAACAGGAGAACAATAAAAAACAGGACAGCCGGGAACTGTACGAATGGGTACAGGCGCTGGTGTATTCCGTGCTGGCCGTGGTGCTGGTATTTACCTTTGTGGTGCGGCTGATCGGCGTGGATGGCAGTTCCATGGAGCCGTCTCTGAAACACGGCGACAGGCTGTTGGTGCTGAACTCCTTGTTATACAATGATTATCAGTACGGCGATGTGGTGGTGCTGCGGAAGGATACCTTCATGCACGACCCCATCGTCAAGCGTGTCATTGCCACGGAGAATCAGACGGTGGACATCGACTTTTCCACCGGCAGCGTCTATGTGGACGGACAGCTGCTGCAGGAGGAGTACATTAACGAGCTGACGCTGACACCGGAGGGCATGACCTTCCCGCTGACGGTACCGGAGGGCAGCATCTTTGTCCTGGGCGATAACCGCAACCACTCCAGCGACAGCCGCCATCCGGATCTGGGCACCATCGATACCCGTTATGTCATCGGCAAGGCGGCCTTCCTGCTGTTCCCCGGCGAGGGCGAACGGCAGTATCTGGAAAAACGTAATTTTGGAAGAATCGGAGTCATTCCATGAACATTCAGTGGTATCCCGGTCATATGACCAAAACCCGGCGCATGATCGCCGACCAAATTAAGAACGTGGATGCCGTGTGCGAGATCATCGATGCCCGTATTCCGGTTTCCAGCCGCAATCCCGATGTGGATGAGCTGACTGCGGGGAAGCCCCGTCTGGTGGTGCTGAACCGTGTGGATCAGGCCGATCCGGAGGCTACAAAGAAGTGGGCGGCCTATTTCCGGACCAAGGGCTACGCGGTGCTGGAGTCCGACGCCAAAAGCGGCATGGGCACGGCGAAGTTTTCTGCCGCCATCCGCGAACTGCTGGCTGAGAAGCTGCGCGCCTATGCGGAAAAGGGCATGGCGGGCCGCGTGGTGCGCGTGATGATCCTCGGCATCCCCAATGTGGGAAAATCCACGTTTATCAACAAGATCGCAGGCCGCAAGACGGCCAAGACGGAGGACCGTCCCGGTGTGACCCGTTCCAAGCAGTGGGTCCCTATTGACCGCGGACTGGAACTGCTGGACACCCCCGGTATCCTCTGGCCCAAGTTTGAGGACCAGAGCGTGGGCTTGAATCTGGCCTATACCGGCGCGGTGAAGGACGATATTCTGGATATTGAAACGTTGGGCTGCCATCTGATGACCTATCTGGGAACGGTCTATCCCGAGGCGCTGCAAAGCGGTTATAAGCTGACTGTCCTGCCGGAGCGGGAACAGCAGGAAAACGATGTGGCTTACGGCTACCGGCTGTTGGAAGCGGCAGGCCGAAAGCGTGGTTTCCTCATTTCCGGCGGCGATGTGGACACGGAACGCATGGCAAAGATTCTGCTGGATGAGTTCCGCGGTGGAAAGTTAGGTCGCTTTACACTGGAAATGCCGGAATAACTTGAAATAGATTCTCTTGCTTTCAGAAAGGAAGCGATGCCATGGGTCCCGGAATCTTTACCAAATACAGCAAAGAGGTGCTCAGCTCCTTCCTTGTTATCTTTTTCATGGTTGCCGGAGTGGTGACGGTTTTGGAGAACCGCAGTCCGGTGGGCGGAAAGTCTCCCTATGAAACGGTGAACGACCTGTATGAGTGGGAGTATATGATGTTCGTGCCTGAACATGAGGTCTATCCCGCGGATACGGAGACGGTGCGGTTCTATTTCCGCAACAATGCGCCGGACGGTGTCGTGGTCCTGTCTGCGAAGGGGCCTCACTTCGGCTATGAGCTGGAGGTCTGGGAGGATGGTGCGTGGCACCAGATGCGCACACATAAGAAGATCGTCCGCTGGGAAGGAAAGACGGATATCGTTAACTGGGACGGCGGGGAGATCCTGATCACCTGCCCTGTCGGAAGGGACTATCCCTCTCCGCTGCAGCCGGGCTTGTACCGGATCGTGCTGCCGTACTGTGAGCATCTACATAACCCGCTCGTGCCTTTGGCTGCGGAATTTGAGGTAGTGAAATGAGCCTTTGGGAATTTGAACGGGAACAATGGAGTCACGGCGCGGAGATGGTCTGCGGCGTGGATGAAGCCGGCGCAGGGCCTCTGGCGGGGCCTGTATATGCCGCGGCGGTGATCCTGCCGAGGGAATTGGAATTGCCCGGGTTAAACGACTCCAAAAAACTGACGGAGAAGAAGCGGGAGGCGCTGTTTCCGCTGATCTGTGAGCAGGCGATTGCTTACAGCATTCAGCGTGTGGAAGCTGCGGAGATCGATGAGATGGACATTCTCAACGCCCGCATGCTGGCCATGCAGCGGGCCATTGACGGATTGGAGATCAAGCCGGACATGGCGCTGATTGACGGCAACCGCGACCACGGCAGCATCCATGCCATCACCACGCCCCATGTGACCATCATCGGCGGCGACGGAAAGAGTGCCTCTATTGCGGCGGCCTCGATTCTGGCAAAGGTAGCCCGTGACCGCTATGCGGCGGGGGAACTGGATGTGCAATATCCTCAATACCGGTTTGCAAAGCATAAGGGCTACGGTACCAAGCTGCATTATGAAATGCTGGATACATACGGCCCCTGCCCCCAGCACCGGATGACTTTTCTGAAAAAGTGGGAGGCACGAAAGCCGTGAGTACCGCAAGGACCGCCGGAAACCGCGGTGAGGTGGAAGTGGCGCGGTATTTGCGAAAAAAGGGTTATACATTATTGGCGAGCCAGTGGCGCTGCCGGTTCGGAGAACTGGATCTGGTGGCGAGAGACAAGCGTGGGACCCTTTGTTTTGTGGAAGTCAAGCTGCGCGGCAGCGGTGCCATCGGCCTGCCACGTGAGTTTGTTGACCGGAGAAAGCAGGAGCGGCTTCGCAGTGCGGCAGCTGCATACCTCAGCATCCACGAGATCGATGCCCCTGCCCGTTTCGACGTGGCAGAGGTTTATGCGGAACCAGATGGTACCCTTCGGGTGGAATATCTGGAAAGCGCATTTGAATGAGAGAAAGAACTTTTCCCGAAAGAGAGGAAACAGAGATGAAATATTACAGCACGAGA
The DNA here is from genome assembly GCA_017547085.1 of Oscillibacter sp. GTDB lineage: Bacteria > Bacillota > Clostridia > Oscillospirales > Oscillospiraceae > Oscillibacter. The sequence goes on from JAFYQM010000073.1 coordinate 19,031, forward strand.
GACAAGTCTATCCGGATGGAATCCGCTGAGGCCATCAAAATGGGCCTGAGCCGTGACGGCGGTCTGCTGACCCCCGAGGCCATTCCTCAGATTGACGAGGCATTCCTGCAGAGTCTGGTGAACGTCAGCTATCAGGAGCGTACCGCCAAGGTGATGAGCCTGTACCTGACGGATTACAGCTATGAAGAGCTGCTGACCTTTGCAAAGAACGCCTACGGCCCCGATAAGTACGATACCGACGCGGTGGCTCCGGTCCGCACAGTGGATGATAAGACCCATTCTCTGGAACTGTGGCATGGCCCCACCAGCGCTTTCAAGGACATGGCGCTGCAGATGCTGCCCCAGCTGCTGAGCTCCGCTCTGCGCAAGACCGGCGAGGACAAGACTGCCTGCATTCTGGTGGCAACCTCCGGCGACACCGGCAAGGGCGCTCTGGAAGGCTTTGCCGATGTGCCCCAGACCAAGATCATGGTGTTCTATCCTAAGGACGGCGTTTCCGTTGTGCAGGAGACCCAGATGGTCACGCAGGAAGGCGAAAATGTGGGCGTGTGCGCCGTGGTGGGCAACTTTGACGACGCCCAGAACGGTGTGAAGCGCATTTTCTCCGATGTGGAGATGCGCGAGACGCTGGCACAGCGGGGCTATTTCCTGTCCTCTGCCAACTCCATCAACTGGGGCCGTATCCAGCCTCAGGTGGTCTATTACATCTCTGCTTACTGCGACCTGCTGAAGGCCGGTAAGATCGCCATGGGTGACAAGGTGAACTTCTGCGTCCCCACCGGCAACTTCGGCGATATTCTGGCCGCTTACTATGCAAAGCGCATGGGCCTGCCTGTAGGCATGCTGATCTGCGCTTCCAACAGCAACGATGTGCTGACGGACTTCCTGCGCACCGGCGTGTATGACCGTAACCGCCCCTTCCACACCACCATGAGCCCCTCTATGGACATTCTGATCTCCTCCAATCTGGAGCGTCTGCTGTTCCATATGTCCGGCGAGAACGACGCCGAGGTGCGCGGCTACATGGCGGCACTGAGCAGTGAGGGCAAGTATGAAGTCAGTGATGCCATCCGTGCAAAGCTGGCAGAGGAGTTCTGGGGCGGCTTCTGCGGCGAGGCCGATACCGCCGCCACCATTGCCGACTATTACAAGAACCACGGCTATCTGATCGATACCCATACCGCAGTGGCGGCCAACGTTATGGAACAGTACCGCAAGGAAAGCGGCGATGAGAATGTGACGGTGTTCGTTTCCACGGCGTCTCCCTACAAGTTCTGTGACCATGTGCTTGCCGCCATCGGTGAAGCACCTGCGGGCGACGGTCTGGAACTGCTGGATCAGCTGACCGCAGTTTCCGGCGTGACCATTCCCCGTCGTCTGGCAGCATTGAAGGGCAAGCAGCGCCGCTTCGATCTCACTTCCGAGAAGATGGAGATGGAGTCTGTGGTGCTGGACTTCCTGCAGTAAACAAATCAAACAACGAGGAGGGGCTACATGGCACTGTACGCCATCGGCGATCTGCACCTCTCCCAGTCGGTGAACAAATCCATGGAGGTGTTCGGCGCGGCGTGGGAGAACTACACCGCCCGCATTGAAGAAGCACTGGACGTTCTGACCGAGGAGGATACCCTGATTCTTGCAGGCGACACCTCATGGGGAATGAATTTGGAGGAGGCGGAGGCCGACTTCCGCTTTCTGGACCGGTTCCCCGGGAAAAAGTATCTCATCAAGGGTAACCATGATTATTGGTGGGTGACGGCTGCCAAGTTCCACCGTTTCTGTGAAGAAAAGGGACTGAAAACGCTGGAACTGCTTCATAATAACTGCATCTTCTACGGAGATCACGCCGTCTGCGGAACGCGCGGCTGGTTTTTGGAGGAAGATCAAAAGCCTCACAATGCCAAGGTGCTGGCAAGGGAAGTGGGACGGTTGGAGACCAGTTTGCAGGCGGCGGGGGAGAAGCCCATTTTGTGTTTCCTACACTATCCGCCCCTGTATCAGGGCTATGAGTGCCCCGAGATCCTACAGATGCTGGACAAGTACCGCGTGCAGCAATGCTGCTACGGCCACCTCCACGGACCCACCATCCGCCGCAGGATGGAGGGGAAGCGGGGCGAAACGGAGTTTTCGCTGATTTCTGCCGACTATCTGGGTTTTATTCCAAAAAAAATTTGCGATTGAATGAAAAAAGACTGGTAATTCCAAGAATTTTCTGTTAAAATACTAATTTGCATCGGCATGAGTCGATGATGAACGGAGGAGTAAACATAATGACTGTCAAAAGCTGCGAAAAAATTGAGAAAAGCCAGGTTGTTCTGACCATCGAGGTCGGCGCTGCCGAGTTTGAGGCTGCCATCGAAAAGGCATATCAGAAGATGCGCAAGAAGATCAATGTCCCCGGTTTCCGCCCCGGTAAGGCCCCCCGTAAGGTCATTGAGGGTATGTACGGCGCAGAAGTGTTTTTCGAGGAAGCTATTAATATTGCATTCCCCGATGCTTATGAAGCTGCTATCACCGAGCAGAAGCTGAACATCGTGGGTTACCCTGCCGTGGAGATGGTTGACGAGTGCACCAAGGAAGGCTTCACCTTCCGTGCAACCACCCCCGTCTATCCCGAGGTCACTCTGGGCGAGTACAAGGGCCTGTCCGCTGAGAAGGAAGAGGTCAAGGTGCTGGCCGCTGCTGTCAACGAGCGCCTGAAGCTGCTGCAGGACCGCAACTCCCGTCTGGAGTCTGTGGATCGCGCCGCTAAGGAAGGCGACACCGCTGTCATCGACTTCGAGGGCTTCCTCGATGGCGTGCCCTTCGACGGCGGCAAGGGTGAGAACCACTCTCTGGAGCTGGGCTCTCACAGCTTCGTTCCCGGCTTCGAGGAGCAGGTTGTCGGCATGAAGGCCGGTGAGGAGAAGGATCTGGATATCACCTTCCCCGAGGATTATCACGCTGAACTGGCCGGCAAGGCTGTCGTCTTCAAGGTGAAGGTCAACGAGGTCAAGGCCAAGGAAGTGCCCGAGCTGGACGACGAGTTCGCAAAGGACGTTTCCGAGTTTGATACCCTGAAGGATCTGAAGGCTGACCTGAAGAAGCAGATCACCGAGGAGCGCCAGAAGGCTGCTGACCGCGCTTTCGAGGACGCTCTGATGGAGCAGGTCGCTGCTAACATCACTGCTGAGATTCCCGACGCAATGGTGGAGAATCAGGCACGTCAGTTCCTGGATAACTTCAAGATGCAGATCGCTCAGCAGGGTATCCCCTATGAGCAGTACATGCAGATGACCGGCATGGACGAGGCCAAGCTGATTGAGGATGCCAAGGAGCCCGCCCTGCGTCAGGTGCGCATGGATCTGGCCGTGGCCGCCATCATCAAGGCTGAGGGCCTGGAAGCCACCGACGAGGAAGTCGAGGCTGAGTTCCAGAAGATGGCCGACCAGTACGGCATGGACATCGAGATGGTCAAGAAGTATCTGGCCCCCGAACAGGTCAAGGATCAGCTGGTGAGCCAGAAGGCTGTGGCCGTGGTCGTGGACAGCGCTGTGGTTATCAAGCCCGAGAAGAAGACCACCAAGAAGACCACCAAGAAGGCCGAAGAGGAGAAGGCCGAAGAGGAGAAGGCTGAGTAATCAGCAAATCCTTTTATAAGGTTTTACAGATTCGACACATTCTCCCATGGTGCCTGTGGTATCATGGGAGAATGGTTTATTAGGCGCGTGATCGCGCCGAGCCTACGAAAGAACGGAGGTTTTCAAATGAGCTTAGTCCCTTATGTTGTAGAGCAGACCAACCGCGGAGAGCGTTCCTATGACATTTTCTCCCGTCTGCTGAATGACCGCATTATTTTCCTGGGCGAGGACGTCAATGCCACCACTGCCAGTCTGGTGGTAGCCCAGCTGCTGTACCTCGAGGCACAGGATCCTGACAAGGATATCCAGCTGTATATTAACAGCCCCGGCGGCTCCGTCACTGACGGTATGGCCATTTACGATACCATGCAGTATGTCAAGTGTGACGTGTCCACCATCTGCGTGGGCATGGCTGCCAGCATGGGTGCGTTCCTGCTGTCCGCAGGTACCAAGGGCAAGCGCATTGCTCTGCCCAACGCTGAGATCATGATCCACCAGCCTTCCGCCGGGACCCAGGGTCAGATCACGGACATGGCCATCCACCTGAAGCGGCTGGAGACCATCAAGAAGCGGATGAACCGCATCATGGCCGAAAACACTGGCCGCAGCATCGAAGAAGTGACCGCCGCCTGCGAGCGCGACAACTTCATGAGTGCCGAGGAGGCACTGGAATTCGGTCTGATCGACAAGATCATTACCGGTAAGAAATAAGAGGTAACGACACATGAGCGATGACAAGAAGGCGTTGCGCTGCTCCTTTTGCGGCAAACATGAAAATCAGGTACACCGCATGATCCAGGGGCCGGGTGTACGCATTTGCGATGAGTGCGTGCAGCTGTGCATGAGTATCCTTGACGACAGCTTTGAGGACTATGAATCCGCGCCCATGGAGGATATGCCGGATCAGCTGCCGACTCCCCGTGAGATCAGGGATGTGCTGGATCAGTATGTCATCGGTCAGGATGAGGCGAAAGTTGCACTGTCCGTGGCAGTGTATAACCACTATAAGCGCATTTTTTTCGGCGGTGACGAGGATGTGGAACTGCAGAAGAGCAACATTCTGCTGCTGGGTCCTACCGGCTCTGGCAAGACCCTGTTTGCCCAGACGCTGGCCCGTATTCTGAAGGTGCCCTTTGCCATTGCCGACGCCACCACGCTGACGGAGGCCGGCTATGTGGGCGACGACGTGGAGAATATTCTGCTCCGTCTGCTGCAGGCTGCAGACTTCGATGTGGAGCGTGCCGAGCACGGCATCATCTATGTGGATGAGATCGACAAGATCGCCCGTAAGAGTGAGAATACCTCCATCACCCGCGACGTTTCCGGCGAGGGTGTGCAGCAGGCTCTGCTGAAAATTGTGGAGGGCACGGTT
>JAFYQM010000074.1 GCA_017547085.1 Oscillibacter sp.
CAGGGGAGATGTCTTTTGCGAAAAGACACCTCCCCCCCACCAGAAACGTGGGGGCGTTTCGGTTTCGCCCCCACACCCCCTAACGACACAAAGAGGAGGGGCTGCGGCCCCTCCCCTTTGGATTTCCCTCCCCATGGGGTGGTTTCCAAAGGAGGGGGCCGAAGCCCCCTCCTTTGTGCCGTTTCAAGGGGGTCCGGGGGGAAATCGGAATCCCCCCGGGTTTTCTTTTCGGGGTGTGGGGGATATTTCTTTTTCAAAAAGAAATGTCTCCCACGCGTTCTTTGCAAATGGCACTTCACAAATTTTCAACTCAGCTCCGCCTGTCCGGTATAGAGCTGATAGTAGCGCCCCTTCTGGGCGATCAGATCATCGTGGTCGCCCCGTTCGATGATCTCACCGTTTTCAAGCACCATGATGGCCTTGGCATTGCGAACGGTGGAGAGCCGGTGGGCGATAACAAACACCGTGCGGCCCGACATGAGGGCATCCATACCCTGCTCGATCAGCTTTTCCGTGCGGGTATCGATGGAACTGGTCGCCTCATCTAAAATCAGCACCGGAGGATTGGCGCAGGCCGCGCGGGCAATATTCAAAAGCTGCCGCTCGCCCTGACTGAGGCTGCCGCCGTCACCGGAAAGCACAGTCCGGTAGCCCTCCGGCAGGTGGCGGATAAAGCCGTCCGCGCCTGCCAGCCGGGCAGCCGCCTCCACCTCCTCATCGGTGGCATCCAAACGGCCATAGCGGATGTTGTCCGCCACGGTTCCGGTAAACAGGTGGGTATCCTGCAGCACCACGCCCAGCGAGCGGCGAAGGGACTCCTTGGCGATATCCCGCACATCGATGCCGTCATAGGTGATGGTGCCGCCTTGAATTTCATAGAAGCGGTTGATGAGGTTGGTGATGGTTGTCTTGCCCGCTCCGGTGGAGCCGACGAAGGCGATCTTCTGGCCGGGCTTGGCATAGAGGGAGATGTCATGCAGGACCGTCTTTTCCTCGTTGTATCCGAACACCACATGGTCGAACCGCACATCGCCCCGCAGGGGAACCAGTTCGTCGTCCGGTTTCTTCCACGCCCATGCGCCGGTGTCGAAATCCGCCTCGGTCAGCTGACCGTCACGGCCCTCCGTGACCCGCACCAGCCGCACCTTGCCCGCGTCCGTCTCCGGCTCGGTCTCCATGATCTCGAAGATACGCTCGGCGCCCGCCACAGCGGAGAGGATGGTATTCACCTGCTGGGAGATTTGGGTGATGGGCTGGCTTACCTGACGGGAATACTGCAAAAAGGCCGCCAGATCGCCCAGTCCGAATGCGCCGGTACGGATGGCGAACACCGCGCCGACACAGCAGGTCAGGGCGTAGTTCAAATAGTTCAGGTTCCCCATGATGGGCATCATCATGCCGCCGAAGATCTGGGCGCGGGTGCCCGCCTGACGATAGGCCTCGTTCCGCTGCCGGAACTCCGCCTTGGCAGTCTCCTCGTGGTTAAAGACCTTGATGACCTTCTGGCCCTCGATCATTTCCTCGATATAGCCGTTGACCTCGCCCAGCGCCTGCTGCTGTGCCGCGAAGCTACGGCGGCTGCGTCCGCCCACCTGCTTCACCACCTGCAGCATGATGACAAGCATACCGAACGTGATCAGCGTCAGGACGGGTGAAAGCACCAGCATCATCACGATGGTGCCTGTGAAGTTCAGCGTGCAGGAGATGACGCTGCCGAAGCTGTTGTTCAGCGCCTCAGACACCGTTTCGATGTCGTTGGTATAGCGGCTCATCAGTTCCCCGTGGGTGTGGGTGTCAAAATATTTCAGCGGCAGACGCTGCATTTTGGCAAACAGGTCTTCCCGGATTTTCGCCACGGTGGTCTGGGAGACACGCACCATGATACGGGCATAGCCGTAGGAGCAGGCCGCACCGGTGACGTAGATGGCCGCCATGACACCCAGCATCCGCGCAAGGCCCGGAAAATCGCCGGGCAGGATATAGTCGTTGATGAGGGGCTTGAGCAGGTAGGAGCCTGCCACGGTGCAGGCCGAGCTGACCACCAGCATACAGGCCACCACAATCAAATGCAGCTTATAGTCCGCCAGATAGCTCAGCAGCTTGCGCAGCGTGCCCCGCAGGTCCTTGGGCTTGCGGAAGCCGTGCCGGTTGGGACCGCCGCCGGGTCCACCATGGGGAGGCCCGCCGGGTCCTTTCTTCATATCAGCCATCGATGCTCACCCCTTCCTGCTGGGATTCGTAGACATCCCGATAGATCTCACAGGTTTCCATCAGCTCGGCGTGGGTACCCTGCGCGGCGATGCGGCCGCCGTCCATCACCACAATCAGGTCGGCATCCATGACGGAGGCGACCCGCTGGGCGATGATGAGCTTGGTGGTGTTCTTCAATTCGTTTGCAAAGGCGGCGCGGATCTTCGCGTCCGTGGCGGTATCCACGGCGCTGGTGGAATCGTCTAAGATCAGCACCTTGGGCTGCTTCAAAATGGCGCGGGCGATGCACAGCCGCTGCTTCTGGCCGCCGGAGACATTTACGCCGCCCTGCCCCAGATCGTAATCGAGGCCGCCGGGCAGCCGCTCCAGAAATTCGTCGGCACAGGCCGCGCGGCAGGCCTGCATCAGCTGTTCTTCGGTCGCGTCGGGATCGCCCCACAGCAGGTTCTCCCGAATGGAGCCGGAGAAGAGGGTGTTCTTCTGCAGCACCACGGAAACCGCGTCCCGCAGATGCTCCATGGTGTAGTCCTGCACGGGTCGGCCGCCTACGGAGACAGTACCTTCCTGCGCCTCGTACAGCCGGGGGA
>JAFYQM010000075.1 GCA_017547085.1 Oscillibacter sp.
GAAGGAATGATGTTGCCGGTAGCAGCACGGCCGCCGCGCCAATCCTTCATGGAAGCGCCGTCCAGCAGCTTCTGGGTAGGAGTGACGGAGTGAACGGTGGTCATCAGGCCTTCCTTGATGCCCCACTTGTCGTTCAGGACCTTAGCAATGGGGGACAGGCAGTTGGTGGTGCAGGAAGCGTTGGAAACGAACTGCATGTCAGGAGTGTACTTGTGGTTATTGACGCCCATGACGAACATGGGGGAGTCGTCCTTGGAGGGAGCGCCCATGATGACGTGCTTGGCGCCGGCGTCGATGTGGCCCTGGCAGGAGGGCTTGTCGTGGTGCTTTCCGGTGCACTCGAGAATGATCTCAGCGCCGACGGAGGCCCAGGGAATATTCTTCACTTCCATCTCGGTGAACACGGGGATCTTCTTGCCGTTAACGATCAGAGAAGTCTCGTCGCACTCAACGGTGCCGGGGAACTTGCCGTGGGTGGAGTCATACTTCAGCATATAAACCATGTACTCCAGGTTCATGAAGGGGTCGTTGACGCCAACGATCTCCACATCATCACGCTTGATGGCAGCGCGGAATGCCAGGCGGCCGATACGTCCGAAGCCATTAATACCAATCAGGGTCTTCATAATAGGAAACTCCTTTCAAATATCAGAACACAACACAATTTCTCGGTAGGAACTCTATCAGCTCACCCATAAAGGGTGCTTTTTTAGGGGGTGAGCGTTGCCTCGCGGGTTATTAACTCAGCAAATGCAGCGCTCAAGGGGGTAAAGTATGAAAAAGAGAAGAGAGGAGAAGATAATGGGTTTTAATTCATCATGGAAGCATAGTAATCCCAGTCGGGATCATCCTTCAATTGCTCTAACTCTTCTAATTCTTTGCGGCTCAATCTGTCCTTATGTTTGTGCATCTTCTTATGTTTATCCATCTCAAAGCAATTGCAAAAGCCAAGGATGATCAGCATCGGAATCAGAATTGCCAGAATCACACCTACGATTGCTGTCGGATCAACAGTGTGAACCACCAATACAAAAACAGTTGCCATCACGACATAGATTGCCGAGTAATTTATCTTCGTAACACTCATAATGTAAACCTCCTATTCAATCGAACAAATGGAACATATTAACCCCAAAGGATCATGGGAATACCTGTTTAAACTCTCGTATCAGGTCGCCACGCTGCATCCATCACATCATTTTCGTAATCGCACTTATCCAGATAAGTCCGAGTAGCAAGGCCGAAAGCGGTCGGGGTGAGAATGTAACAAAAGATGGCGCCGACTGCAAATACAGAACAAAGCATATATGCGGAAACCGCAGCAACGATTCCTGTAACAACCCAGAACCAGGGATTTTTGAGCAAGGACATAATGTATTACCTCCTCTTGATTTACAAAACTGCATGGAACTATATAATCGGTCATAAGACCGGAATTATCCTGAACGCTCTGAATTGCGAGTCAGTGATAACCGTCAAATCACACTTTTTTCAAGAAATTCATAAAGGCGATACGGCCAAACATCGTCCGCTTATAGACACCTGCGTGCTCCAGAACTTTTGCAAACACCAGACCGGTCTCCTTCTGAACGATCTCCAGCGCATTTTCTTTCGTAAAGACATACTGATGGCGGAACTCCTCTGCCCATGCAGCGTGCTTTTCAGTCAGTTCACTGCCCCGCAGGTCTGCGCCGGATACCAGTGCGTCAGCCACGGCAGCCAGTTCCTCCTTCAAGCGGGCGGGCAGGACCGCGAGGCCCATGACCTCGATCAGGCCGATGTTTTCTTTCTTGATGTGGTGCAGTTCTGCGTGGGGGTGATACAGACCAAGGGGATGTTCTTCTGTGGTCAGGTTGTTGCGCAGCACCAGATCCAGTTCAAACTTGCCGTCCCGCATTCTTGCGATGGGCGTAATGGTGTTGTGGGGTTCGCCGTCAGTCTCCGCGAAAATCATGGCTTCCGCGTCGGTATGACCCCGCCATGCCTTCAGGATCTTATCTGCCAGTTCAACCAGTCTGTCAGGCTCCTTGCAGGCGATCCGGATCACAGACATGGGCCACTTGACAATACCGGCGTCCACATCCTCAAAGCCGCGGAAGGTAAAGGGAATTTCAATGGGGGCTTTTTCCATGGCGAAGGTGTAATGTCCACCCTGGAAATGGTCGTGAGCCAAAATGGAACCGCCCACGATGGGAAGATCTGCATTGGAGCCCACAAAGTAGTGCGGGAACTGTCTCACGAAGTCCAGCAGCTTCGCAAAGCACGCCCGGTCGATCTTCATGGGGGTATGTTCCTTGTTGAAGCAGATGCAGTGCTCGTTGTAATACACATAAGGAGAATACTGCAGGAACCAGGGAGAATCATTGATGGTAATAGGAACTACTCGGTGGTTCTGTCTGCCGGGATGATTCACTCGACCTGCATAACCCTCGTTCTCTGCACAGAGCAGGCAGCGGGGATAATTGGACGCAGGGAGATTTTTCGCGGCAGCAATCGCCTTGGGGTCTTTTTCGGGTTTGGACAGGTTGATGGTGATATCCAGATCTCCGTAAACCGTAGGGGCCTTCCACTGCATATCCTTTGCGATACGGTCCCGACGAATATAGTTGGTGTCCTGACTAAGCTTGTAATACCAGTCTGTTGCCTTTTTGGGCTCCTCTGTACGGAGGGCTTCAAAAGTCCCGACAACCTGAGCCGGGCGGGGCGTCAGACGGCCCATCAGCTCCGTATCAAACAGGTCGCGGTATACTACAGAGTTTTCTTCCAGAACGCCCCGGGCGTAAGCATCGTCCATCAGCTCATCCAGAACAGATGCCAGATCGATCTCGCCCCATTCCTGACCGGGGTCGGTGTAAGTATCCAGTTTCAGAACATCCAGAATGGTGTTGGTCGCCCAAATCACTTCGCACTCTTCAATCAGTCCGGTGCGCAGAGCGTACGTTACCAGCTTGGAAACAGCGTGATCGATCATAAGTCACCTCTCATTTTTCAAAACCGTGGGGATGGCTCTTGTGCCAGTTCCACGCGGATGCAACAATCGTTTCAAGGTCTGCGTACTGGGGCTTCCAGCCAAGAACGGTCTTTGCCTTCTCGGAGGATGCTACCAGCTGAGCCGGGTCACCGGCGCGACGGGGGCAAATCTCAGCAGGGATCTCGTGACCTGTCACCTTACGGGCCACATCAATGACTTCCTTCACAGTGAAGCCAACACCGTTGCCCAGATTGAACACATCGCTCTCTCCCCCACGCATCAGGTAATCCAGCGCCAGAACATGGGCCTGTGCCAGATCCATCACGTGGATGTAGTCCCGGACACAGGTTCCATCCTTGGTAGGATAATCGTCACCGAAAATAGAGATCTTTGCCCGCTGGCCGTTGGGGACCTGGAGAATGAGGGGAATGAGGTGGGTCTCGGGATCGTGCGCCTCGCCGATCGCGCCAGAGGAGTGGGCGCCGCAAGCATTGAAGTAACGAAGAGCCACATAACGAAGCTCATGGGCACGACCGGTCCACTTCATCATTTTCTCCATAGCAAGCTTGGTCTCGCCATAGCAGTTGGTCGGTTCCGTCTTATCGCTTTCCCGGATGGGTACCTGTTCCGGTTCGCCGTAAGTAGCGGCCGTGGAGGAAAAGACAATTTTATCAACACCATGGGCCACCATCGACTGAAGCAGGACTGTGGTTCCGCTGAGGTTATTATCGTAATACTTCAGAGGATGGGTCATGGATTCGCCCACCTGGGAGCAGGCTGCGAAATGGATCACACCTTCGATCTGTTCTTTTTCAAACAGGGCATCCACCTCACTGCGGTTGCGGATATCAATGTTATAAAAGCGTGCCTTGGGATGGACTGCCTCGCGGAAGCCAGTCAGCAGATTATCTGCCACCACAACATCGCGGCCAGCCTCAATCAGTTCATAAACAGCGTGGGAGCCAATATAGCCGGCACCGCCCAAAACAAGAATCGCCATTTCAGTCATTCTCCTTTTATATCAAGAAATCACAAGGCAGCCGCCCTGGGGACGAATATGTAATACAAAGCATTTCCCGGGTCCAAGCACCGTTTCCATGCCGGTCTTGAACGCCGCCAGCTTTTCATTGGGTACAAACGCCTGAATCGTTCCGGCAAAGCCGCCGCCGTGTACACGGATGGCTCCTGTGCCGTCCAGCAGCTTTCTGCCCAGCGCCAGGGCCAGAGAGACAGCCTGATGCTTGGGGTCGGAGATGGACCAGATATTCTGCAGATTTGCAGTAGAAGACATACCGGACTCATTCACCAGCGCAAGGAACCGCTCAAAGTTTCCGTCTGCCAAAGCTTCTGCCTCTGCTGCAGCTCTGCGGTCATCATCATAATAATGCATGGCTCGGAGCACGGCGCGGTCTCCGCAGCAAACTCGCAGAGACGGGATCGCTGCAAAGAAGTCCTCCTCTGCAATATCCCGCAGAAACTGTTTTCCGAAGTAAGCAGCAACCGCTCCCATTTCGCGGGTGATCTCTGCGTAATCATCGGTCAGGTTTGCGTGGCAGGAACCGGTATCAATGATGCACAGCGCGTGGCCGCACTTGGAAAAGTCATAACCGACTTTTTTAACAACCGGTGCAGAAGGGTCATCGAAGTCGATTGCTACGGCACCGCCAACGGAAGCACCCATCTGATCCATTAATCCACAGGGCTTTCCGAAGTAAATATTCTCCGCATACTGACTGATCTTTGCGATCTGGATCGCATCCAGCGCCCCGCCACAGTAATGGTTGAGGATGTTCCCCACCAAAACCTCATATGCCGCGGAGGAAGAAAGGCCGGAACCGGAGAGGACTTCCGAAGTCACATAAGCGTCAAAACCATAGAGCGTGTATCCTAACTCCACCATCTTGGCGGCTACGCCTCTCACGAGAGCTGCAGAGGTATTGCGCTCTTCTTCTCTGGGAAACAGCTGGCTAAGAGCTACATTCACCAGAGGATACCCTTCGGAACAGATCCGGATCATATCCAGTCCATTTGGCGCGGCACATGCCAGCATATCCAGATCCACGCTCCCGCAAAGAACTCTGCCGTGCTGGTGGTCGGTGTGGTTACCGCCGATTTCCGTTCTGCCCGGACCGCTGAACAGTGCGATGTCAGCATTGGCGCTGGGAGTAAACTGTTTTACAAATTCCTCAACGGCGCGAATCGCACGCTTTCTGGCTTTCTCCAGACTGGCATCCTTACCGTCTAAAGCGTACAACTGACGCAGGACCTCGTCGTGTTCGCCTTCCTGCAGGGACCGGATCAGTTTCTCAGAATTACTCATGTGATACCCTCCGTTCATCTCTTTTCGCACTCACTATATCGAATTTTTAGTAAAAATTCAAGAGGAATTTTTAGTAAAAATTAAAACCGTGAAAATGCACAAAGAGAGCAGACTCGTTTTATCGAATCTGCTCTCTTTTGCTATACAATTCAAATACTACATCTCATCCCTGTGCCGCTACGCTGCTATCTCTAACAACCAGGCTGGGCGGGACAACGACTTTCAGCGGAATTGTCCGGATCGGCTCTTTATCGGGCAGTGCAGCACGCTCATAAACCAAACGGAGCGCTGCGTTTGCCATCTCCGCTTCGTTAATGGAAACGGATGTAAGCGCAGGAGTAAATAATGCGGAACGAGGTGTATCATTGAAGGATACCACAGATAGATCTCTCGGCACTGTGTATCCTTCCTGCAGCAGGCACTGTACGGTTCCAATGGCATTATCCTCGTTGGCACAAATCACAGCGGTAGGCAATTCGCTACCGGAACGCAGATACTCTCTCCATGCCTTGACAGTAGGCTCCAGCTCCATCGGGCACTCAATAAATACCATTTCAGCAGCAAGGCCGTGCTGTTCCATTAAATTACAATAGATCTGACGACGCACTTCCAATGCGTTCTGACGACGGTCATTATATTTATAAGTTGGGCCAACAAAGCCGATTTTGCGGTGTTTTAGTGCAATTAAGTGCTCCATCGCAAGGGAAATACCCAGTTCATATCCCAGTACAACAGAATCAAACCGGCATTCAAAGGGAGAGGAATCCAGAAAAACAATATTACTTGTAATTGCCGCAAGCGACTCAATCTGCTTTGCAGTAAACAGGCCGACTGCGATAATTCCGTTCAGCTCCTCCCCTGTCGGCGCAACGAACAAATCATTTCGCCGCTCCAACTGAGTCAGGGCATACCGCTTCTCCATACACCCCTGCTTGACATAGTTGCTCAGATAAAGATAGTACGGGTCGTCCAATTGCTGCGCAGGTGTCAGCATGTCCGCGAGTCCAATTCGTAAAACAGTCTTGGGATTTCTTCCCCGCCGACTTCTCGTTTCATTATAATTCAGTTTACCTGCTGCCTCTAAAACCGCTCTGCGCGCATCCTCAGACACAGATAGTGTCTGATCGCCGCTAAGGATACGGGAGATCGTCGCAGCAGAGTATCCTGTACGCTCAGAAATCTCTTTTAATGTGGCCATTTTACACCCCTCCACAATTTTTACTAAAAATAATATAGCATAGACATAAAAGTTTGGCAAGTTAAAATGTCGATTTTCTTTTTGAATCTTGATACACTATTAGCATCTTGATCTTTGAGGTAATCTCTATGATACATCATTCTTCCATTTCTCCTTTTGGAAAAACGCTTGATGGCAGCCCCGTTTCTGTGATCTCTTTGGATAACGGTGTGATATCCTGCAAGATCCTCACTTACGGCGCAACGCTGCAGTCCCTTTGTGTTCCTGATCGAAACGGCGACCCCGTCGATGTCGTTTTAGGCTATAACACCCTTCAGGAATACATGAATAACGACGGGTACCTCGGTGCAGTTGTGGGCAGATACGCAAACCGTATTGGAGGGGCACGCTTTACGCTGAACGGAAAGGAATACCCGCTTGCCGCAAATGATGGCACGAATCACCTCCATGGCGGTCGCGTAGGCTTTTCTCACCGAATCTGGGATCCTGTAAGCTGCACGGTTGATTCTGTCACACTCGCTCTGAACAGTCCCGATGGCGAGGAAGGATATCCAGGTAATCTTCAAGTGAAGGTCACGTATACCATTCAAGATAAAACCCTTTCTATCCACTACCATGCCGAAACCGATGCACAGACCCCTTGCAATCTGACCAATCACAGCTATTTCAATCTCAGCGGCCATAATAGCGGCTCCGTCTTGGACCATACAATTCAGCTCTTCGCGGAGTATTACACCCCCAATGATCCTGAAAGCATTCCCATCGGCATTGTTGAGTCCGTAGAAGGAACTCCTATGGATCTCCGCAAGCCAGTCCGTATCAGCGACCACATCAACGATGCATTTCCGCAGCTTCTGCTGGGACATGGCTATGACCACAACTATGTGATCGACGGCACCGCCGATACAATCCGCGCCGCAGCCATCGCATCCTCACCCAAAACCGGTATCACCATGCAGGTGCATACGACACAGCCCGGCGTTCAACTCTATACCGCAAACTTTTTGACAGAAGGCCGTCCCGGCAAGGGCAAGGCTGTATATGGGCCCCGCCATGCATTTTGCCTGGAAACGCAGCACTTTCCGGATTCTCCGAATCAGCCCAACTTCCCTTCTGCAACGCTTTCTCCGGAACACCCTTATGATCATTCGGTATCCTTTATTTTTACTTAAACTTCACCTCGCCTGCATCCTTTTGGGATCTGGCGAGGCTTTGTTTGTTTCTGTACGAAATAATGCTCCACGCACAAAACGCGTCCATTTTCAAAAACATTTCACAATTATTATACATATTTATAACATAATTCAGCTTGATTTTACGTTCTCCCTATGATATTATTCGTAACGAAATCAATCGAAAGGAGATCGATACGAAACATGATGGAACAGAATCGAGGCCTGTTTGCTGACCTGGATGACATGATTTTTGGTGATCAGAAGCAAATCGTCAGCGACCGGTAATTATGCCACAGATTGCAAGAACCACACCTTTGGTGTGGATTTTTTGTTTTTATAGTTCTTTTAATCATGTAAGCATCGTGCTGAGCCGCCGGTTGTATATTCTTATCTCTTTCAAACAGCATCGGGGGCCTTCTCCTGATTTTTAGTTGTGTATTATTTCCTACCGTTTGAAACTGCGCAAGGAATGCTATTGACAACACAATGTCACAGTGCTATACTCCAGCCAACAAAAGTAAATACACCAAACCGTTGAAGCGGAGATAACGGCAATGATGCCTCTACAGAGAACCCGTGATGCTGAGAGTCGGGTGAGAAACAAGTTGTCAAATGGACCGCTGAGGGCGCAGTCAAAGACTTCGGTCAAGTATTCTGCGACGTGTGGGCATACGTCAGTTGCCGGGAGTATGTTGGTACTCCGTCAAGCGCATGGCCGTCATGGCCGTGAATCAAGGTGGCACCGCGGATAGGTTCTATTCGTCCTTGACAGATCGTGTGGGTCTGTCGAGGGCGTTTTTATTTATGAAGACTCCTTTGACAGTAATTCAGTCAAAGGAGCCTTTTCCGTTAGGAGGTAAAACAGTATGTTGTTGACGAAACGATGGCGACTTGCAGATCGTACCTGAACCAATCCCAAAACCCAAACAACTATATTTTACCTGACATGGAGGAAATGATTATGAAGTACAATGGCATTGATTTTGACACTTATTTCAAGAATTATCCTGACGCTAACGGGTACTTCGGAAAGTATGGCG
Source organism: Oscillibacter sp. (assembly GCA_017547085.1). Lineage (GTDB taxonomy): Bacteria > Bacillota > Clostridia > Oscillospirales > Oscillospiraceae > Oscillibacter. The sequence continues at coordinate 8,705 of JAFYQM010000075.1, forward strand.
GCTCTTACATTACTCCGGAACTACAGACGGCAATGCATGAAATTTCGGAGGCTTATCAAACCATCTGCAAGTCCCGCAAGTTTATCAATGAACTGCGCCGCATCCGCAAGGAGTTTCAGGGGCGTCCCACCCCCATCTCACATCTGGAACGCCTTTCGGATAAAATCGGGACCGGCGTTCAACTCTATGCTAAACGCGAGGACTTGAATCATACCGGTGCCCATAAGCTGAACCACTGTATGGGCGAGGTGCTGCTGGCTAAATATATGGGAAAGAAGAAGGTCATCGCAGAAACTGGCGCCGGACAGCACGGTGTTGCAATGGCTACTGCTGCTGCATATTTCGGTATGGAATGTGATATTTACATGGGCGCCGTGGACATTAAAAAGCAGGCCCCCAACGTTGCCCGCATGAAGATCCTTGGTGCGCGCGTAGTGGAGGTGACCGATGGTCTCCAGACTTTGAAAGAGGCTGTGGACGCGGCTTTTGCGGCATACTGCAATGAGTATCGGGACGCCATCTATTGTATCGGTTCCGTGGTCGGCCCCCATCCCTTCCCGATGATGGTGCGTGATTTCCAGAGTGTCGTTGGTATTGAGGCAAGAGAGCAGTTCCTTGATATGACCGGCGAGTTGCCCGATGCAATCGTGGCCTGCGTGGGCGGTGGCTCCAACGCCATGGGCCTGTTCTTTGGTTTCCTGAATGATCCTGTGGATATCTATGGTGTAGAGCCTCTTGGACGCGGAACCGGGCTGGGTGATCATGCTGCCAGTTTGATGTATGGTACAGAGGGTATCATGCATGGCTTTAACTCCATTATGCTGAAAGACGAGCATGGAGAACCGGCTCCAGTATACTCTGTAGCCAGCGGTTTGGACTATCCTTCTTCCGGGCCGGAGCACGCATTCCTGCATGATTTAGGTCGCGTAAAGTATGATGTGATCAGCGACGATGAAACCATCGATGCTTTCTTTGAACTGTCCCGCATGGAGGGCATCATTCCTGCAATCGAAAGCTCTCACGCGGTGGCCTATGGCATGAAGCTGGCAAAACAGATGGGTAAGGGTTCCGTTTTGATCAACCTCTCCGGCCGTGGAGATAAGGATATGGATTATATCATTGAAAAATACGGCATCAAATAATTGGACAGCGTGAGATTTTCCAGCGCAAAGTTGTACATAGCGCATCTCTTCCGCACAATTAATCCCAAACGCAAATATAATACTGTTCCAAGGGTCAAATTGCGTAATCATTCGATAGGATAACTCGTCCTAACGTTGTACGCGATGTTGTTTGACACGTCCATTACTATGAACACAGAATCCGCTGGCGCTCTGAAAGTGCATGAAGAAGCAGGGGCATATTCTCAGCGCATTCTTGTTCTTCGGCATGAGCAGCTTTCTCATCTGCCTCTGTTTTGATGATGTGGTTCTGATACAATGCCAACGCCCCTAAGACAGCGGCGTCAACAACAAAGGAAAGGATCTCACCATAGTAATCTAATGCATCACCAGCAGGTCATTCGGCTACAAAGATGTTTGGGGCAGAGTTTCTATTAAACATAATATTGATAATAAAAGGTTCGCCGATCAGTGGACACCAACTTGCCACGCAGATTAGCGCAAGCAACACAGCCTATTTTAATTCAGTCGCTCTTAGCAACCCTTTTGAGCAAAAAGAATGCGCCAAACAAATAGTTTGGCGCAAATGGTGGGGACTGCAAGACTCGCCCCGCACACCACTTAGGGTATGGAGCCTAAAGATCATGTCACTTTAGCAAAGGGTCATCGTGGGAATTCTACGGAAATATAGGTTCCAGTTCCCGTCTCGCTGATAATTTCAATTTTGCCATGGTGATACTGTACGGCGTGCTTTACGATGGAAAGGCCAAGGCCGGTTCCGCCAGATTGCTTGGAATGGCTCTTATCCACGCGGTAAAACCGTTCAAACACCTTGCTCTGATGTTCCGGGGCGATGCCAATACCCGTATCCTGTACGCTCAAACGAATCTTATCTCCTTCTTCAGCAACGCAAACCGTTACTCTGCCACCGGGGACATTGTACTTGATGGCATTGTCACAGAGATTATAGATCACTTCGTACAGCAGGCGGTGAACGCCATTGATAACACCGTCATCTCCGGAAACCTCCATTGTGATTCCCTTCGCTCCAGCAGCATCAGACAAGGTCTCACAGACTTCCTCCGCCAAAACACGCAGAGAAAGCTCTTCGTGCGGCATTTCTCCGCCCTCATCCAATTGGGACAAACGGATGATGTCGTCAATCAAAGTAACCAGACGGATGGCTTCCTTTCGAATACGTCCAACGAATGCAGGAGTATCCTCCGGCTTGACGATTCCATTTTCCATCAACTCAGCAGAACCAATAATGGACTGCAGCGGTGTTTTCAGCTCATGGGACACATTGGCGGTAAACTCCCGACGATTACGCTCCGCATTTACTTGCTCCGTCACATCAAAGGCCAGAATAACAATACCCTGCAGTTTGTCCTCAGACCCGATGCGGCTCAAATCAAACTGATATTCACGCCCATTAACTGCCGCACGAAATGCGGATTGTCCATCCTCCTTCGCCGTGTTAACCGCCTGGCGCATACTCTGCTTCCGATCAATGGTAAGAAAATCATTGCCGATACAGGAAGTGTCAGCGGAAAACAACGATCTCGCCGCAGGGTTAATGCTGACGATGCGGCCCATGGCATCCAATAGCACCAGTGCTTCTTTCATGTTGCCGGTGATCTGCTCGAACTCATCCTGCTTCTGTTTCAGCGCCCGCATCTGCTGTTTGATTTCCTGACGCTGAGCGTGGATACGGTGCAGCAGCGGAGACAGTTCCTCGTAAGCATCGTTATCCATGGGTTTATCCAGATCCAACTTGTTCAGCGGTTCCACAACCCGTTTTGCCATACGGTGTGCCAGCAACATAGAAAATGCAATAGCCAGAAGGGTTATAAATGCAATAGGCTGCAGCATCCCCAGAACAAGAACGATTGCAGTTGCACGGCTTACAGAGATACGCAGCACACTGCCATCCTCCAGAGAAATCGCCTCATAAATCGTCTGCTCCAAAAGCGTTGCAGAACGACGCGTGCTGCTACCGGTACCGGTCGTAAGGGCCTCCCGGATTTCCTCGCGGTCTGCATGATTTTCCATGGCAGAAATATCAGCGTTGCTGTCAAACAGGACCTCTCCGTTCCCTGCAACCCAAGTCAAACGATAGCGATCGGATTCTACACTCCCCAAATAGTCTTTACCCAGTTGTTCGACCGCATTGGCCGCCAGGCTCAGTTCATCCTTCAGCTGTGCCTGCTGGACATTTCCGAAATACTGATATAGTACACCTGTAATGACGATGAGCGTTATAAGAAGGATGGAAATTACCACGGTCAGAATCGACTTCAAAATCTTACTTGTCATAATCCTGCCTCCCAGCGGTATCCCACGTTGCGAACAGTCTCAATCATCTTACCGTAATCTCCCAGCTTCTGACGCAGAGTACGAATATGCATATCCAGTGTTCTGCTGTCTCCCATGTAATCCGTGCCCCAGACCTGAGCGAACATCTGATCGCGGGTAAATGCCATGCCTGGGTGCGAGAGGAACAGCCGCAGTATTTCAAATTCCTTATAAGTGAGTTGAAGTCGTTCTCCGTCTGCGATAACCGTATGCTCATCCAGATTGACCACCAATCCCCCAACCTTCAACAGTTTTGATACCTGCTTGGGCTGGCACCGGCGCAGAACCGCTTTTACGCGGGAAATCATCTCCATCATACCAAAAGGTTTTACCAGATAATCATCAGCACCCAAATCTAAACTCTGGATCTTATCATACTCCGCTCCCTTAGCCGTGGCCATGATGACAGGGATCTCACAGAGTTCCGGGGTCTGCTTTATCTTCGTAAGAAGCTCCACGCCATCCATACCTGGCAGCATGACATCCAGCAGCACCAGATCCGGCTTCTCCATTTTCAAGGCTTCCCAACAGGAAATACCGTCTTCAAAGCCTCTTGCCTCCATTCCGGTGGAGTGAAGCGCATACAGTTCAATGTCGCGGATGCTTGTGTCATCCTCTACACACCAAATCATTCTCAAGCCTCCTTATGAACGCCTGTCACGGAGTAAATCACCCATTCTGCGATGTTCGTGGCGTGATCCCCGATACGCTCAAAATACTTCGAGATCATCAAAAGGTCAAGTGCAAATTCACCCTCATCGGGTTCTGCCGCGATCAGCTTTATGATAGCACACTTCACCTCGCTAAACAACGCATCCACCACATCGTCGTGGGAAATCACCTGTTCAGCCAGCGCCACATCCTTTTTCACAAACGCATCCACACTCTCGGTAACCATCTTAATGGTTTCACGCGCCATATCCTCGATGCGTTCTACGCCTTCCATGGTATGTCCACTCAAAAACAAAACAATCTCTGCAATATCCTCAGCCTGGTCACCGATGCGCTCCATATCGGTGATCATCTTCAAAGCCGCAGAGATCTGTCGCAGATCACGGGCTACCGGCTGCTGGTGCAACAACAGTTTCATGCAGCGGCCTTCAATTTCCCGCTCCATCTGATCAATCGCACTGCCACTTTCTTTTACTTTATGTGCAAGCTCCAGATCTCCGTTACTCAGTGCCTTTGCAGCGGATGCAATCGCCTCCTCACACATAGCGCCCATTTCAATCAGATCCCGGTTCAACTCAAAAAGCTGTTCATCAAATCTGTTTCTCATATGCTTCTCCTTTAACCAAACCGTCCGGTAATGTAATCTTCGGTGCGCTGATCCATGGGCTGAGAGAAGATGTCATCGGTCTTACCGAACTCAACCAGCTCACCAAGCAGGAAGAACGCTGTGTAATCGGACACACGGACAGCCTGCTGCATGTTATGGGTCACCATGACAATGGTGTACTTTTCCTTCAGTTCCATAACCAGTTCTTCGATGCGGGAAGTGGAAATGGGATCAAGGGCAGAGGTAGGCTCGTCCATCAAAAGGATCTTGGGCTCAACAGCCAGCGCACGGGCGATGCACAAACGTTGCTGCTGACCACCGGACATGCCAAGGGCGTTCTTCTTCAGCCGGTCCTTGACCTCGTCCCAGATCGCAGCACCTCGCAGCGCACGCTCTACGATCTCGTCCAACTGCACACGATTGGTGATGCCGTGGGTGCGAGGACCGTAGGCAATGTTATCGTAAATGCTCATGGGGAAAGGATTGGGCTTCTGGAATACCATGCCGATCTCCTTGCGGAGGTTGTTTACATCCACTTCTTTGGAGAAAATGTCGGTTCCTTCATAACGAATGTCACCGGTAATCTTCACACCGGAAATCAGGTCATTCATGCGGTTCAGGGTTTTGAGGAAGGTAGACTTACCGCAGCCGGAAGGACCGATCAATGCGGTAATGCTCTTTTCAGGGATTTCAATATTTACATTTTTCAATGCCTGATGGTCGCCATACCACAGGCACATATCTTTTACAGAGATAATACTCATAAACTTCTCCTTTTTGCGAAGTGCTTCTGCACCAAAGTCGCTGCAAAGTTGATAAGCACAGCCAGAACCATCAGGATGGCGGCAATGGCGAAGGCCACACCAAACTCACCCTGTTCCTTTGCGTAAACATAGAGAGCAACCGTCAGCGTTGCGCCGGGACTCTTCATTCCAAGAGGAAAGGTCAGCATTGTATGTGCAAAACCTGCGGTGAAGAGTAGTGCCGCAGACTCACCAAGAATACGACCAACGGACAAGATACATCCGGTGATGACGCCATCCACACAACCGGGCAGAACCACAGTACGAACCACACGCCACTTGCCGGCTCCCAGACCAAATGCACCCTCACGGTAGGACTGAGGAACGGTCTTTAAGCTCTCCTGTGTGGTACGCATGATGGTAGGCAGGTTCATAATGACTAAAGTCAAGCTACCCGCCATCAGACAAGTTCCCATGCTGTTAGAGAACAGCAGCATACCCACCAGACCGTAGATGATGGAGGGAATACCGGAAAGGGTCTCGGCGGCATACTCGATGATGCCGACAACCTTCTTGTTAGATGCGTACTCGGTCAAGTAGATGGCGGCTCCCACGCCCAAAGGCAAAACGATGAGCAGAGTTGCCAGCACAATATAGACCGTGTTCAGAATATCAGGCAGAATGCCGATGCGCTCGGTCAGATAACTGGGGCTACTGCTGAGCAGTTCCCAGGTGATATTCGGGATGCCCTGCACCAGTACATAGGCAAGCAGGAAGAGTACCAGTGCGGCAGTCAGGCCGACAGATAACAGCATCAGTGCTTTCAACAGCACTTCATAGCTTTTTCTCTTTTTAGATAACGATTGATTTAGCATAAGTTACTCCTTTTCCCTTTTGAGGAAGAAGTTCAGCGTAGCGTTGATCAACATGATAAACAGGAACAACACCAGTGCAATGGAGAACAGCGCCTGTCTCTGCAAGCCACTGGAATAAGCCATCTCACTGGACACGGCAGTGGTCAGGAAGCGGACACTCTGGAACAGAGAGTCGGGCATATTGGGCACATTACCGGCTACCATCATCACCGCCATAGCTTCACCGATAGCACGGCCTACGCCCAGCACAACCGCTGCTGCAATACCGCTTTTTGCGGCAGGGACAGAAACCTTGAAGTATGTTTCAATGGGCGTTGCACCCAGAGCAAGGGATGCATCTTCATATTCCTTGGGAACCGCATCCAGTGCGGTGATGGACATCTTGATAATGGAAGGCAGGATCATAATGGCCAGAACGATGATCGCCGCCAGTAAACTTGCGCCGTCCGGTACATTGAAAATCTTCCGGATAGCCGGAACCAGTACCAGCATACCCACCAGACCGTAAACCACGGAAGGAATACCGGCCAGCAGGCTGACTGCAGACTGCATCACGGATTTCACTTTTGGAGATACCAGTTTGGAAAGATACACCGCAGTCATAAAGCCGACAGGAACACCGATCACGATCGCTCCTGCAGTACCGTAAATACTGGTCAGAATGAACGGCAGGATTCCGTATTTCGGTTCGGATGCCGTAGACGCCCATTCTTTGCCGAACAGGAAGTCGATGAGTCCAATCTCTCGAATGGCAGGAATACCGGAGATCACCAGATAGACGGTGATCAGCAGGACGCATCCTACTGTGATTAGTCCCAGCACCAGAAAGAGACCATGGATCATCTTTTCCATCAATTGATTTTTCTTCATAGTCTTAAACCTCATAGCAGAGTAGCGACGGTCATCTGAACAACCGTCGCACCTGCTTTTTTCTTATTTTGCGGAAACCACGCCGGCTGCAGCGATGATCTCGTTCGCATCAGCAGAGGTGATGTAGTCGAAGAACTTCTGTGCAGCATCACTCAGCTTTTCATCGCTCTTAGTTACGAGAACAAAGGGGCGCTGCACCACATAGCTGCCGTCCTTGATAGTTTCCTCGGTGGGAGCCACACCGTCAACCTTCAGAGCCTTCACGGTATCCTTCACGGATGCCACGGAAGCGTAACCGATAGCGCCGGGATTCTGAGATACGGTGGTAATCACGTCACCGGTGGAGGTCAGCTCCTGACGATACTTGCAAGCGTCCTCAGTGTCAGTAATGGCCTCAAAGCCGTCACGAGTACCGGAACCGGCTTCACGACCAATCAGCACGATTTCGCTATCGTTGCCGCCCACTTCAGACCAGTTGGTGATCTCGCCGGTATAGATCTTGGCAATGGTTTCAACACTCAAATCGGCAACAGGGTTTTCGGGATGAACAATGATGGCGATACCATCGTAGGCCAGAACAGTTCCGCTCAGACCAGCTTCCTTTTCCTCGGCTTTCAGTTCACGAGAGGACAGGCCAATATCACAGCGACCTTCCTGAACAGCCTTGATACCGGAACCAGAGCCGGTGGGATTGTAGGTAAAGCTGATGCCGGTGTCATTCTGAAACGCTTCGCCCAGAGCTCCGATTACCTTCTCCATAGAGGTGGAACCGTCGGTAGTGACAGAGCCGGTGGTCTTGTTGCTGCCGCAGCCTGCAAGCATGGAGAGAGCCAGAACAGCGGCCATCATCATAGTAATCATCTTTTTCATGTTTTATATCTCCTTTCGAGAGTTCGATTTCTGTTGTTTGCTTGGTACAATCATCAGTTTAGAAACCGCGTGTAAAATGAAAAAGACATGGTATGTCAACTTTAGGTCAAATTTTGCTGTATCGCCTCCAAAAAAGGTAGCGTTTCTTTCGTTGATGTGGTATGTTGTCTTGCTACAAAGGGGGCAAGATATATGAAAAATTTAATGAAAACACTGTACTGGAATCTCTACACACCATGCGAAAATCGAGAAACTGAACAGGAACCGGATGACTACCACAAGCAGCTTATCGATGTTTTGGGGAAGCCGGAACGCAAGCTGGTTCTACGGATCATCGACGGTAAAGACCGACTGGCAGATGAAATCGGCTTGGGCAACTTCATCTTTGGCTTCAAACTGGCAACACAACTAGCACACGAATTGAAAAAGTACGACGGACACCTTCGCAGCGAACAAACCGCTGATGAAGATGTCCGTCGTTCTACATGATGGTGGGCAACCCCAATGCCTATAATCCCTACGCATAAATAGGCATATCAAAAGAGGATGAGCCCTTTCTCAAGGCTCATCCTCTTCTTCAAATTCTTCAAATTTTCCGGTCATAGAATATCTCATAGCATCGTGTATAAAACCCGAGAGCGCTTCAGCATCCGGATCCTTTTCTGCCATATGCATTTCTGTTAACTCGTCCGCTCTTTTATTTGGCTTGATCGGATCATCAACACCGTAACGCTGGTGCAAACTCGTGTGACCTCCCCGGGCACTGAGTAATTGTTCTTCAGTGGTGATCAGCGTCCAGCCGGTGTCAGTTTCCGGATTAAGGGAAAACATGTCCGGAAACGCTTGTTTAACATCTGCATTTAAGTTACTGGATATCATCTTGCGCCAAAGGGTTTTGACAGATGAAATCAAGCCTGACTTTTTTGTCTCATAGGTTTCCAAAAGGTTGAACGTATCGATCCGACGCAAAAATGTTTCAGACAAATTTTTCTATCCTTGTATAGTTTCTTTTGTTCCTGGGCCATTTTCAGCCAGTCCAAATATTGCTCGTAATCTAATGGAATTAGCTTATCTCGTTTATCCGGTGCAGCTACTTCGTATCGGTCAACGCAGGCCTTTAGTCTGCACCGCAAACGATCGTATATCACCAGTACCTCGTCCTGATCCGCATTGAATTTACGCTTGTTTTTGGGGCCGACTTCCTTGCAATATTTCTAAGACAAAAAGCCGGAACGGAATGAGAATTACAAAAGCTATCCACTTGTTTTCCGCAATAGTAGCAAGTATCTCTTTTTGCTGCCGCACGGCTTTTTTACAATATCATTCATTTTTCTCTTGATTGGTGAATCACCTTTGAGTTGTACTTTTTCCTCTTCGGAAAACGCGCCTAAATTTAAGGTGGTTGTTAGATTTCCAAGCATATACAACGCCTCCTATTAAGTAAAGTAACTGCCTAAAAAGCAAATCCGATTTTACACTGGTTGGAGTAAAATCGGATTCGAACGATTTGGTGCGGGCGGCGGGACTCGAACCCGCACACCACTGAGGTAACGGAACCTAAATCCGTCGAGTCTACCAATTCCACCACGCCCGCATATATAAGTCGGTGCCAAGCACCGGCTGTTTTTTATTATACCATGTTTGTGCGCCAGAAAAAACCTTCACTGAGGTGACAGCACCTAAATCTCGCATGTCTACCAATTCCATCACAGGCGCATATTAAATTGTACCGTTTTGACAACAATGGCAGTATACCATAATTTCAAATCTTGAACAATAGAAAAATGTACGGTACAATGATAAAAATGAAACAAAAGAAATGAGGAAGCTTTCATGCCAACCCCCCGCGTTGCCGCCATCCATGATATGTCCGGCTTTGGCCGCTGTTCCCTGACCGTGGCGATTCCCGTGCTGTCCGCCATGGGACTGCAGTGCTGCCCGGTCCCCACTGCCTTCCTCTCCACCCACACCGGAGAGTTTGAGGGCTTCACCTTTTTAGACATGACCGATGAAATGCCTGCCATTGCCGCCCATTGGAACACGCTCGGCCTGCACTTTCAATCCATTTACAGTGGATTTCTGGGCAGCGAACGGCAGATCCATATCGTAGAAGACTTTATTCGTACATTCCATCGAAAGGATACCATTGTCGTGGTGGATCCGGTCATGGGCGATCATGGCGCGGTCTATAAGACCTATACCCCCGCCATGTGCGCGGGCATGGCCCATCTGGCGGCACAGGCGGATGTCATCACGCCCAATCTGACGGAGGCCGCCCTGCTGCTGAACGTCCCCTACCACACACTCTCCGCCGACGAAGCAGGCTGCCGCGCCATTGTGGAACGCTTGAGCCTCGACGGCCGCCGCAGCGTGGTCCTGACCGGAGCCTCTGCCTCACCGGAGCTGACCGGAGCCATGTATTTTGATGCCAAAAGCGGCTCCTCCGCAATGATTCAGACCAGCCGCGTTCCCGGGTGGTTTTTCGGCACCGGAGATGTGTTTGCCAGCGTGCTGACCGGCGCGCTGGTGCGGGGTGATTCATTGGATGACGCCACCCGTCAGGCTGTGGACTTCATCCGTCTGTGCGCGGAACGCACCGTGGAGCAAAACCTGCCTCTACGGGAGGGCGTGGATTTTGAGCCCCTGCTGAAGCATCTGATCCGATAAAGCCAACAGGGAGCGTGGAAAACCACGCTCCCTGTTCATGTCATCATGCGCTTGACCAGCTCCTGCATCTCCTGTTCCGAATCCACACCATGGGCGCGGTTGATCAGGGCCTGCTGCTCCGTTTCGCTGAGAGAGCCGAAATGAGCCAGTGCGCCGGGCCGTTGGGCCAGCGCCATGCTGAAGCCCACAGGCAATTCCTGTAAATCCATTCGATTCACCCCGACCATAGTATGCACAAACCCGCTCCGGATGATTCCGGAGCGGGTTTTCCTCTTATTTCTTGCTGTGCAGGGCCTTCATGCGCTTTTCGTGGTCCAGAATGGACTTACGCATACGCAGACTCTTGGGGGTAACTTCCAGCAGCTCGTCGTCTGCCAGGAACTCCAGACACTGCTCCAGGCTCATCTGTCTGGGGGGCACCAGACGCAGCGCGTCGTCGGAGCCAGAGGCGCGGGTGTTGGTCAACTGCTTCTTCTTGCAGACGTTGACGGTCATATCCTCGCTGCGGGGGTTCACGCCAATGACCATGCCGCCGTAAACGGGAACGCCGGCGCCGATGAACAGCGTACCGCGCTCCTGCGCGTTGAACAGGCCGTAGGTAATGGACTCGCCGGTCTCAAAGGAAATCATAGAGCCGTTGCCACGGCGGGAGATCTCACCCTTGTAGGGAGCATAGGAATCAAAGACGGAAGCCATGATGCCCTCGCCCTTGGTATCGGTGAGGAAGTCGTTGCGGTAGCCGAACAGGCCACGGGCGGGAATCAGGAACTCGATCTTCATACGGTCGCCCACAGGGGTCATCTCCACCAGATCAGCCTTGCGCTGGCCCAGCTTTTCAATGACACTGCCCACGCAGTCGCCGGGGACGTCCACCACCAGCCGCTCGATGGGCTCGCACTTCTGGCCGTCGATCTCCTTATACAGCACGCGGGCGGGGGAAACCTGGAACTCATAGCCCTCGCGGCGCATGGTCTCGATCAGGATGGACAGGGACATCTCGCCGCGGCCAGCCACGTTGAAGGCGGTCTCGCTATCGGTGTCGCTGACACGGAGGGACACATCCTTCAAGGTCTCGCGATACAGGCGCTCGCGGATCTGGCGGGAGGTGACAAACTTACCCTCGCGGCCTGCGAAGGGAGAGTCGTTGACAGAGAAGGTCATCTCCATAGTGGGCGCGGAGATCTGCACAAAGGGCAGGGGCTCCACACAGGCGGGCACGCAGATGGTGTCACCGATGGTGATGTCGCCGATACCGCTCATGGCAATGATGTTGCCTGCGGTAGACTCCGTCACAGGCTTCTTTGCAAGTCCCTCGAACTCATAGATGGCCGTGGCCTTTGCTTTACGGGAGACAGCATCGGGTGCATGGTAGTTGCACACCACGATCTCCTGATTCTGCTTCAGGGTACCGCGCTCGATACGGCCCACGGCGATACGGCCCACGAACTCGTTGTAGTCAATGGAGGAGACCAGCATCTGGAAGGGCTCGTCCACATTAGCCTCGGGGGCGGGGATATACTCCATGATGGTCTCGAACAGGGGGACCAGATCGGTGCCCACCACTTCAGGAGAGTAGGAAGCCGTACCCTGACGGCCGGAGCAGAACAGCATGGGGGAATCCAGCTGTTCAGGGGTGGCGTCCAGATCCATCAGCAGCTCCAGCACCTCGTCCACCACCTCGTGGATGCGCTGGTCGGGACGGTCGATCTTATTGACCACCACGATGACGCGGTGTCCCAGTTCCAGTGCGCGGCTGAGGACGAAGCGGGTCTGGGGCATGGGGCCCTCGGCGGCGTCCACCAGCAGGATGACGCCGTTGACCATCTTCAAAATGCGCTCCACCTCGCCGCCGAAGTCAGCGTGGCCCGGAGTGTCCACCACGTTAATCTTGGCGTTCTTATAGCGGACGGCAGTGTTCTTTGCCAGAATGGTAATGCCGCGTTCCCGCTCCAGATCGCCGGAGTCCATGACGCGGTCCACCGTCTCCTGATTTTCACGATAGGCGCCGCCCTGCTTGAGCATCTCGTCCACGAGGGTGGTCTTGCCGTGGTCAACGTGGGCGATGATAGCTACGTTTCTCAAATTCTCATTCTGCATAAACAAAATCCCTTTCTTTATGGAAGGATTCCTCTTGATTTTTTAAACACAGCCTATAATTATATGCCGTTTGATTTCGTATTTCAAGAAAAAAGCGCTCTTTTTTTCAGATTTTTCCCTGTTTTTTCTATGGTACTCCCTTTTCGCCGGAAATGTAGACTTTTCCACAAAGAATTCGCCAAAAACAGGCCGCTTTTCAGCCCTCCGCACATTGATTCCGCCGAGGCGGCGGTCCTATAATGAAGGTGCTGTGACGGAAGCGGCGCCAGCGCCGCACGTTCCGCCGCAAGTAATGTGATCCGCTGGGATCACCCGGAGGCAAATGCTATGTACCGTATTAAAACATTCAACAAAATTTCCCCCCTCGGTCTGAACCGCTTCGATCCGGAGCATTACAGCGTCAGCGACAGCGAGACCAACGAGGACGGCATCCTCGTCCGCTCCGCCAAGCTGTTGGACTATGATTTTCCAGAAAGCCTGCAGGCCATCTCCCGTGCCGGCGCAGGCGTGAACAATATCCCCCTCGACCGCTGCAGCGAGGCAGGCATCGCCGTGTTCAACACCCCCGGTGCCAATGCCAACGCCGTGAAGGAGCTGGTGCTGTGCGGCATGCTGATGGGCTCCCGTGATGTGGATGGCTCCATCCGCTGGGTCCGCGAGCAGGTAGACGCCGGCGTAGATGTTTCCACGGTGGTGGAAAAGGGCAAATCCGCCTTCATCGGCCCCGAGCTTTACAGGAAGTCTCTGGGCATCATCGGTCTGGGCGCCATCGGCTCTCTGGTGGCCAACATGGCCATCGCACTGGGTATGGACGTTTATGGCTACGATCCCTTCCTCTCCATTGACAATGCGCTGCGTCTGGACCGCCATGTGCATGTTGTGAAGGACATCAACGACCTCTACAAGCGGGCAGACTACATCACCGTTCACATCCACTTCACCGCCCAGACCCGCGGCATGATCAACGCAGAGGCCATTTCCCATATGAAGCGGGGCGTTCGCTTCATCAATCTGGCCCGCGGCGAGATCGTGGACGATGAAGCCATGCTGGCCGCATTGGACACCGGCTGGGTAGCAGCCTACATCACCGACTTCCCCACCAACACGCTGGTCAAAGCCCCCCACGTCATCGCCATGCCCCATCTGGGTGCCTCCACGCCGGAGAGCGAGCAGAACTGCGCCGTCATGGCCGTACAGGAGCTGCAGGACTATCTGGAAAACGGCAACATCCGCAACAGCGTGAACCTGCCCGCCGTGTCCATGGATCGCAGTGGTGTGCAGCGCATGTGCATCATCCACAAGAACGTACCCGCCATGCTGGCCAACATCACCACCCTGCTCAGCACGGACGGGGTCAACGTGGAAAACCTCAGCAATAAGTCCAAGGGCGACTATGCCTACACCATGGTGGACCTCGGCACCCGCGTGGATGAAGCTGTGATCGAAGACGTGCGGAATCTGGCTAACGTGATCCGCGTGCGCGTCATCGACTGGTGCTGATCACCGAATTGACATCCCCGCAGAAATCGGGTACAATATCTCAGGAATGAAAAACTGCCTGCGCGGAACACTTCTTCCACGCAGGCAGTTTCATACGCCCCAGTAGCTCAGCTGTATAGAGCGGTCGCCTCCTAAGCGACAGGTCGGAGGTTAGAGTCCTCTCTGGGGTGCCAGAAAAGCCGTCGGCAAATGCCGACGGCTTTTGTTGTTTTCGTTATCTTGCCCGCAGCTGCCAGAAAGCCACTGCGCCGGCTGCTGCCACATTCAGCGAATCCACATCGTGAGCCATGGGGATGCACACGGTATAGTCACAGGCCGCAATGGTCTCCCGCGCCAGACCGTCACCCTCGGTGCCGAGGATCATCGCCAGTTTTTCCTCCGCGCAAAGCTGCGGATCGTCGATGCTGACGGCGTTTTTGCTCAGCGCCATAGCTGCGGTTTTGAATCCCAGCTTCTGCAGCCGCTCCACCCCCGGGCAGGGCCACTCCGCGGCGGTATCACCGATCCGCGTCCACGGCACCTGAAAGACGGTGCCCATACTGACCCGCACCGCACGCCGGTTCAAGGGATCGCAGCAGGTAGGCGTTACCAGCACCGCATCAACGTGGAGTGCCGCCGCGGAACGAAACACCGCACCGATGTTGGTGGTATCCACCACGCCTTCCAGCACAGCTACCCGCCGCGCACCGGCGCAAACCTCTTCCACCGTCGGAAGTGGACGGCGGCGCATGGCACACAGCACACCCCGGTGCAGATTGTAGCCCGTCAAGCCTTCCAGCAATGCACTGTCCGCCGTGTAAACAGGGATCTCCCCGCAGCGGGCGATGACTTCCTTAGCCTGCCCCTCGATATGCTTGCGCTCTGTCAGCAGGGAAACCGGCTCATAGCCCGCGTTCAGCGCCCGCTCAATCACCTTGGGACTTTCCGCGATGAACAGTCCCTCCGGCAGACGGCGCAGCTGGCCTTCCGTCAGGCGGGTAAATACCGCCAATTCCGGCGCGGCAAAATCCGTAATTTCCACGATATTCGCCATGGGTTTTCCCCTTTCATACACATTACAAAAAGGCACGGACGCGGCAAACAGAGTTTACCGCGTCCGAAATGTTTTACAACAGATTACACCTGCTCCTGCTGTGCCTTCTTTTCAGCAACACCGGACTCGGCCACATCGTACTCCCAGTTCCAGGGATCCTTGCGGCAAACGCCATCGGCATAGGGAACAAAGATGGACAACAGACCGAAAGCTGCCAGAACCCAGCAGTACCACATATAAGGAACGATCTCCACGGGGCTGATCGCAATGTTATAAGTAGTGGTGGTCAGGGATGCAGCCATCAGCAGCTGAGCGCCGTAGGGAATGATGCCCTGGAACACGCAGGAGAACACATCCAGCAGGGATGCGGTACGGCGGGGATCCACCTTGTACTCACGGCTGATATCCTTCGCCACATTGCCGCAGAGGATGATTGCCACGGTGTTGTTGGCAGTAGCGCAGTCAGCCAGAGACACCAGTGCGGAAACGCCCACCTGTGCAGACTTGCTGCCGCGCATGGTCTTGCGCAGCTTCTCAATGAGCCACGCAATGCCGCCGTTGTGGGCGATCAGCTCGGAGATGCCGCCACAGAACAGGGCCAGGAAAAACACCTCACTCATGCCGGTAAAGCCGTTCCAGATGGCCTGTGCATAAGCAAAAATCGTCAGATCGCCGCAGACCATGCCGATGATACCCGCGGCAAAAATGCCGATGGTCAGGGTCAGGAACACATTGACGCCGATGATGGCCAGTGCCAGAACCAGCACATAGGGCAGCACCTTGATGATCTCAAAGGTATGCTCGCCCATGACAGCAGCAGCGTCAGGACGGCCTGCAACCAGCAGCACGATCAGGGTGATGACGGCAGCAGGCAGGGCAATGTAGAAGTTGACGCGGAACTTGTCCCGCATGGCAACACCCTGCGTCTTGGTGGCTGCGATGGTAGTATCAGAAATCATGGACAGGTTGTCGCCGAACATGGCGCCGCCGGCGCAGGCACCCAGCATCATAGGAACGCTCAGGCCGCTCTCGGTAGCCAGGCCCACAGCAATGGGGACCAGCGCGGTGATGGTACCAACGGAAGTGCCGGTGGCAGTACCGAGGAAGGCGGAGATCACGAATACGCCGCCCAGCAGCAGCTGCACGGGAATGATGGACAGGCCCAGATTTACGGTAGCGTCCACGCCGCCCATGGTCTTGGCCACGGTGGAGAAAGCGCCGGCCAGGATGTAGATCATCAGCATGGTCAGCACGTTCTCATTGGCCGCGCCGCGGGCGAAGATGGTAAACTTCTGATCCAGTGTCTCCTTGCCGAAGCAGAAGGCCACGATCACAGCGATAAACATGGCAGTCACGGAGGGGAACTGGTAGAAGGCCATTTCCGTGCCCTGTGCCTGCAGGTACAGGCCAGCGCCCAGATAAATAACGATGAAGATCAAAAACGGCAGCAGAGACCAGCCGTTTTTCTTCTGGTTCAGATTGTTGCTCATGAGGTTTCCTCCCTTTTCTCTCTAAGGTCAAATCCTAGTTATTATATCTGCTTTTTTCCCTTCTGGCAACCGTTTTTCTGATTTTTGTGATGCACATTGACTTTTTCTTTTCTTTCCGATATGATTCTTTCGATTCTACTCAGGAAAAGGAGTTTTACCAATGGATATCAACGCAATTCTCAGCACCTCCCTCGGCCAGACCTCTCTGGGCGATGTGATTTCCGCCGTTATTACACTGGTCCTCTGCATTATCATCATTCGCGTCGTCATGAAGCTGGTAGCCCGGATGCTGGCCAAAACCAAGCTGGACGGCCGCATCCAGAAATACACGGTGGCAGGCATCAAAGCCGTGCTGTATATCATTACCTTTATCACCGTGGCTGCCAGTTTGAACATTGACATGACCTCTCTGGTGGCTCTGCTGTCCGTCGGCTCTCTGGGCCTGACGCTGGCTGCCGAGGACATTCTCGGCAACATGGCAGGCGGTCTGGTCATTATGGGTTCCCATCCCTTCTCCATCGGTGACTTTATCGAAGTTTCCGGCGTATCCGGCACCGTGGAAGAGATCAGCCTGAACCACACTAAGCTGACCACCCCCGACGGTCTGCGGGTCATGCTGCCCAATCAGGAGCTGGCCAGCTCCCAGATCATCAACTATACCGTCCGCGGAAAGCGCCGCGTGAAGCAGGTCGTCTCCGCTTCCTACGATGCTCCCACCGCCACCGTCCGCGCCGCCTGCCTGCAAGCCGTGGCAATGACCGACAATGTGCTTGCCGATCCTGCACCGGCCGTATACCTCACCAACTACGGTGACAGCTCCATCGAATACACCACATTCTGCTGGGTTGAAGCATCCAACTACTGGAGTGTACTCTGCTCTCTGGGTGAAAATCTACGCACCACATTTGCCAAAAACGGCGTGGAAATGACCTATAATCATCTAAATATCCACATTGTTGAAAATCGCGGCGAAACCGTTGACAAATAAGGGTTCTGCCACTATAATACTCCCAAAGCGATGACGGAGAGGGACGAAACCGGAAGTCTCAGAGAGCCGGCGGTTGGTGCGAGCCGGCGATGAAAGGTTTCAGGTCCTATGGCTCCCGAGCCGGATGTTCGAGGGTGAAAAACCGTTAGGGCATCCCGCGTACGCCGCGTCAGTGCAAAGGGGTTGATTGACCCTGAAAGGGGCGTTCGGTCGTGAGGCCGGCGCAATTTGAGTGGTACCGCGGAAGCATTTCACAGCTTTCGTCTCAAAGTGATCTTTGGGACGAAAGCTGTTCTTTTTTAGCAAAAAAGAACCAAAAAACTTGATCGCGCTCTACGCTCTCTGCAAACCGGCGGTCTGCCGCACGGCAACCAGCACCGTGCAGAACGCGGGTGCGAAGTCCCTGAAAACGAAAGGAGAACAGCAACATGAGCAACTACCGCATCGAGACCGCCTGCGTACAGGGCGGCTACACCCCCGGCAACGGCGAGCCCCGCCAGATCCCCATCGTGCAGTCCACCACCTTCAAGTACGCCTCCAGTGAGGCCATGGGCAAGCTCTTCGATCTGGAAGCCTCCGGCTATTTCTATACCCGCCTGCAGAATCCCACCAACGATTATGTGGCCGCCAAGCTGGCACAGTTGGAAGGCGGCACGGCTGCTATGCTGACCTCCTCCGGTCAGGCCGCCAACTTCTACGCCATTTTCAACATCGCCAACTGCGGTGACCATGTGGTCTCCTGCAGCACCATTTACGGCGGCACCTTTAACCTCTTCTCCGTCACCATGGCGAAGATGGGCATCGAGTTCACCTTCGTTTCCCCCGACTGCACGGACGAAGAGCTGGAAGCCGCCTTCCGCCCCAACACCAAGGCCGTCTTCGGCGAAACCATTGCCAACCCCGCCCTGACCGTGCTGGACATTGAAAAGTTTGCGGGCGCCGCCCACGCCCACGGCGTGCCTCTGATCATCGACAACACCTTCGCCACCCCCGTGAACTGCCGTCCTATCGAGTGGGGCTGCGATATCGTGACCCACTCCACCACCAAGTACATGGACGGCCACGGCTGCGCCGTAGGCGGCGCCATCATTGATTCCGGCAAGTTTGACTGGATGGCTCACGCCGACAAGTTCCCCGGCCTCTGCACCCCCGATGACAGCTATCACGGCATCACCTATGCCGAAAAGTTCGGCAAGGAAGGCGCCTTCATTACCAAGTGTACCGCCCAGCTGATGCGCGATTTCGGCTCCATCCAGTCTCCCCAGCATGCGTTCTATCTGAACCTCGGTCTGGAGAGCCTGCATGTCCGGATGCCCCGTCACTGCGAAAACGGACAGGCTGTGGCAGAGTTCCTCGCCTCCCATCCCAAGGTGGAGAAGGTGAACTACTGCGGTCTGCCCGGTGACAAGTACTATGAGCTGGCACAGAAGTATCTGCCCAACGGTTCCTGCGGCGTGGTGTCCTTCGAGCTGAAGGGCGGTCGCGCGGCTGCCGAGGCCTTCATGGGCAAGCTGAAGCTGGCCGCCATCGAGACCCATGTGGCCGATGCCCGCACCTGCTGCCTCAACCCCGCCACCTCCACCCACCGCCAGATGACGGACGAGCAGCTGGCTGCCGCCGGCATCCCTGCCGGTCTGGTCCGCATGAGCTGCGGTCTGGAAAGCAAATACGACCTGATTGAAGATATCAAACAGGCACTGGAGGCTGTTGACTGATGCCCATCAAAATTCCCAATCAACTTCCCGCCACCGACATTCTGACACGTGAAAACATCTTCGTGATGACGGAGACCCGCGCCATGACGCAGGACATCCGCCCGCTGCAGATCCTGCTGCTGAACCTGATGCCCACCAAGGTGGACACCGAGACGCAGCTGGCCCGCGTGCTGGGCGACACTCCCCTGCAGATCGAGCTGGAGCTGATCGCCCCCAGCGGCCACGTCTCCAAAAATACCTCTCAGGCCCATATGCTGGCCTTCTATAAATCCTTTGCCGATGTAAAGGAGCGCACTTTTGACGGTTTGATTATCACCGGCGCGCCGGTGGAACTGATGGCTTTCGAGGAAGTGGACTACTGGCCGGAGCTGTGTGAGATCATGGAGTGGAGCAAAACCCACGTCCACTCCACCCTGCACATCTGCTGGGGCGCACAGGCCGGACTGTATTACCACTACGGCATCCAGAAGCGCCTGCTGCCGCAAAAGCTCTCCGGTGTCTACCGCCACACGGTGGAAGATCCCAACTTCATTCTCTTCCGCGGCTTTGACGATTCCTTCCTCGTTCCCCATTCCCGCAACACCACGGTGAACCGGGAAGATATCGAAGCCATTCCCGGTCTGAAGATTCTGGCCGCCTCTCCCGAGGCCGGCGTCTACGCCGTAAAGAACGACGGCTGCAGTCAGGTCTTTTTGATGGGCCACGCGGAATATGACCGCGACACCCTGTCCAAGGAGTACCACCGCGACGTGGCTGCCGGTATCAACCCGCAGGTCCCCAAAAACTATTTCCCTGATGACGATCCCTCCCAGAAGCCTGCCGTCACATGGCGTTCCTGCGCGCACCTGCTCTACAGCAACTGGCTGAACTATTGTGTCTACCAGACCTCTCCCTATGACATCCGCGAAATCAAAAACGGTGTCCGAACGGAGAATTGATTTGATCAAAAAAACAGGGCATCCGGATGGATGCCCTGTTTTGGTCTCTTTTTGTGTCAGTCCAGCTTTTTATGGAAGTTTCCGTAAATACGGGTGCCCTCCTGCACGGAGAAAAAGGCATGCGGATCGATGGTATGGACCACATGCAGCAGTTCCTCGATCTCATACTTGGAAAGGCACACGCACAGCACATTGACGCCCTCGTTGCTGTAGGCGCCGATACCGGTCCAGTAGGTCACGCCCCGGTCCAGCTTTTCAATGATATACTGACCCAGCTTGTGCTGATCCTCCTTGGTGAAGATCAGTGCCTGCACGTTGATGCTCTGCTTGTGCATACGGTCCAGCACCATGGATGCAAAAATGTTGTAGATCACGGAATAGATGGCCACTTCCGGTGCAAACAGGAACAGGCAAATGGTGTAAAGCACAGCGTTGTAGGCAATGGAGAATCGCCCCACCGTAAAGGCGCTGCCCTTCTTGCTCAGATACAGGCCGATCACGTCCAGTCCGCCGCTGCTGCAGCCGCAGGTCAGGATGATACCGCTGCCCACGCCGGTGAGAATACCGCCCAGCATACAGCAGGTCAGGTAGTCGTCAATAATCGGCGTTGCGGGAGAGGGGATCAAGCTGTAGATCACGGAATAGGCCACCGTACAAACCACGGTCTTGGCCGCCAGCGATTTGCCCAGTCCGCGATATGCCAGCAGCAGAATGGGAATATTGGTCAGAAAATACAGAATACCGGCAATGTCATATGTGCCAAGAGACAATCCCATGGCATTCTGCAAAAACGTACGAAGCAGCTGGCAGGTACCCATCAGGCCACCGGCATACAGACCCATGGGAACGATCAGCAGTCTTCCCGAAAGCGAGATCAGCACTTCACCGAAAATCGCGGCCACGATCCGCATCCACCGGTGGTGCATGGTGTTGTAAAGCATAAAGCGCCTCCTTTTTGCAGCTACCGCTCTTTGCTTTGATTATACGGAATTCTTCCGAAAATACAAGTGCCACTTACAGTGCATATTGCAAACACCGCCGCAGCCGGTCTTTGGCGCGGCGAAGCGTCCGCGACACGGTGGACGGCGCCACCTGCAGCAGTTCCGCGGCCTGCGTCACCGTCATGCCCTGCTCGAAGCAAAGCTCCACCACACGTTTTTGGCACGGTGTCAGTTCCTTTTCTCTGGCCTGCCGCAGCTTCCGCCTCAGCTGCAGCAACTGGTCCCGGTTGTCTCCGGCATTGTCACGAAGCCAGACCGTCATGTCCCCGATCCACTCGCTGCTGCGGGTGTTATAATGTATATCGTTCATGTTTATGATAGCTCCTGTCATAGTAATGCGCGGTCAGTACCGCCAGTTCCCGCGCCTCCCGCAGCAGCGGG
This sequence comes from Oscillibacter sp., assembly GCA_017547085.1. GTDB lineage: Bacteria > Bacillota > Clostridia > Oscillospirales > Oscillospiraceae > Oscillibacter. The sequence goes on from JAFYQM010000075.1 coordinate 30,628, forward strand.
ACCAGCGCCTCAATCCGCTGCCGCAGCGCCCGGGCGGCATCTGCATCCGTCTGCTCCTGCTCAGCGATGCGCAGCTGCGCAATGCGGCCGCGAATGGCCGCCGCACTGTCCTCATACTGGACAGACAGTTCCATCAGGGTCATATCCTCTCTCCTTCCCGCGGATCTCATGGCAGCACGCCAGTTCCTGCCGGGCAAAGACGCTGAGGCAGCCGGTGCAGACACGATCACCGTTGCACGCCCAGTACTCTTCACCACAGGCAATTTCCTGTCCGCACAGCGTACAGCATAAGGTGTTTTGCCGCCTCCGGCGGCAAGATGGTTGTCGCAAAAATTTCCCTCCTCAAAAATCGAAAAAAGTGTTGACAAAGCGCTTTTTATCTGCTAGGATAAATTCTGCTGTTGGGCCGAACTTGCTGGTGTAGCTCAGCCGGTAGAGCAGCTGATTTGTAATCAGCAGGTCGGGGGTTCGAATCCGTCCACCAGCTCCAACTTCATATGGAGGAGTTCCAGAGCGGCCAAATGGGGCAGACTGTAAATCTGTTGTCACTGACTTCGGTGGTTCGAATCCACCCTCCTCCACCAACCCGCAAGCTTTGGCTTGCGGGTTTTGTTTTTTTACATTTTCACAGCGTTCCAAAAACCGCGAGGTGCCTCACAATGAAACATCTGATGAAATCCCGCAAGCGGCTCTCGGGTCTGCTGGCCGCCGTACTGCTTGTCCTGACCGCAGCCACAATCGGCTGCGCCGTATATTTGAATGATTACTATCGTGCCGATCCTGTCGCCATCGCGGCATTTGCTCCCGCAGAAGAAATTCGCGAATACACATTGGAGGACGGAACGATCATCTGCACGCCGGAACAGTCCCGGGCGGGTCTTGTCTTTTATCCCGGTGGAAAGGTGGAACACACCGCTTATCTCCCTCTGATGCGGGCCTGTGCCGCCGAGGGGCTTTTGTGCGCACTGGTGGAAATGCCGTTTCGACTGGCTGTTCTGGATGTAGATGCGGCCGCCGCTATTCCCGCGCAGTTTCCCGATACGGACCGTTGGTACATCGGCGGTCATTCCCTGGGCGGTGCCATGGCTGCCGCCTGTCTCGCCGACCACACCAGTACCTTTGACGGGCTGATCCTGCTGGGAGCCTATTCTACCACAGATCTTTCCGCCGCCTCTCTGGATGTACTTTCCCTTTACGGCAGCGAAGACGGCGTTCTTGACCGCGAGAAGTACGAGGAAAACCGGAAACATCTGCCTGCCGGTTATACAGAACAGGTAATCGACGGCGGCTGCCATGCCTATTTCGGTACATACGGTCAACAGGCGGGGGATGGCGATGCCTCCATTTCTCCCGAAACGCAGATCACGCTGACCGCTGCAGCCATCTCCGCATTCCTGTCTTGAGGTCACCCCAGCCAGCGGCCCGGACATTTTTATAAAGTGGACTTTTCCTGTCATTTCCTGTATCCTGTGAGCAGAGCATTTGTTGAAGGGAGCATACATTATGAGCATCGTCAAAAATGAACCCAAGTATAAAAACGGTCTGCTGCAGGCCATTCGCGGACTGCTGGAGCACCGGGCCTTCTGGCTGTATCTGCTCTGCGACGAGGCCAGAAAGCGTGGTCTGGACCCCCGGGACTTCGGCTCCGCCGCTGTGAAGCGGTGCGGATTGTCACAGGGTTCCGATCTGGTGAAAAAGGGCGGCACCGACAGCTTGAAGGGGCTGAAAAAGACCCTGTTTACCAAACCTGCCCAGCTGGTGTTTGAGATGGAAGTGCTGGAAAGCACGGACGACAAACTCTCTTTGGACTTCCACTATTGCCCGCTGGTCAAAGCCTGGCAAAACGCCGGCTGCTCTGACGAGGAAATCGCAGAACTGTGTGATATCGCCATGTGCGGAGACCACGGCATCGGCGAGTGCTACGGAGCCGTGTTGGACCTGCCCAAGTGCATCGCCAAGGGCGACAATGTCTGCTCTCTTCGTTACCACAAATAATTGCTGTATTTCCTGTTCAACGCATGATGTGCTGCCACTGCGGCGCATCATGCGTTTTTCTGCAGCGCTTCTGTTAAAGCCTTGCGCTTTTCACAAGAATCTTGTCCGCAGGAATAAATTAACACAAGTTTCTTGTTGTGTCAAGCATATTTTCACAAGAAACTTGTTAAAATAGATTGACAGGCACAAACTTATTAGATATGATAATGTCGAAGCTTGTCGATTCTATAGATATGGTCGGCATTGGAGGTGTTTCCTGTGAGTTTTGGCAGCCAACTGAAGATCTGTCGCGAGGAGCGCGGCTACACCCGCCCCGCGCTGGCGGAACTGCTGGGTGTTTCCGCATCTGCCATCAGCAACTATGAAAACGGGCTCAGCTTTCCTAAAGAGGATGTGATGCTGCGTTTGTTTGATTGTCTGGGCACCGATCCCAACACACTGTTTCAGGATAGTTTTCTTACCGGACGCGGGGTTCTGACGAACTCTGAACGCCGTTTGATCCAGCGTTACCGCGGTCTTTCCCCGTTGGGGAAGGAGTCTGTGCGTTCTCTGGTGGACGCACTGTGTGCCTATCAGGATGAGGCGGAATCCGGTAAGCCGGACCGGGAACCAAGGGTCATTCCGCTGTACCGCAGTCCCGCCGCCGCCGGATACGCCTCCCCTGTTTTTGGCGAGGACTTTGACAGCATCCCCGTCACGGATGATGTGCCGCAGGCTGCTGAATTTGCCGTACGGATCCAGGGCGATTCCATGTCTCCCTATATTGCGGATAACTCCATCGTTTATGTAAATCGTGATCCCCTCTCCGCCGGTGATGTGGGTATTTTCTGCGTGGACGGCGACATGTTCTGCAAGCAATATTATAAGGACCCCGCCGGTGTGGTGTACCTGTTCTCCCTGAACCGTGCCAGATCCGACGCGGACGTGATCCTGTTTCCCGGCAGCAGCCGCACTCTGGTCTGCTTTGGACGGGTCATCATGCACACGCTTCCGCTGCCCGGCCGCGGATAAACACAAAAAAGCGAGCCGTACGGCTCGCTTTTTAATATGTGCGATTCATTTTACACAATAAATCCGCCATCCACGCTCAGCACCTGTCCGGTGATAAAGGAAGCTTTTTCCGAGGCGAGGAATGCCGCGGCATGGGCAATATCCTCCGGCGTTCCCAACCGTCCCAGCGGTGTCTGCTCTACCAGACCAGTAAGGGTCTCCTCTCCCAGCCCCCGCACCATGTCGGTATGGATGACACCGGGCGCAATGCAGTTGACGCGAATGTGAGAAGGGGCCAGTTCCAGCGCCAGAGAGCGCGTCAGGGCGATCAGCGCCGCCTTGGTACAGGAATAGGTCACCTCGCAGCTGGCGCCCCGCAGGCCCCACATAGAGGAAATATTGAGGATGCAGCCCCGCTTTTCATGCAGCATATGGGGCAGCACGGCCTGAATGGTATTTCTGGCGCCGCCCAGATTGACTCCCATGTAATGATCCCACTGTTCATCCGTCTCATCCTGAAAGAGGCCCTGTCCCGCCACACCGGCATTGTTGACCAACAGTTCCACCGGTCCCAGCTCCGCTTCCACTGTGGCAACCATCTTCCGGACAGCCTGCCGGTTCGACACATCTGCCTGCACGGCAATGGCCTCACAGCCTTCGCTCCGCAGCTGTTCTACCAGCGCCTCCGCCTTTTCCTTCTGCTGAAGATAGTTGATTGCTACCGCCCAGCCGTCCTGTGCCAGCTGAAGTGCGATGCCGCGGCCGATGCCGCGGGAGGAACCGGTCACCAGTGCAACTCGTTTCATAAAAAGACCTCCTGAGGTTGTTAAAAGGAGTATAACAATTTTTTTCAAAAAACGCAAGAAAAGTGTTGACAAATCAGGTACTGTCGTGTATTATAACATTTGTTCCGCGTCGGACGATTAGCTCAGCTGGCTAGAGCACCTGCTTGACGTGCAGGGGGTCACAGGTTCGAGTCCTGTATCGTCCACCAAAGCCCGTAACCTTTCGGTTACGGGCTTTTTGTTTACATATTTGCTTTGTGCGCAAAAAAGGATCCGGTATGTACCGGATCCTTTTGATTTGTTTATGTTACAGTGCGCAGGTAGCAACCACCGCATAGCCCTCAGGCAGTTCCAGCTTGGCAGCCTCCCCGCCGAAGCGCCACTGCAGTTTTCCGGCCCAGTTCTCCGCCACAGCGGTGAAGTGGAGCAGCGCGATGCCAAGGCTCAGTCTCGCATCGATCTCCAGCGTGTGCTCGTCAGGCGTGCTGATCAGAGAGATCTGTCCGCCGTGCAGCACAAAGCCGTAGGCCTGCCGGTTTAGATAGCTGGGAGCCTGAGAGACCGCATAGAGCGCTTCCCACAGCATGTCATCGTAAAAGCCAATATACTCCTCTATGCCCTGCCGGTTGCCCCAGCTGTCCAGAGAGACCAGCTCGGATACACTGCGCTTGGGCTCCATGTAACGGCGCTTGGCCGCGTCATCCACGTTCTTCATGCTCAGGAAGTTGAGGCGCAGGCGCTTGGTGGTTTTTACACCGTAGCCAAAGGCGGCAATGGCAGCCACTTCCAGTTCAGACTCGATCTCCAGGGCAGACTTGACATATTCACTGTCGGTGAAGGTCAGCCAGCAGGTATCCAGTCCCATCTCGGTGAGCTTCAGGATCAGGTCCTCCATGAGATAGCCTGCATTTTCCTCAAACTGCGGCCCCTTTTCAGACAGCAGAACCATGTACTGTGGTGCACCCACCAGAAACTGCTTGTAACCGGCAGCACCTTCCAGAACCGCTCTGGTATCGAGGCCAAACAGCCTCAGCTCAGTCTTCAGCTCCGGCACCAGACGGCGGGCTTTGTTGAAGTAGGCCTTGATGACGTCCATATCTGCAAAGGACACATACTTATCGGAAAACTCACGGACAGACTTTCTATTCTGAATCAATGCACTGTAGTTCATAACTTCTCCTCCTATGTCGCTCTATATTTGAATGGGTGGTTTGTTTTCTTGGGTTTATTATAGGAAGAGTCTTCCCATTTTTCTGTAGCAAATGCCACAATTATGATAATATTCAAATTTTTTAATATTTTATTTAATCCACTTCACGCAACAGTTCTCATCCTATAGCCGGTGGTATTTCCGAACAGTAAAAAAACCACAAAGAGGATTCCTCCTCTTTGTGGTTTTTTCTTCTTACTCGTGCAGCGTATTGATCAGATGCTTCATATGAATGCTCATGGCATGACGGGCACCGACCTCATCCCGCTTCATGAGGAAATCCAGAATCAGACGGTTGTCTGCCACCGCGATCTCCTGCATGTGAACACGGTTTTGTGAGATCTGCAGGATCTCATTGACCGCACTGTTAATGATGGGATACAGTCGCCGCATATATTCATTGTGAGAGGCCTTAATGATCGCCCAGTGAAATTCCTGATCCGCCAGCGGCCAGTCACCGCCTTCCGCGGCAATCCGCTCCATCTGCTCTGCCTTTTTTTGGATCTGCTGCAATTCCTCATCGCTGGCCCGTTCGCAGGCCAGTGCCACCGTGGCGGGTTCAAAAATCAACCGCATTTCAAAGAGATCCCTTGCCCGTCCGCGGGACCGGATCCCCGCCAGCGATGTCAAATCCATTCCGGAATCCGGCAGTGTCTCCGCCACATAGGTGCCCTTGCCGCGCCGGATCTCCAGCACATTCTGCGCCACCAGAAACGAAATTGCCTCCCGCAGGGTGGTGCGGCTGACTTCCAGTTCCTGACTCAGCTCCAGCTCGTTGGGCAGCTTGCTGCCCGGCAGGTACTTCTTTTCGTCCACGATCATCTCATATAGGATATCCGATGTCTTTTCCGACAGCTTGACCCGCTTCTCCTCCACCATATTCCTCCCTTGCCGCGCAGGAATGATTTTCGTTTTCAGTATAATTGTTTTTTCATGGAAAATCAAGCATTGACATCATACACGCCAAATTGTAAAATGACGTTAGACAATGCCATAAACATAATACAACGCAAGGTGGTGTTTCCCATGTCTGCCGCAACAGTTTTCTCCCGCCGCATCTCCATCATTACCGGCCATTACGGCACCGGAAAAACGGAATTTTCCGTGAATCTGGCTTTGGCGCTGGCCGCAGAGGGTGAGCAGGTCATGCTGGCGGACTTAGATATCGTCAATCCCTACTTCCGCTCCCGCGAACGGCGCGACCTGCTGGAGCGTGCCGGCATCCGGCTGATCTCTTCTTCCCAGAGCTGCGCCAATGCTGACGTACCGGCCCTGCCCGCAGAACTCCTTACCATTTTGGAGAATCAGGACCTGCGCGGTGTTTTAGATATTGGCGGCGACCCCGTAGGCGCCCGGGTTCTGGCCCGGTTCCGCCCCCGCATCACGCAGGAGGACTACCAGCTGATCTATGTGGTCAACGCCAACCGGCCGGAAGTCCGCACGCCCGAAACCGCCATTGCCTATCTGCGCAGCATCGAGGCCGTGACCGGCCTCACCTGCACCGGTCTGGTGAACAACACTCACCTCTGCGGTGAAACTACCGAAGAGGAAATTCGCAAGGGCGCTGCTTTGGCCGCCGCCGTCAGCGGTGAGACCGGAATCCCCGTATTGTGCCATGTAGCCGTGGAGCCGCTGGCCGAACACCTGTCTGATTTGCCGGAACCTGTGTTTCCGATCACGATCAAAATGAAAAAACCGTGGGAATAACCACTGGAAGGAGGATCACACCATTATGTCTGCAAGAGTCACTTTCAACACCGACCGCTGCAAAGGGTGCGAACTGTGCACCACTGTGTGTCCCAAGCACATCGTTGTGATGGACGAAAGCGTTGTAAACCGCAAAGGCTATCATCCCGCAACGGTGAAGGAGATGGAGCTGTGCATCGGCTGCGCCAGCTGCGCAAAGATGTGCCCTGATTCCGTCATCACCGTGGAAAAATTCTGAGAAAAGGAGGTCGTCAACCATGGCAAAAGAACTTTGGAAAGGTAACGAAGCCATCGCAGAGGCTGCGATCCGCGCCGGCTGTGACTGCTACTTCGGTTATCCCATCACCCCCCAGAGCGAAGTCCCCGAATACATGTCCGCGCACATGCCCAAGCATGGACGCATTTTCGTGCAGGCCGAGTCTGAGCTGGCCGCCATCAACATGGTTTACGGCGCCGCCGGCTGCGGCATGCGCGCCATGACCTCTTCCTCCTCCCCCGGCATCAGCCTCAAGCAGGAGGGCATTTCCTATCTGATCGGCTCTGAGATCCCCGCCGTCATCGTCAACTGCATGCGCGGCGGTCCCGGCCTCGGTACCATCCAGCCCGGCCAGAGCGACTACTATCAGGCCACCCGCGGTGGCGGCAATGGCGACTACCGCACCGTTGTCCTCTCTCCTGCCAACATTCAGGAGGCCGTGGACTATGTGCAGGAGGCCTTTGACATTGCCGACCAGTACCGCAACCCCGTCATGGTGGTCATGGACGGCATGATCGGCCAGATGATGGAGCCCATCGAGTGGCGCGAGATCCCCAAGCGGAACCTGCCCTCCAAGGACAGCTGGGCCACCACCGGCCGCAAGGGCCGCGCCGAGCACAACACCCTGAACTCCCTTTACATTGAGCCGGAGCTGTGTGACGTACATAACCAGAATCTCAGCCGAAAGTTTGCTGAGATGGAGAAGAACGAGGTCCGCTGGGAAGAGATCCGCTGCGACGATGCTGAGATCGTCATCACCGCTTACGGCACCCCCGCCAGAATTGCTCTGACCGCCATCGAGGTCCTGCGCAGCGAGGGCATCAAGGTCGGCCTGTTCCGCCCCATCACCCTGTGGCCCTTCCCCGAAAAGGCACTGCACGAGCTGGCCGGCAAGGACCATGTGAAGGCCATTCTCGACGTGGAGATGAGCTCCACCGGCCAGATGATCGACGACATCCGTCTGGGCGTGGAAGGCCAGAAGCCCATTTCCTTCCTGGGCCGCGCAGGCGGCGTGATCCCCACCGTGGAAGAAATGGTGGAAGCTGTAAAGAACACTTTGAAGGAGGTGCAGTGATATGGCAATCGTGTATGAGAAGAGCAAAGGCTTGACCGATGTCGAAATGCACTACTGCCCCGGCTGCCATCACGGCATCATTCACAAGCTGGTAGCAGAATCCCTCGTAGAGCTGGGTCTGCTGGATGAAGCCATTGGCGTCTGCCCCGTCGGCTGCTCCGTGTTCGCGTTCAAGTATTTCTCCTGCGACATGCAGGAGGCTGCCCACGGCCGCGCTCCCGCCGTCGCAACCGGCATCAAGCGCACCCACCCCAATCAGGCCGTGTTCACCTATCAGGGCGACGGCGACCTGGCCTCCATTGGTGCCGGCGAGATCGTCCACGCCGCCATGCGCGGTGAGAAGTTCACCACTATCTTCATCAACAACGCCATTTATGGCATGACCGGCGGCCAGATGGCCCCCACTACCCTGATCGGCCAGAAGGCCTCTACCTGCCCCACCGGACGTACCGTGGAACAGGCCGGTATGCCCATCCGCGTTTCCGAAATGCTGGCCACGCTGGACGGCTGCGTTTACGCCGAGCGCGTCTGCGTTACCGACATGGCCAACCTGAACAAGGCAAAGCGCGCCATCAAGAAGGCCTTTGAAAAGCAGATGCGGAACGAGGGCTTCACCTTTGTGGAAGTCCTGTCCACCTGTCCCACCAACTGGGGCATGACGCCTCTCAAGGCCAACGAGTGGCTGAAGAATGAGATGGCTGCCTACTATCCCCTCGGAGTCATTAAGGACATCAGTGCGGAGGTGAAATAAGATGAAGAAATCCATCATCATTTCCGGTTTCGGCGGTCAGGGCGCTCTGGCCATCGGCAAGAATCTGGCAGAGGCCGGCATGACCGAGGGTCTCTATGTCACCTGGGCTCCCTCCTACGGTCCTGAAATGCGCGGCGGCACGGCCAACTGCTCCGTTGTACTCTCCGATGAGCCCATTGGCTCTCCGGTGTTCAACACCTCCACGGAGCTGATTGCCCTGAACGAGCCTTCTCTCGCCAAGTTTGAATCCGGCGTTCTGCCCGGCGGCACCGTGTTCGTCAACAGCAACGTCATTTCTGAGAAGATCCATCGGGACGATCTGACCGCCTATTACATTCCCTGCAATACCATCGCGCTGGAGATCGGCAATGAAAAGGTTGCTAACATGGTCATGCTGGGCGCCTATGTGGCCGCTACTGGCGCCGTGAAGCCCGAGACCATCGAAACCATGATTCAGGAGATGTTTGCCGGCGCCAAGGCAAAATTTATCCCGCTGAATATCGAGGCCTTCCACCGCGGAATGGCCTGCATCGGATAATTTTCCTTTCCTGTGCAGCGAGCCGGTGCCCGTCACCGGCTCGCTTTGCGATTTAGCGCTCCCTTTCGCAGCGATTTACCTTGACTTCAGCACTTTAAAAGCGTATAACTGAATGTAAGATTGGCGAATCTGTCAGCCGTGCAGTCACGGGACACGCCACGGCTGTTCGACTTTCGCCTGTTTCGCCCGCGTGCGGAATTGCGCGGAAGTTTTGTCTTTTTATCATTTATTTTGACAAGGAGAGTTTCAAATGCTGGATATCAAGATCACCAAAACCACTGCCCCTAAGGCTAAACCCACCGACGAGACCAAGCTGGGCTTCGGCAAGATCTCCTCTGACCACATGTTCCTGATGGACTATTCTGTGGAGCAGGGCTGGCACGATCCCCGTATCGTTCCCTATGCTCCCTTCCAGCTGGATCCCGCCTGCGTGGTGTTCCACTATGCACAGGAGCTGTTTGAAGGTCTGAAGGCCTACCGCACCGCTGACAACAAGATCCAGCTGTTCCGCCCCGACTGCAACGGCCAGCGCTTCGCTGATTCTTCCGAGCGTATGTGCATCCCCACTATCCCCGTGGAGGACTTCGTGCAGGCCTGTAAGGCTCTGGTGGAAGTGGAAAAGGATTGGGTCCCTCATACTGACGGTTCCTCTCTGTACATCCGTCCCTTCGTCATCGCCACCGACGTGGGCATGGGCGTTCACGCCAGCCACAACTACACCTTCTGCATCATCTGCTTCCCCTCCGGCGCTTACTATGCCGAGGGCATCAACCCCGTCCGCATCTATGTGGAAGACGAGTACATCCGTGCCGCTCCCGGCCTGACCGGTTACGCCAAGTGCGGCGGCAACTACGCCGCTTCTCTGAAGGCCGGCGAGAAGGCTGCACAGCTGGGCTTTGCTCAGGTTCTGTGGCTGGACGGCATTGAGAAGAAGTACGTGGAGGAAGTCGGCGCCATGAACATCATGTTCAAGATCGCCGGCAAGGTCTACACCGCCGCCTGCACCGGCACCGTTCTGCCCGGCGTCACCCGCCGCTCCATCATCGAAGTACTGCGTGACTGGGGTTATGAGGTCATTGAGGGCAAGCTGTCCATCGAAGACATCATGAAGGCCGGCAAGGACGGCACTCTGGAAGAAGTCTTCGGCACCGGTACCGCCGCTGTCATCTCCCCCGTCAAGGAGCTGGACTGGAAGGGCGACAAGGTCTTCATCAACGATGGCAAGATTGGCGATGTTACCCAGAAGCTGTACGATACCCTCACCGGCATCCAGTGGGGCAAAATCGAGGACACCAAGGGCTGGATCGTTCCCGTCTGCGAGGGCTGATTCTTTTTAAAGAGCAAGTAAAACGACCCCGGAGAACTTTTGTTCTCCGGGGTCGTTTATTGCAATTACGAAGCAGGTTTCTTTTGTTTGATGATAATCCGGGCCACGGATGCCACCAGCGAGCATCCCACAGCAATGGAGCCGGCAAAGGCCACGGTTTCCAGCCCCTTTTGCACAAACAGGCTGATATTGCCTCCAATCAGCGCCTCCAGTGTGTAGTAGATTCCTCCACCAGGCACCAGGGGAATGATTCCGATCAGCAGAAACACGGTGGCCGGTGTTTTGAAAATCCGGGCAAACAATTCCGACAACAACGCAACCACGATGGTTGCAAGCAGCCCTCTAAGCACGCTGCTGCTTTCCGCCAGCAACAGGTAGACCAGCCAGCCAACCGCGCCGCAAAGCGAGGCACATAGAATATGACGCCATTGGCGCAGCTGAAATACAAAGGAAAATGCCGCACACCCTGCAAAGGCATACAGGCAGGGGAGAATGATCTCTTTCATGCTTCATCCTCCCTTCATCCTATACCAACCACAGCAAACAGCCACGGCACCGCCATCAATGCCATCGCCACGCCGATGGTGATGCCCAGCGCCACGATCATCACCTCGGTCAAACGGACCACAGCCGTCAGGTAGTCTCCCGCCAGCATATCACGCATCATGTTGGTAATGGCCAGTCCCGGCACCAGCAGCATGATCGTACCGATGATGATCTTATCCACATGGGTAATGCCTCCTATCATCTGTAGGATGACCGGAAGAACCGTTGCAAACATCGCCGCCACCAGGTTCGTGAAAAAGCCATTGGCTTGCACGCTGTGCATAAACCCAACCGTTCGTTTTACAATCAAGCCGCAGAAAAACGCCACAACCGCATCCGGCAGGCAACCACCCCAGAACAACGTAAAAAAGAATGCCACGACTCCGTGGGCCAGATAATCCACCCAAGCAGGATAAACCGGGCTTGCAAGAATCTCCCGCAGCCGCTTTTCCGCCTCCTCCACAGCGGGTGGATCGGCACAGATCTCTCGGCACAGCGCATTCAGCTTACGCAGCCGGTCCAGATGAATGGCTCCGGTTCGGATCCGCACGGATTTGGTATAGTTCCGTTCCTCCGTACGGATGTTTATGATGACGCAGGACGGAATCGCAAATACCTCGGAATCCGAACAACCGTAGGCCGCCAGCAGCCGCTCCACACTCTCTTCCACGCGGCAGATCTCGGCGCCGTTGCGCATCAGCTGCCTTCCCAACTCACAGCTGAGATTCAACAATTTCTCCATATCACTCGCAACCAATCAGGTTCTTGCCTCAATCTTTGCACCGCATTTGGGGCAGGTGATGATGATTTTCCCTTTTCCAACAGGCACACGGCAGATCGTTTTGCAGGCCTTACAGGTAAAATACTTATGTTCCTTATCCGCATGACGGGCCTTGGCTCCGGCATGATTGCTCTTCAGCTTCCATGCCCAATTCACCCACTTCTGGTTCTCCGCCCGCCGCTTATATAGGTTCTTGGAGAACATGCGGAAGAAGATCAGGAACATCACAGCATAGAACGCCAGACTGCACAGCACATTCAGGAACGGGATCTTCAGTCTCGAAATCAGGATCTGCAGTCCCCAGATCGCAAGATATACATACACCAGCGCCCGGTTCAGCTGATCCATGCCGTTACGGCCATACATAAACCGTGCAAATGCATTTCGAAGATTCCGGAAAAAGCCCATATGATGACTCCTTTTCTGCCGTTTGGCTTTGAACTGCCCTTTATTGTACTCGCAAAGTTTTCCGCAGGCAACCATTTTTCGGGCAAATTTACAAAAAGGTCATTTCTTTCCACAGCGTACTGTGTTATATTTACTTATTGTTGAAAACATAAAAAGGAAGTGCAAACAATTACCATGGCCAAGAAACAATTCAAAGCGGAATCCAAGCGACTGCTTGATCTGATGATCAACTCCATCTACACCCACAAGGAGATCTTCCTGCGGGAGATCATCTCCAACGCCAGCGACGCCTGCGACAAGCTGTGCTATCAGGCACTGACGGACGAAACCGTGGGCATGAAGCGCAAGGACTTCAAAATTGACCTCACTGTCGACAAAGCCGCCCGTCTGATCACCGTGTCCGACAACGGCATCGGCATGGACAAGGCCGATTTGGAAAACAATCTGGGCGTGATCGCCTCCTCCGGTTCCTACCGCTTCAAGCAGGAAGTGGGCGAGGACGCCAAAAACACGGATGTAATCGGCCAGTTCGGCGTGGGCTTCTACTCCGCCTTTATGGTAGCCGACCACATTACGGTGGTCACCAAAAAGTTCGGCAGTGAAACCGCTTATATGTGGCAGTCCTCCGGCGCGGACGGCTACTCCATCATCGAGTGCGAAAAAGACACGGTGGGTACCGATATCATCATGCATGTAAAGCCCGACACCGATGAGGAGAAGTACAGCGAATTCCTGGATTCCTGGAAAATTCAGGAGCTGGTGCGCAAATACTCCGACTATGTCCGCTTCCCCATCCGCATGGAGGTCAGCAAGACCCGCAAGAAGGAAGGCCTGCCCGAAGACGCCGCGCCGGAATACGAGACCTACACGGAAGTGGAGACCCTCAACTCCATGGTACCCATCTGGCAGCGCCGCAAGTCCAGCGTGAAGCCGGAGGAATACAACAAGTTCTACCGCGACAAGTTCCGCGATTACACCGATCCCCAGCGCACCATCGTGGTGTCCGCCGAGGGTGCCGTCACTTACAAGGCGCTGCTGTTCGTCCCCGGCGCCACCCCCTTCAACTACTACACCCGCGAGTTCGAGCCGGGTCTGCAGCTGTATTCCAGCGGCGTGCTGATTATGGACAAGTGCGGCGACCTGCTGCCGGAGCATTTCCGCTTCGTCCGCGGTGTGGTGGACTCCCCCGACCTCTCCCTGAACATCTCCCGTGAGCTGCTGCAGCATGACCGTCAGCTGAAGGTCATTGCCGCCAATCTGGAGAAAAAGATCAAGGCCGACCTCACTAAAATGCTGAAGGACGACCGCGCCGCCTACGAGACCTTCTGGCAGAACTTCGGCCGCCAGCTGAAGTACGGCACCGTCAGCGATTACGGCGCCCACAAGGAGCAGCTGCAGGATCTGCTGCTGTTCTGGTCCTCCACGGAAAAGAAGCTGGTGACGCTGGACGAGTATGTCTCCCGCATGAAGGAGGATCAGAAGTATATTTACTTCGCCTCCGGCGAGACCGTGGAGAAGATCGACAACCTGCCACAGACGGAGCTGCTGAAGGAATCTGGCACCGAAATCCTCTATTTCACCGACGAGTGGGATGAATTTGCCGCCCAGTCCGTCCAGAACTGGCAGGGTAAGGAGTTCCGCTCCGTGTTGGATCAGGAACTGGAAGAGGGCGACGCCAAACGTGCCGAGGAAACCGCCGACGCCCACAAGGCCGCCTTTGATTTCGTGAAGGAAACGCTGGGGGACAAGGTAGCCGCCGTTAAGGCCTCTGCCCGCCTGAAATCCCATCCCGTCTGCCTCACCGCAGGCGAGGGCCTCAGCTTTGAGATGGAGAAGTACTTCCAGTCCATGGAAGGCGGCTCCGCCTTCAAGGCCCAGCGGATTCTGGAGCTGAACGCCGACCACGCCGCTTTCCGCGCACTGGAGACCGCCGTGACGGAAGACCCTGAAAAGGCGAGAAAGTACGCCGCCCTGCTCTACAATCAGGCCCTGCTGATCGCAGGTCTGCCGCTGGAGGATCCCTCCGGCTACACCGATCTGGTGTGTGAACTGATGAAATAATAAACACGCCCTGACTTTCGTCAGGGCGTCAGTCTGTCGAGAAACCCGGTTGCGCATCAAGCAGCAACCGGGAATTTCATCATTATGGTGGAAAAGATCAACTCAAGTAAGCTAGGATGTGTGCTCTTCCATTTCCATTTTGCCAGTTTTTTGAGGTTCATGGCAGCAA
>JAFYQM010000076.1 GCA_017547085.1 Oscillibacter sp.
ATCGGCATCGCCGCCGTGGGCATGCTGTCCACCCTGGGCATCACCCTGGCTACCGACGCTTACGGCCCCGTGGCCGACAACGCCGGCGGCATCGCCGAGATGAGCGGCCTGCCCGAGACCGTCCGCGAGCGCACCGACGCGCTGGACTCTCTGGGCAACACCACTGCCGCTACCGGCAAGGGCTTTGCTATCGGTTCCGCATCTCTGACTGCTCTGGCTCTGCTGGTTTCCTATGTTGACATCGTTCAGAGCAACACGGAGGAAGTGCTGGATCTGTCCCTGACCAATCCCCTGATGCTGGTGGGCCTGTTTGTCGGTGCTATGCTGACCTTCGTGTTCTCCGCCTTCACCATGAGCGCTGTGCAGAAGGCAGCTCAGTCCATCGTTGTGGAAGTTCGCCGTCAGTTCCGTGAGATCCCCGGCATCATGGACTTCAAGGCTGACCCCGACTACGCATCCTGCGTGGCTCTGTGTACCAAGGGCGCTCTGAAAGAAATGGTCGCTCCCGCTGTTCTGGCTATCATTGTTCCCATTGCTACCGGCCTCATTCTGGGCCCCATCGGTGTGGTTGGCCTGTTGGGCGGCGTGTCTGTTACCGGTTTTGCTATGGCTGTGTTTATGTCCAACGCTGGCGGCGCATGGGATAACGCCAAGAAGTATATCGAATCCGGCCACCACGGCGGCAAGGGTTCCTCCTGCCACAAGGCGGCAGTTGTGGGCGATACCGTGGGCGACCCGTTCAAGGACACCTCCGGCCCCTCCCTGAACATCCTGATCAAGCTGTGCTCCACGGTTTCTATCGTGTTCTCTGGCCTGATTCTGGCATTCAACCTGATGCAGGTGCTGTAAGCGACATAAAAAGGGCCCTTCCGCACTGCGGAAGGGCCCTTTTTTGCAAATCACAGGATCCCGCGGGTTTCTTTCAGTGTCAGGATGCGCAACACATGCTGGTCGATCTCCGCCTCGGTCAATTCGCCGTGCGCCACGGCATCCAGCAGAGCCATGGCAGCGGCCTCCAGATCGGCAGGACACAGCAGCAGGTCTACGCCTGCTTTGACGGCCTTCACCGCGATCTCACCGCTGCCGTAGTGGTCGGTCATGGCCTGCATCTGCAGGCTGTCGGTGATAATCACGCCGTCAAAACCCAGCTCCTGCCGCAGCAGCTCCGTCACAATTTTGTAGGAGAACGGGGCGGGCTCTGTGTCGATGTCCTCCACGATTAGGTGCCCCATCATCACGGCGTCAGCTTCGGCGCCGATGCCGGAGATAAAGGGAAGAAATTCTGCGGCACGAAGCTCCTCCAGCGTTTTGTAAACATAGACGGAGCCGTAATGGCTGTCGGCGGAGGTGTCGCCGTGGCCGGGGAAATGCTTCAGGGTGCAGGCGGCTCCACCTGCGTGGAAGCCTTCCACGGCAGCGGCAACCAGTTGGGCGGCTTCCTCAAAATCAGTGCTGTATGCACGGTCGCCGATGACGGTGTTGCTGGGATTGGACCAAACATCTGCCACCGGAGCCAGATCCATATTGAAGCCACAGGCCAGCAGGTCCTCCGCAATCGTCTTCGCATTTTCTGCCGCGCGGGATGGCCCTTCCTCCCGATAGTTCAGCATGGGGCCCACCCATGTGGTGCCGATAGTACCCATGAGCCGGTTCACGCGGCCGCCTTCCTCATCGCAGGTGAGCAGCAGGGGGATTTTGCTGTAACTTTGGGTGTCGGCCAGCATGGCGCGGACCTGTTCCTGCGAGACAAGGTTGCTCCGGTCATAGATCAGACCTCCCACCGGATAAGTTTCCAGTCCTTTTTCTGTGGCCTCTCCGGCGGCAGTTACGGGAGATACGCCGGTGATAGCCGAGGGAAACACCATAAACATCTGATAGACCTTTTCCGCCAGCGTCATGTTCTCCAGCAGCAATTCGGCCTTTGTGGGTTCCGGCTCCGGTTCTGGTTCAGGTTCCGGTTCCGGCGGCGCGGAAGGCTGCTCCGTCTGCGGCGGGACAACTTCTTCCGCAGGGGGCGGCACAGGCTCTGGTTCGGTGTCACGGCCTCGCGCAAGGAAGAACAGCAGCACAGCCGCCAGAACCAATATGACAGGCAGAAGCAGCAGACCGCTGCGGCCGGCCAGTCGTTTTCCGCCTTTGGGCGGGATGTAGTTTTTCGTTTGCAAGATGGCCTCCTGTTCAAAGCAGAAAGAGCTTTATAAAAGGATACTATGATTTTACAGGAAATGCAAAAACTTCGCAAGGGAGGCTGCTGGGTTCCCCTGCAAAAAGCTGCTTTTGTGTGGAAACCGGTGCAGGTTTATAGAGATGTTTGGAATGCAGGGAAATCCCTTGACAGGTTAAACGTTTACCGATATAATACATTCGGTAAATCACCTCGAAAGTGACAAAAAGTACCACTTTCGGGGATTTCATATGAGAAAGGAATGCACGAATATGATCTATTCTACCGAAGTGCAGCATATGTGTCCCGTCGCCAAGGGCGCATATCATGGTCCCGCCCCCATTCCCGAAGAGGGTAAGTGGGTGCAGGTAAAGGAAATTAAGGACATCTCTGGTCTGACCCACGGTGTGGGCTGGTGTGCTCCCCAGCAGGGCGCCTGCAAGCTGACCCTGAACGTGAAGGACGGCATCATTGAGGAGGCTCTGGTGGAGACTCTGGGCTGCTCCGGCATGACGCACTCTGCTGCTATGGCTTCCGAGATTCTGGTGGGCAAGACCCTGCTGGAGGCTCTGAACACCGACCTGGTGTGCGATGCCATCAACACCGCTATGCGCGAGCTGTTCCTGCAGATCGTCTATGGCCGTACCCAGACCGCTTTCTCCGAGGGTGGTCTGCCCATTGGCGCCTCTCTGGAGGATCTGGGCAAGGGCCTGCGCTCTCAGGTCGGCACTATGTTCGCCACCAAGGACAAGGGTCCCCGCTATCTGGAAATGGCCGAAGGTTACTGCACCCGCATGGCGCTGAACGCCAATGACGAGGTCATCGGCTATGAGTTTGTTCACCTGGGCAAGATGATGGACTTCATCAAGAAGGGCGAGGATGCCAACGTGGCACTGGAGAAGGCCAAGGGCCACTACGGCCAGTGGGATGCCGCTGCCAAGTACATCGACCCCCGTCACGAGTAATTGAGAGGAGGAATTGAACATGGCTCTGTTTGAAAGCTACGAAAGAAGAATTGAGAAGATCAATTCCGTCCTGGCTCAGTACGGAATTTCCAGCGTCGAAGAGACCCGCGAGCTGTGCAAGGCCGCAGGCTTCGACCCCTATGAAATCGTTAAGGGCATCCAGCCCATCGCCTTCGAGAACGCCGCATGGGCCTACTGTGTGGGCGCTGCCATTGCCCTGAAGAAGGGCGTCAAGACCGCTGCTGAGGCTGCTGAGGCCATCGGTATCGGCCTGCAGGCCTTCTGCATCGACGGCTCCGTCGCTGAGGACCGCAAGGTTGGTCTGGGCCACGGCAATCTGGGCGCTATGCTGCTGCGCGACGAGACCAAGTGCTTCGCCTTCCTGGCTGGCCACGAGTCCTTCGCTGCCGCCGAGGGTGCCATCGGTATCGTCAAGAACGCCAACAAGGCCCGCAAGGAGCCCCTGCGCGTCATTCTGAACGGCCTCGGCAAGGACGCCGCTCAGATCATCAGCCGCATCAACGGCTTCACCTATGTCCAGACCCAGTTTGACTATGCCTCCGGTAAGGTCAATGTGGTCAAGGAGACCGCTTACTCCGAGGGCGAGCGTGCAAACGTCCGTTGCTACGGTGCTGATGACGTCCGCGAGGGCGTGGCCATCATGCATCTGGAGGGAGTGGACGTGTCCATCACCGGCAACTCCACCAACCCCACCCGCTTCCAGCATCCTGTCGCCGGCACTTACAAGAAAGAGTGCATTGAGCAGGGCAAGAAGTACTTCTCCGTCGCATCCGGCGGCGGCACCGGCCGTACCCTGCATCCCGACAACATGGCTGCCGGCCCCGCTTCCTACGGCATGACCGACACCATGGGCCGTATGCACGGCGACGCTCAGTTCGCCGGTTCCTCTTCCGTGCCCGCACACGTGGAAATGATGGGCTTCCTGGGCGCAGGCAACAACCCCATGGTCGGTATGACCGTGGCTTGCGCTGTTGCAGTTGCTGAAAGCCAGAAGTAATTTCATAAAGACGCATAAAAAAGGGACGCCGCAAGGCGTCCCTTTGTCATGCCGACCATGAATATTCACGCAAAGCGTGTCAAGCAATTTGCACAGCAAATTCTTGAACTGGACGGGTTAAGCCCGTCCAGTTGTCTGATAGCGAAATGGCGTCTCAATATTGCTTATTTTTTGCCCGTTTCTTTGGGCTATAACAAATTCCTCATTCATGCAATATTTGACGCTTTTATTCTATTGGGAGGTCTACTGCTGTAATTATTAGGATACAATATTCCAGTTCCAGTCTCCTTGCGGAATGGTTCCCAGACGCCAGACAGATGTGCCCGTAACACCCAGCAACTTTGCCGTATTCATGGAAATCTGAATGCTGGCATCGTCCTGATACCACAGGAAGTACCTGTTTCCATCCTCTGTTTGGTAAATCGCATAGGGCTGCTGGTACTCATTAGACCAACCGATTTCCGTATCTGCCTGCGCCAGTCGTTTAGCCACTGTTTCCGTATTGGGATAGGCCGGTGTTCCAGACACCAGCTTTCCTCCATTGTCGATCTGCCAGCCAACGCTTCTGCAACTGAAGCCAAGCAGCACTTTGGATGGATCCATCTGCGCCGTAATTGCGCGGAGTCCCAGATACACTTCGCTGATTGGGGTGGTTGCGACCGTTTTATAATAGTAGTTTGTGCCGACGAATTGGCTCATATCCTTCGCCTCATAGTCGTAAGCCATGAGGATAACTTTGTCAGCCAGCTTGCCAATCGCTGCGTAATCGTATCCATCATAATAATTGGCGCCGTAATACCCTGTGGACAGAACCGGAGACACACAGACATACAGTTTCTTTCCAATCTCGTCCAGCTCCAATTTTAAGCTGGAAAGGAAACTGACAAAATCCCGTTTCTGCGCTCCACGCAGGCCCTCAAAGTCAATGGTAACGCCATCATACGGATTTTCGCCAATGGAACGATAGTTAACCGTCAGTTCATGGATGATCTGTTCCACCGCCTGAGATCTCCCTTCTTCGGAAGCCAGCAGAGATTTTACACTCTCTCCATCCATAAACACGCTCAAATGCAGTTTGCCATCAAGACGCTTTGTAACCGCACCATATCCGTTCGGCACAAAATACTCGTTCCCATTTGCACTGGTGGTGGACAGCGAAGCCGTTTCACCGTCCCACGTCATGCGGCTCCAACCCGCACTAACGGTATCCATTTCTTCAGCCAGACTCAGCTGGTTATAGGAAGAGATGGCGTAGAAGCCATGCACTTCATCCACCTTCTGATGCAGTTTCTCATAAATACGTACCAGCATAGCGGCAGCCTGTCCGCGAGTGGCCGTGCGTTCTGGACTGAATGTCGTCGCAGAAGTTCCGTTCGTCATACCGATTGTATAGGCGACAGTAATATACCCTTCATTGCCCTGCTGCAAATCTGTAAAGGGGACCTGTCCATGTAAAATGGAGTAGGCATCAGAAAAAGGCATCTGAGAAGAATTGAGGGATTCTGCCGCACTCTTCAATCCCAGCGCACGAACCAACATCTCGGCCATTTCACCGCGGGTGATAGGATCACTTGGGCGAAATGCGGCTGTACTGCTCACAACATCCCGTAATTGCGCCTGCTCAATCGCACCAAGATATACTTCGGACAATGTCTCTGGCACGTTCATTGCCTCTGGGATAAACCACATAGAAACTCTGGCTCCACTCGTGCTGGGACTCCACCCCATCATTCTATCAAGCACTGTTACAAACTGGGCGCGGGTCATGGAGTCCTGATATCCAAATGTGCTTTCGTTATACCCGTTCATGAGGCCATATTCTGTTGCTTTATGTACCTCGCCAGCCAGCGGACTTTCAGCCGGAACATCCTTGTAGGCGGCCGAAGCAATGGGTGCCATAAGCATAGTAGTTATAGCCGCGGTAATGATGAAACGCAAAATCTTTTTCATATATCAGCACTCCTCTCAGGATCATGATACTTATAATTACTTCCCGGTTAGCAGACGGCTTGTCTACAAACCGGGAAGCTTCTTCTATATACTGGCAAATGGCATCTAAAAATGCAACAACAAGTTTGTCGCATTTTTGCAAATCATTTAAGCATGTCCCAAAACGACAACGTCGTTTTGGGACATGGTATGACGGGAGCCTTACTTTTTATTTTTGGGACACGGGGGAATCCGGCATCAATGCAATTCCATCTCCGAAACACACTCGTTTTTGATGCGGCCCACCAGATACTGCAGCGCGTCGACCACATGGGGGCGGATGTCGCCGCCGATGAGGACGTACATGATGTCGTCGCCGACCTTCAGTTCGCCTTCATTCAGCCAGGTTTTGAT
Source organism: Oscillibacter sp. (assembly GCA_017547085.1). GTDB lineage: Bacteria > Bacillota > Clostridia > Oscillospirales > Oscillospiraceae > Oscillibacter. The sequence goes on from JAFYQM010000076.1 coordinate 6,491, forward strand.
GTAGTAGATTCCGTCCATGCGGTAGGTGTCCGCAATCACGGCCTCCACCTTTTCAGCGTCATAGGAAAACAGCATGCCCGTCACGGGTTTTGTGTTCTCCTCGCCGTTTCGCACGGCGGCCTTGGCGGTTTCCCGCACAATGCCGTTGTGGGTCAGATACATGCCGATCTTGGGGGCGCTGGGGTGTGCTTTCGCCTCCTTCAGCCACGCCTCCATGGAAGGAGGCGTTTTGTGATGGTGGTGATGGTGGTGCGCATCCTGCGCGCAGTCGGCGGAACCGCTGGAGAGCAGCATGTCAATGCCGTGCTCCACGGAATCAAGGACTGCCAGCAGATTTTCCTTCGCGGCTTTTTCGCTGCCGGGAAGGTTGACGATGAGCGTTCTGCCCCGAATACCCGCGGCGGCTCTGGACAAACAGCCCCGCGGGGTGACCTTCATGCTTTCCGCCCGCATGGCCTCCGGAATGCCTCTCGTTTCCCGCTCCACAACGGCAAGGGTTGCCTCCGGAGTTACGTCTCTCGGGGAAAATCCGGTGCCGCCGGTGGTCAGGACAAGGTTGATGGCCTTTTCGTCGGCGCACTTTATCAGTTCGGCTTTGATCTGCTCCAATTCGTCAGGGATGATGGCGGTGTAATCCACCTGCCAGCCTGCTTCTTTCAGAATTGTGCAGAGGGCGGGGCCGCTGGTATCCACCCGCTCGCCGCGGGAGCCTTTATCGCTGATGGTGATGACCGCTGCCGTGTACGTCATGCCTGCCGCTCCTCTCTGTGAAAATCTCCGTGAATGCCGCCGGTTTTTTCCAGCAGGCGAATGTCGGAGATCAAAATATCCTTCTGCACGGCCTTGCACATGTCATAGACCGTCAGTGCCGCGGTGGATGCGGCCGTCAGGGCCTCCATTTCCACGCCGGTGCGTCCGTCGCAGGATACGGTGGCCTGAATCTCCACGCAGCAGCGTGCTTCGTCCAGAGAGAGGGAGAGGTCAATGCCGCTGATCTGCACCGGATGGCACATGGGAATGAGGTCCGGTGTGCGCTTTGCACCCATGACGCCGGCGATCTGCGCCACCGTCAAAACATCGCCCTTTTTCATGCCGCCGCTGCGGATCAGGTCGAATGTCTCATGGGAGACAAATACACGGGCTCCCGCGACTGCCGTGCGGCGGGTGGGGGGCTTGCTCCCCACATCCACCATCTTGGCTCGGCCCTGTTCATTGAAATGGGTAAAATCATCCATGTTTTTCATAATAAACTCCGTCAATTCCTGAATATCGTCAAATCCAAAGCGGGGGATATCGGGGACCTCTGTATCTGTGTCCGTCACAACCGCGATGTAGCGGCTGAGGTCTGCCGTAAAGCCTTTTCCGGTGGCTTTCCGGCAAATGCCGATCTGGGTGAGGGGCTCCTGCTTATAGCCCTCCACTAAGATCAGATCCACATCATGAATCAGTGCGGCGATCTGCGGCAGGGAAAGGGGGCGCTGTTCCACAAGGGCCATTTTGCCGGAGGAGGCAATGACCGTTATGTCTGCGCCTGCCTGTGCAAACCGCCACGAATCCTTTCCCTCGTGGTCGATCTCAAAATCGTGGCCGTCGTGCTTGATCACCGCCACACGCAGGCCCTGTGCTTTCAAGCTCCGAACCAGCTTTTCCACCAGCGTTGTTTTGCCTGTGCCGGAATAGGCGGCAAAGGCCAGAACCGGAATACCGTTCATACTTATCCTCCGATCCGATTCATGTTCCGTCCGGCGCCGCTGCGTTTTTGGGCGGAGAGCTCCTCGTGGCAGACGGGCTTGCTCCGGATGGCGCTTTCAAACTGGCGGATCATGCCGTCAAAGTCCAGACCCTTGATGGAAAATTCCTCGGAGGAATGCAGGCAGGGCTTCAGTTTTCCGTCAGCCGTCAGGCGGATGCGATTGCATTCGGCGCAGAAATGGCTGCTCACCGGACTGATCAGGCCGATGTTTCCCTGTGCATCCGGCAGGCGGAAGAGCCTTGCCACGCCGCCGTCGGCTCTGACCGGCTCCAGTTCCGGCAGCCGGGTAAGAACTTCGTCACAGGGAATCATGGCATTCTGGCCGAATTCCCCGTGATCGCCCATGGGCATCAACTCGATGAAGCGGACATCCACGGGGTACCGGACGGTCAGTGCAGCCAGTTCCTGAATTTCATCATCGTTGAAGCCGCCGATTAGGACGGTGTTGATCTTGATGCGGGAAAAGCCTGCGTCAATGGCGCTTTCGATGCCTGCCAGCGCAGCTTCCAAATTGTCGCGGCGGGTGATATGGGCGTATTTTTCACGGCTGAGCGTGTCGAGGCTGATATTGACCCGGTGAACGCCTGCCTCGCGCAGCTGTCTTGCCATCTGCGGGAGCAGGATGCCGTTGGTGGTCAGGCAGACTTCTTCGATGCCCTCCACGGCAGAGGCACGGGAACAGATGGAGAGGATGTTCTTTTTGACCAGCGGCTCTCCGCCTGTGATGCGCAGCTTGCGAAAGCCCAGCGACGCGGCGGCCTCCACAGCCAGAATCATCTCGTCCTCGGTGAGCATCTCTTCATGATCTTTTTTGCAGATGCCGTCCTCCGGCATGCAGTACCTGCAGCGCAGGTTGCAGCGCTCCGTCACAGACAGGCGCAGATAATAGATTTCTCTTCCGAATATGTCTTTCATATCAATACCTTCCGAAGGTGCAGTTGGGCCAGTGGCAGGCCTTGCACATCTGGCACAGGCCGCTGTCGCCCAGATGGATCAGATCCTGCTTCGTAAGCTTATCTCCGGTGAAGACCTGAGGCAGCAGCACATCAAACATGGTGGTGGGGAGACTGATGGCGGCGCCGGGCACGCCGAGAATGGCCACATCCTCCAGATATGCTACCAACGTCATGTTGCCGGGCTGTGCGGGGACGCCGTGGCTGATGATCTCCGCGCCCAGTGCGCGGATGGCGGAGGGTGTCAGATCATCGGGGTCCACAGACATGCCGCCGGTGAAGATCAGCAGATCCGCACCGTTTGCCAGATGGATCTTGGCCGCCGCCACGATCATGTCGAGATCGTCATCGCAGATGGTGATGCCGACAATCTCAGAGGGGTAGTGGGCCATCTTCTTGCGGACGACCGGCTCAAATTTATCCTGAATCCGGCCGTGGTAGACTTCCGAGCCGGTGATGATCACGCCGACTTTTTTGTTCCGGTAGGGGCGCAGATCCAGCAGAGGCTCCTTCTTGCAGAGGGTTTCCGCCTCGATGATCTGCTCCTCCTTGGTGACCAGCGGCACGATGCGCATGGATGCAAGGCGGGCACCGGCCTCCACAGGGTAGTGGTCGGGAATCGTAGAAATGGTGATGTCTCCGATGGAGTTGATCTTCTGCAGGAGCGGGCGGTTTACACGGAACAGGCCGCGCTCGTCCGCAAACAGCAGCACCTTTCCCTCGGACGGCTCGGTGTAATGAGCGTTTTTCACGGGAGCCATGGCGGCCATGCGCCGGGCCGCATCGTCCTCGTGAATCTCGCCTGCGTGTTCTTCCCACACGAAGATGGTCTGCTTCCCGATGTCCAGCAGGGCGGGAATGTCTGCTTCCGTGATGATATGTCCCCGCTTAAAGGCGGCGCCCTTGAAGCCGTCCCGCATGGCGGTGATGTCGTGGCACAGTTCCGCGCCGACAGAGTCTCTTACGTTGATTTTCTTCATAATAACAATCCCTCCAATACGGTGCCTGCCTCCACGGGGCCGCTTCCTGCGGGAACGATGGCCATCACATTGCACCCGATGGTGCTGCTCAGGATCACATTGCCCTGATCGGCGGGAAGCGTCATGCGGACGGTGCCGTCACGCAGCACCAGCGTGCCCCGCAAAAAACGGAGCTTGGGGCTCTTTTTGCCGAAACGATCGGCAAGGGTCACTTGGATGGGCTGAGGAACCGGATCGCGGTATCCTGCGATTTTCCGCAGAGCGGGAAGCGCCACGGCATAAAAGTTGATGAGGGCCGAGGCCGGGTTTCCGGAAAGGGCACAAATTAGCTTGCCGCCGCAGCTTCCGTAAGCGCAGGCCATGCCCGGCTTCATGTCCACGCCCCGAAACAGCAGCGTGATACCGGAGCGCTCCATAGCTACCGGAGTCAAATCGTAGTTTCCCACGGACACGCCGCCGGTGGAAACGATCACATCGCATTCCGCGAGGCCGTGCCGGATCAAGGCGCAGATGTCCTCCACGCAGTCGCCTGCCGTGCCCAAGTAGATGCAGTCATAGCCCATCCGGTTCAGCGCGGTTTCCAGCGTGTGCCGGTTGGCGTTGTAGATTTTTCCGGGGCCGAGAGGATCGCTGGCTTCCACCAGTTCGCTGCCCGTGGACAGAATGCCAACTTTGGGCCTGCGGTAGACGGTGGGCGCGGCAATGCCCTGAGAGGCCAGCGTTCCCGCCAGACCGGGATCGATGATGTCTCCACGACGGGCCAGCAGCTGTCCTTTCCGAACATCTTCACCGGCGCGCACGATGTTCTGCCCGCTTTTTGCGGGAGAAGACAGGGTGACGGTATCAGCCGTAAAGACGGTGTCTTCAAATTTGATCACCGCATCCGTGCCCTCCGGGATCGGGGCTCCGGTCAGGATTTTGGACGCCGTCCCCTCCGTGACCGGAAGGGTAGGGACGGCTCCGGCAGGGATCTCCTCCAGAACGCGGAGCATCACAGGCTGCTCACGCGTAGCCGTCATGGTATCCGCGGCGCGGAATGCGTATCCGTCATAGGGGGAGCGGTCAAAGGCGGGAATGTTTTCCGCGGCGATCAGGTCCTGTGCCAGAATGCGGCCGCCGCTTTGAGTCAAATCCAGTCGTTCGGTTTCTACCGGGGCTGCCGCGTCCAGAAGGATCTCCCGCGCGGTGATGTAATCAGGATGGTACAGCATATCATTTGTCCTCCAACAGCACGATGGCCTGCGGCGGCAGATGGATGAGAAGTTCCTCTGCCCGCAGGGTGTGCCATGTTTCTTTATCGAGTTCCCAGCCGATCGGCACCTTGCAGTCTGCCTCTTTGGGACAGAGCATGACCGTGTAGGAAAATGGGTTTTCAAGTTCTTCCACAACACGGCAAGAAACGCTGTTTTCGCCTGCGCCGTGGCAGATGTCATGCATCCGGATACCCAGATGGGTCGCGTGTCCGATGGGCTCCGCGGTGGTCAGCTTGATGCCCCAGTCCAATGCAATGGCGGTATTGTCTCCGCAAGGCTTCAGCGGGGAGATGTTTTTGCATCCGGTGAGTATGGCGGCGGCTTTGGTTTTGGGGTGGGCAAAGACCTCTTTCTTCCGACCGCACACATCCACGCTGCCGTGGTTCATCACCACCACGCTGTCCGCCATGCGGAATACCTCGTCGCGGTCATGGGAGACCAGAAGGGTCGTTCCCTCAAAGGAGCGGAGCACCTTGCGTACATCCTGCTCCAGACGAAAGCGGAGGTGGCTGTCCAGCGCAGAAAAGGGCTCATCCAGCAGCAAAAGCCGGGGATCAGATACAAGGATCCTCGCCAGTGCCACCCGCTGCTGCTGTCCGCCGGAAAGCTGTGCGGGGTAGTGGCCTGCCAGTTCTGCCAACTCGAACCGGTCCATGACCTGCCGGACTTTGGCCTCCCGCACGGTACGGTTCTTCTCCCGGCTTGCTCCGGCGCGAATGTTTTGCAGCACGGTCATGTTGGGGAACAGGGCATAATTTTGAAACATCAGACCCACGCGCCGTTCTTGCGGCGGAAGGTCGATGTGGTTTTCCGAATCAAATAAAGTGACGCCATCCACCACGATGCAGCCGCGGTCCGGTTTTTCGATACCGGCAATGCACTTCAGTGTCATGCTTTTGCCGCAGCCGGAGGCGCCAAGGAGTGCCATCGTTTCGTTTTCCGCTTCCAAGCGGACCTTCAGAAAGAAGGACCCCAGACGTTTTTCAATATCTACATAGACAGACATACAGGGCCTCCTTGTTTATTTGGCGGCATGGCGCTTTTCCAGCAGATTCACTGCCAGAAGTACTACGAAGGAAATCGCCAGATTCACCATGACCCATTGGAAGGCCCGTACATCATCATTGGTGCGCCACAACTGATACACGGTGGTGGAGATGGTGGCGGTACGGCCGGGGGTATAGCCCGCAATCATGCTGGTGGCACCGTATTCACCTAAAGCACGGGCAAAGGCCAGTACCGTGCCCGCTAAAATGCCCTGCTTGCAGTAGGGCATACGGATGCGCCAGAAAATGTAGGTGTTGGAAAGGCCCAATGTTTGGGCGGAGTAGGCAAGGGTCTCGTCAAAAGACTCAAATGCGCCGCGGGCTGTGCGGTACATGAGGGGGAAGATCACTACAACGGTGGCGAAGACAGCCGACCACCAGGTCATGGTCAGTTTCAGCTCAAACACGGACAGGAACCATGCGCCGATCAGCCGCTTGGGACCAAGAACGCGCAGCAGCAGATAGCCCACCACTGTGGGCGGCAGGACCAGCGGGAGAGTCAGGACCACATCCAGAATGCCCTTGATCACGCGGGGCGCCTTGGCAATATAATAGGCTGCAAAAATGCCTGCGAAGAAGATGATGAAGGTGCTGATCGCTGCGATCCGCAGGGAGTTGATGAGAGGGAACCAGTCCATGAAGTTCACTTCCTTTGCGGTGGAGATCGGGCGGGGCAGAGGCCCCGCCCTCTTCATAAAGGTAAATTATGCAACGGGGGTAAAGCCGACAGTTTCAAACACAGCGTCGGCCTCGGCGGTGGTGAGATATTCCAGAAATGCCTGTGCAGTCTCAACGTTTTTGGAGCCGTTCATCACAGCGGCCGGATAGATGACCTGGCCGCACATTTCGGCAGTGGCGGTGTCGACAACGGTGAGATCGGCGGAGAAGGCATCCGTCTGATAGATGATGCCGCAGTCTACCACGGCCTCGGAAACCTGCGTGGCGACCTCCTTCACGTTGGAGCCGTAGGTAATGACGCCGGCAGAGGCCAGGTCTTCCTCAACCAGTTCGAAATACTTCAGGAGCTTCTGCGTGTACTGACCGACAGGCACATCGCTGTTGCCCATGGCCAGCATGATGGAGCCCTCCTTCAGACCTGCGATCAGATCGCCATAGGAGTTGATGCCGGTGGGGTTGCCTTCGGGAACCGCCAGAGCCACCTTGTTTTCCAGAATGTTAAAGCGGGTGCCCTCCAGAACGAAGTCCAGACCATCGGTGTTGATCGCGGGATCGGCATTGATGTCCAGCTGGTTCATCTGCTTCTGACCGGCAGAGATAAAAATATCAACATCAGCACCTTCTTCAATCTGCTTCTTCAGCGTGCCGGAGGAGTCGAAATTGAACACGATGGCAACGTTTTCGTTTTCGGTCATATAGGCGTTGCCCAGTTCGGTGAGTGTCTCGGTCATAGACGCGGCGGCAAACACGATCAGTTCGGTCTTTTCGATTTCCTGCTCAACAGGGGCGTCTTCTTTTGCCCCGCAGGCGCATAAACTCATGGAAAGGACAAGAAATAGCGTGAGTGCGAGCGTTCTTTTATGTTTCATTGTGTAGTCTTCTCCGATCAATTTTTCGGGAATGCCGGGGCGGATGTATTACCAAGCGTTGACCGCGGCATTTCTTTTATAAAAGAAAAAAGCAGACTGCCTTGAAAACAAGACGGTCTGCTGTACGACAAATGAACGGGCATGCCAATGAATCTGGCAAGTCCACCTTACATAGAACTGTCTCCTTCTCAAATACGGAAAGCCATGCCGTTTCCAGCATAACTCTAAGAACCCCGAAAGATTCGGCCGCAAACCATAGCGTTCGCCTTAGGCTCCACGGCTCGGAAACTATTTACTTAGTTTCATTATATCTCCGCACTTTCAAAAGTCAACGTCCAAATGTAGAAATGAAAGGGCGAATTTTGGAAGAGATTGGCTATGAAGGCAGGACCTTGGGGGGCGATGCACAATGGGAGGGGGCTGTCCGTTCGTGTGGGACGTACGGCATTCCGCGGAGCAGTTTCTTACACAACTGCAACCGCTATTTTGCGGCCTGAAAAAAGCATGAAAAATCAACAAAACCATGAAAAAACGACTGCACTTTTGGGCGCGCGTTGACGCGAAAAAAACTTTTATGATATAATTCGTCCACAAAATACCCATTTCTGCGCATATTTTGTGGAATCTATTTGTGAAATAGTTAAAAAACCGCTTGAGTGAGGGGCTGGCCCCGCCATGATATACATGGTGTTTTTCAGGCGCGAAGAAAAGCACAAACCTGACGGCGTATGAGAGCAAAACGCGGTATTCTTTGATTTCCGGCGGTATGCGGAAATATCACAAGATGAAATACAGGTAAAGGAGATGGAGGTACATTCATGAAACACGATCATATTGTTCAGTATCCCGATGAGTATAGCCACTGCATCGGCTGCTCCAGCTGTGAGCTGTTCTGCGCCCTCGTCCACGACGGCGTGACCGGCCCCTGCCACGGCGGCATCAAGGTGGAGCTGGGGCGGCTGGACCAGCTGAAGCACAAGGTCTATGCCTGCGAGCACTGCGAAGATCATCCCTGCTACGAGGCCTGTCCCAAGAAGGATAAAGCCATGTGTGTGGATGAGAACGGCATCGTCTACATCAATGAGGAAGAGTGCATCGGCTGCGGTCTGTGCGCCAAGAAGTGCAAGCTCACTCCTTCCCGTATTACCATGGACAAGAAGAATAAGAAGGCTCACAAGTGCGACCTGTGCCGCACCCGTGAGGGTGGCCCCCAGTGTATCAAGGAGTGCCCCGTTGTGTGCCTCGGCCTTGCATCTGATCCCCTGCCCTATGATCCCAAGACTTTAGGAGGTGCAAAGTAATGGCGAAGAAGAAACTGTTCGACAAGCTGCCCTCCTGTTATGCGGGTAAGATCCTGAAGATCGACCTGACCACCAAAACCACCTCCATCATCCCCACCGAAAAGTACGCGGGTGACTATATTGGTGGCCGTGCTCTGGCAAACCGCCTGTACTGGGATGAGGTAAAGGACGGCAACGTGCCCGCTCTTTCCGCAGAAAATACCCTCATTTATATGAACGGTCCTATGTCCGGTACCGGCCTTCCCTATTCCGGCCGTGCTGTGATGACGGGTATTTCCGCCAAGAACATTCCGGAACAGTATACCCATTCCTCCTGCGGCGGCTACTTTGGCACCGTGCTGAAATGGGCGGGCTACGACGGCTTTATGATCACCGGTAAGGCTGATTCCCTGACTTACATTGTGATCGATGATGACAAGGTCTCCTTTGAGGACGCAAGCGAGCTGAAGGGCGCCTATGTGCAGGCAACGCAGGAGAAGCTGTTTGAAAAATACGGCAGACAGTCCTCTTCTCTGGTCATCGGCCCTGCAGGCGAAAACTGCTGCCGCCATGCCTCCATTGTCACCCATGCCGACAGCGCATTTGCAAAGCCCGGTTTCGGTGCTGTGTGGGGCTATAAGAACCTGAAGGCAGTCGTTGCCAGAGGCACCGGCACCATCGCTCCTGCCGATGTCGACGCAGTCTTGAAGATCCATGCTTGGGAGGACAATCCCCCGAAGGGCGTTCCTGAAACCGGCGAGGTGCTCAACAGTATCGACTTCCTGGAATTCTCCGGCCCGGCCGAGCCGTACCGCCAGGTGTTCAACGCCTGCAATCCCGCCTGCAACCACCGCTGCATGATCACCAGAATGGGTGTGAAGAATCCGCTGGATCCCAATGGCGGCAAGGTCTCCATGGTTGGTAAGTGTCTGGACGAGCAGATCTGCATCATGCGTGCCGACAACTTCTTTGCCTTCGGCGCCTATATCGATTTCCCGAGACAGAACAAACCCGGCAACTACAAGTGGATGTTCCCCCAGGTCGCAGATCCCGAGGATCCCCTGCTGGATAAGTATACCCAGCAGTACGATGGCAACCTGCTGAATATGTGGGGTCCGGACTTCAACTTCGGCACCATGATTAACTGGTGCTGCAATGAGTACGGTCTGGATAAGTGGGACATCGGTTTCTGGCTGTTCACCTGGATCTATCAGTGCCAGGAGGAAGGCCTCTTCGATGACGGCAAGGTGGACTTCGGTCGCCCCATCGACTTTGAAGATCCCCAGTGGGCAAAGTACATTCTGGACTGCATGGTTTACCGTCAGGGCCCCATGGGCGATCTGCTGGCAGAGGGCGTGGGCAGAATGATCCGCGCTCTGGGCAAGGAAAAGTACGGCGATACCCTCCGTCACGGCATCTTCACCCGCGACGGCGAAGAGCGCCTGACCCCCGTCAGCTGGGAAGCAAGCTGGGGCGAACCCTCTCACTGGCAGGGCAGAGGCTTCCAGGGCTGTGAAAAGAACATCTGGGCCTCCATGAACCTGGTGAACATGATCGGTGCCCGCGACGAAGCTGGCGGTGGCCACTCCCATGACAGCTATGAGAACTATCTCACATACAAGGACGATCCCTGCCACTCCCCGCTGTTGATCCAAGCAACGATCCAAAACAACCGCCGAAGCGAGATGAAAGACACCCTCGTCCTCTGCGAGTACAAGGATCCCGATCCCGGCAGACCCAATCTGGAAATTGACTTCATCAAGGCAGCGATGGGCGTGGATATGACCAAAGAAGAGATTGACCACATTGCTGACAGAGGCAAGCTCCTCGAAAGAGCCATTCTGATGCGTGACCATGGCAGAATCCGTGATATGGAAGTCGCCGAGGTCTATCCGTGGATGACCTACGAAGATCCGTGGGGTCAGACCGTCACCTGGGACGAATGGAACGATTTCGTAGATCTGTACTATCAGGCCTACAACTGGGATCTGGCGACCGGCTGGCCTACCAGAGAGGCTTGGGAAGCCGTGGAACTGGACGACATCGCCGAGTTCTTTGCAGAAAAGGGCAAGATTCCCGTGGCAAATCCCAACTATGTGAGACGGCCCGATCCCCTGCAGAAGTAATCAACTGTAAAACCGGAAGATCCCCGTATCGAGTTCGATACGGGGATCTTTTTGCGAGGGTATCAGCAAAAGGCGGCTGTACGCCCCCAATAAAAGGAAAGGGATGCCATACGGAATCCCTTTCCTTCATAGTTAATGTTAAAGAACCAGTGCGACCACAAGACCCAAAAGCGCACCGAAGCAGACCTGCAGCGGCGTGTGGCCCAGCAGCTCTTTCAGCTTATCGTCCGGGGAAAGGTCGCTGCTGACCAGATCCATCAGGGCATTTAGCGCCTTGGCATGCTTGCCTGCCTCCAGCCGGACGCCCATGGCGTCGTGCATGACCACAATGGCGAGAATGGCAGCCACCGCAAAAATGCCGGAGGACAGGCCGTATTCTACAGCAGCGGTGACGGCCAGCGCCGTCACGGTGGCGGAATGTCCGCTGGGCATACCACCATCACCAAACAGGCGCTCCCAGTCCAGTTCCTTGTGGGCGATGGCGTAAATGATGGTTTTGATAATTTGCGCCGCGGCCCATGCGGCCAGAGAGTTGACAACGAGTTTGTTTTGCAGCAGGTCAGAAATCTGCATAGTACCTCCTTGCCGCAAAGCGGTGCCTGCGGCGGGAATTTATCATATTTTATCACAAAAATTGAAAAATGTCCAACAGAAGAAACAGGGAACATCCTCCGGATGTTCCCTGTCAGCCTGTCGAAAAAGTCTGCTAAATGCAGACTTTTTCGTATTTATGGAGTAAAATGGAATAGGGTGATGAAAATGCTGGAACGCGGAAAGATGGATCGAGACGCGATAGAAATCGTAGGAATAGATAGTCTGGTTCCA
>JAFYQM010000077.1 GCA_017547085.1 Oscillibacter sp.
GTGCTGGGCATGGTGTATAACTACCTGCCCTTTATGATCCTGCCCATCTATTCCGTCATCATCAAGCTGGATCACTCCCTGATCGAGGCAGCACGGGATCTGGGCGCCAACAGTTTCAACGTATTCCGCCGGGTCATCCTTCCCCTCAGCTTCCCCGGCATTCTCTCCGGCATTACCATGGTTTTCGTCCCTTCCGTCTCCACCTTTGCCATTTCCAAAATGCTGGGCGGCGGCACCGAGCTGCTGCTGGGCGACCTCATTGAACAGCAGTTCCTTGGCGGCGCCTACAATCCCCAGCTGGGCGCAGCCATTTCCCTCGTGATGATGGTCATCGTTGTGGTGTGCATGGTGGTTATGAACCGCTTCGGTGAGGGCGAGGAACAGGCGGTGATGCTGTGAAAAAGAGAAATTCCACCTTCAACCGGGCCTTTACGGCGCTGGTGTTCTTCTTCCTGTATGCCCCCATTCTCCTGCTGATCGTCTTCTCCTTCAATGAAGGCAACAGTAATGTGGTCTGGGAAGGCTTCTCCCTGCACTGGTACCGCGAGTTGTTCAACGACCGGCTCATCATGCGCAGCGTCTACACCACGCTGCTGGTATCGCTGCTGGCCACCATCATTGCCACCGTGGCAGGTACCTTTGCCGCCATCGGCTTTTACAACCTGCGCCGCCGCAGACGCAACCTGCTGACCACAGTCAATAACATCCCCATGATGAACGCCGATATCGTTACCGGCGTTGCCATGTGCCTGTTCTTTGTGGCTTTCTTCGGCCTGTGGAGCAATTTTGCGGAATGGATCAACAGCATCCAAACCCTGTTCCACCTCCCCGAGCGTCTGACACTGGGCTTCGGCACACTGCTGATCGCCCACATCAGTTTCAACATCCCCTATGTCATCCTTTCCGTCAGTCCCAAACTGCGCCAACTGGACAAAAATCTGGTGGACGCCGCCATGGACCTTGGCTGCACCTGGACGCAGGCTTTCTGGAAGGTCATTCTTCCCGAGATCAAGCCCGGTATCGTCTCCGGCGCGCTGACGGCCTTCACCATGAGCGTGGATGACTTCATCATCAGTTACTTCACCGCAGGCTCCTCTTCCTCCACGCTGGCCATGACCATCTACGGCATGACCAAAAAGCGTGTCACGCCGGAGATCAACGCCATTTCCACGCTGCTGTTTGTTACCGTGCTGCTGCTTCTGGTCATCACCAATGTGCGGGAAGCCCGACAGGAACAGCTGGAAGAGCGCCGCCGCAAAATGCCCACGGCAACTGCCGCGGAGGCAGCCCGCTACTCCAAAAAGAACCGCAGCAACAGTTCCCTGCCCACCATTCTGGGCGGCGGCGCTGTGGCGGCTCTGATCGTTGTTGCCATCGTGGTGGCCGGCCGTAACGCCGGCAAACCGGTGGTCAATGTGTGTTCTTGGGGCGAGTATATCGATGAGAGCCTGATTGAGCAGTTCGAGGAAGAAACGGGTATCATGGTCAACTACCAGACCGCTGAAAGCAACGAGGCCCTATACTCCCTGCTTAAGAGCGGTGCCGGTGACTACGATGTGGTGGTTCCCTCCGACTATATGATCTCTCAGCTCATTGAAGAGGACATGCTGGAAGAGCTGGACTACAACAACATCCCCAACTTCTCCCTCATTGACGAACGCTTTAAGAACCTGCCCTACGATCCGGAGAACAAATACACCGTTCCCTACACCTGGGGCACCGTGGGCATCATCTACAATACCGCCATGGTGGACAAGCCTGTCACCAGCTGGGAGGTCATGTTCAGCGACGAATACGCAGGCAACGTGCTGATGTTCCGCAACTCCCGTGACGCGCTGGCTACCGCCCTGCTGTATCTGGGCTATGACCTAAACACCACAGACGAGGCCCAGCTCCGCGAGGCCAAGGAACTGCTGGCTGACGCCAAGGGCCGCGGCGTGTACCAGTCCTTTGTCATGGACGAGATCTACGGCAAGATGGAAGGCGGCAACGCCGCCATCGGCGCCTATTACGCAGGTGACTTCCTCACCATGCTGGACAACAACGAGGACCTCGCCTTTGTGATCCCTGAGGAAGGCTCCAACTGGTTCGTGGACGCCATGTGCGTGCTGAAGGACGCTCCCCACAAGGAAGAGGCCGAGGCATGGATCAACTTCATCGCCTCCACGGAGGCAAACCTTGCCAACATGGACTATATCTGGTACGCCTCTCCCAACCGTGAGGCATTGGAGCAGTACCCCGCCTACTACGAGGAGTTGTACGAAGAGGAACTGGATCAGGAGACCTATGACATTATCGCAGCTCCCGCGGAAACGCTGGAGCGCTGCCAGATGTATGTGGTTCTTCCCTACGAGACCCGCGCCCTCTACAACAGGCTCTGGACAGAGCTTGGTATCTGACACAAAGCGGCGCCAAAAGGCGCCGCTTTTCCCTGAAATATTTGATTGGAGGAATTGACCATGATCTTACTTGGCACCAAATGCCGTCTGGAACAGACAGTCACCGAGGAACTGACCGCCGCCACGGTAGGCTCCGGCGCTCTGCCCGTCTTCGGCACCCCTTATATGATCGCCATGATGGAAAACGCGGCGCTGACCCTCCTGCAGAATTTTATCGAGGAGGACAAGGGCAGCGTTGGCACGCAGATCAACGTCTCCCACGAGGCTCCCACCCCTGTTGGTATGAAGGTTATGGTGGAGGCCGAGATCACCGCCGTGTCTGAGAACGGCAAGATGGTGGACTTTGCGGTACGGGCCTGGGACGAGACCGGTCTGATCGGTCAGGGCACCCACACCCGCGCCATTATCAACAACGAGCGTTTCCTCTCCAAATGCAACGCAAAACTGAAAAAATAAAGTACCATCCCAGCGGGCCGCATCGTTTCGGATGCGGCCCGTTTCCATTTCTTGTAATTCTGCACAAAAAATTTATGATTTTTTACACATTTTTCACCGTTTCTTATTTTGTATTTTTCCTCTTTCGGGTTTATACTGTGTTTCCAAACATTCCACTGGAGAGGAAGAAATAACATGCATACCCTGTTGTCTGTATCCATTGCTCTGCTGGCCGGTCTTTTGATGACCCGTCTGCTGAAGCCATTCAAAATGCCGGACGTGACCGCTTATCTGCTGGCCGGCGTTCTGGTCGGTCCCTATTGTTTGGGCGCATTAGGCGTCAGCGGACTTGGCTTTACCTCGTCGGAGGCCGTTGCCTCCCTGTCCCTGATCTCCGAAGTGGCACTGGGCTTTATTGCCTTTTCCATCGGCAATGAATTCCGCCTTTCCGAATTGAAGCATACCGGCCGTCAGGCAGTGGTGATCGGCATCGTGCAGGCACTGACCGCCACATTGTTCGTCGATATCGCCCTGCTGGCGCTTCACGTCTTTGCGCCGGATAAGCTCACCCCCGCGCAGGCCATCACCTTAGGTGCCATTGCCACCGCAACCGCCCCTGCCGCAACGTTGATGGTCGTTCGCCAGTATAAAGCCAAGGGTCCCCTCACCAACCTACTGTTGCCTGTTGTGGCGCTGGATGACGCCGTGGGCCTGATCGTCTTTGCCGTTTCCTTCGGCATCGCCCGCACCATCACCAGCGGTGTCACCGACATCGTGTCCATTCTGGTCACACCACTGGTAGAGATTGTGGCCTCCCTCCTGCTGGGCGCAATTCTGGGCGCGGTTCTGACCCTGCTGGAAACGCTGTTCCATTCCAATACCAACCGCCTGAACCTTACCATCGGCTTTGTATTCCTCACCGTCTCCCTGTCCATGCTGGAGTTCCACATCGGTCCCGTCCACGTTTCGTTTTCCTCCCTGTTGGTATGCATGATGCTGGGCACCACCTTCTGCAACCTCTGCCCCTTGTCTGCCGATCTGATGGAAAAGTCCGACCGCTGGACCTCTCCCCTGTTTGCCCTGTTCTTTGTCATCAGCGGTGCGGAACTGGAGCTGTCCGTCTTTACCGACCTCGCCATCGTGGGGATCGGCGTGGTGTATATTCTGTTCCGCTCCCTGGGCAAATGTGCCGGTGCGTATCTCAGCACTCGTTGGATGCACTGTCCTCCTCAGGTCTGTAAATATCTGGGCATCACACTTCTACCTCAGGCCGGTGTGGCGCTGGGCATGTGCCTTACCGCTCGTCAGTTGGGTCCGGAAGGCGACCTGATCCGCAATATCATTTTGTTCTCCGTCCTGATCTATGAACTCTTTGGTCCTATGCTTACCAGACATGCCCTCACCAAGGCCGGCGACATCCAGCCCATGCCCGATCACATTAAGAACCGCCGCCAAATGAAGCTTGAAGCGCATATGAAAAAGCACTCCTGATCTCTACCGGAGCCTCCGCCTTTGACAGAGGCTCCGGTTCTTTGCAGGTCATCAGACAGAAAAACCCCGCCACGGACAATACGTCCGCAGCGGGGTTCAGGATTTGTTGTAGACTTACAGCACCAGAGAGGGCGCGGTATAGACCCGGGCCAGCAGCTCGCTGTTGAGCATATACAGGCTCTTTGGGTCATTGCCAAACAGCTCCATCTTCGTGATCAGGTCACGGGCGTTAGTCTCCTCCTCACCCTGCTCCTTCACAAACCAGTTCAAAAACTCCATGGTGCGGAAATCGCGCGCCTCATAGGCCTCGGCATAAATGGCATCAATCAGGGCGGTGACATACTGCTCATGCTCCAGTGCAGCCTTCAGGGGCCCCATATTGTCGGTGAACACCTTATCGGGTTTGGCAATGGCAGAAAACTCCACCAACTCATCGTTGTTCTGCAGGTAATCGTAGAACAGCATGGCGTGGTCGCGCTCTTCCTGCGCCTGCACGCGGTACCAGTTGGCAAAACCGTCCAGTCCGATGCGCTCATAGTAATTGGAAAAATCCAGATATAGGTAGGCAGAGTAGAATTCCTGATTGATCTGATCGTTCAGTAGTTCGCGTACTTTTTCATGCAACATATAAAAACCCTCCGTTTCGATTGATATGATTTCCTGTTATGGAACCATCATACCGAAACGGAGGCTTTTAAGCAGTTGCAAATATCACAAAAATTGAATATTTAGATATTCCGCATCAGAACAACGTCATCTGACTGGTATCCGCCATGCCCGCAAAGGCGCCCAGCGCCTTCAGCTGCTCAATATGGGTCTTGGACAGTTTGTTGCAGCACATGGAGAACTCTTCAATGGAGATGAATTCCTTCCCTTTGCGCTTCTCCACCGTGTCCAGCGCTGCCGACTCACCCAGTCCATGCACCGACACGAACGGCGGCAGCAGGCCGTTTTCCGTGATCTTGAACTTGGTGGCGTCGGACTCGTAGATGCTGATGGTGTCGAAGTGGAAGCCGCGAAGATAGAACTCATAGCACACTTCCAGCGTGGTCAGCATGGACTGCTCCACCGCAGTGGCGTCCTTGTTGTTCTCGATCTCCCGGATCTTCCGCTTCACCGCGTCGATGCCGGCGCAGCAGAATTCCGCGTCAAAGGCCTTAGCACGGACGGAGAAGTAGGTAGCATAGAACGCCAGCGGGCGGTGTACCTTGAACCATGCGATGCGGAACGCCATCATAACGTAGGCCACAGCATGGGCCTTGGGGAACAGATAGCCGATCTTGGCCAGAGACTCAATGTACCACTCCGGCACATTGTGCTCCTCCATGGCTTCCCGCCACCCCGGCTCGAAGCCGCCCTTCTTCACCTTGCCCTTACGGACAGACTCCATGATCTTGAAACTCATTTTCGCGTCCACGCCCATGGAGATCAGATACAGCATGATGTCATCACGGCAGCCCACCGTAGAGGTAACGGGCACCCCCTGCTCTAGAATCAGATCCTTGGCGTTGCCCAGCCACACGTCCGTACCGTGGGAGAAACCGGAAAGACGCACCAGCGTGTTGAAGTCCTTAGGCAGGGTGTCCATCAGCATCTGGCGGGTGAAGCGGGTATTGAACTCAGGGATGGCCACGGCACCGGTGGGGCCGAGAATCTCGTCGTTCTCATAGCCCAGCACCTTACTGGACACAAAAATGGACATGGTGTCCGGATCGTCCAGGGGGATCGTCTGAGGATCCACGCCGGTCAGGTCCTGCATCATACGCACCATGGTGGGGTCATCGTGTCCCAGCATATCCAGCTTCAGCAGGTTGTCTTCCATGGAGTGATATTCAAAATGGGTAGTGATGGTGTCGGAACCATCGTCATCCGCGGGATGCTGCACGGGACAGAAATCCTCCACGCTCTTATCGTCCGGCACGACCACCAGACCGCCGGGGTGCTGGCCTGTGGTACGGCGCACGCCGACGCAGCCCTGCGTCAGGCGGTTTTTCTCCGCCGCACCGACCTCCATGCCGTTCTCCTCCAGATACTTCAGCACAAAGCCGTAGGCCGTCTTGTCCGCCAGCGTACCCACCGTACCGGCGCGGAACACCTGTGTCTCACCGAACATCTCAATGGCGTGACGGTGCGCTCGAGCCTGGTATTCACCGGAGAAGTTCAGGTCAATATCGGGCACCTTACCGCCGCCGAAGCCGAGGAAGGTCTCAAAGGGAATGTCAAAGCCGTCCTTGACGTATTTCGTTCCGCACACGGGACATACCTTGTCCGGCATATCCGCGCCGCAGCCGTAGCTGCCGTCCAGAATAAACTCATTGTGGAGACAGTCGGGGTTGGGACAGCGGTAATGGGGCGGCAGGGCGTTGACCTCCGTGATGCCCGACATATAGGCAACCAGGGACGAACCCACGGAGCCACGGGAGCCCACCAGATAGCCGTTTTCAAGGCTCCTCTGCACCAATTTCTGGGCGGACATGTAAACCACGTCGTACTTGCCCAAAATGCCGCCCAGCTCAATATTCAGGCGGTCTACAATCAGCTGAGGAGGATTCTTGCCGTACAAGCGGTGGGTCTTTTCCCACACCAGACGGTTCAGATCCTCCTCAGAGTTCTCCAGCCGCGGCGGAAACAGCTCCTTGGGCAGCAGCTCAAAGGTCTCGATCTGATCGGCAATCAGGCGGGTGTTGGCCACCACCACTTCATAAGCCTTTTCCTCACCCAGATAGCTGAACTCCTCCAGCATCTCCTGCGTGGTCTTGAAGTAGATGGGCAGCGGCTCGTTGGCGTCGGGGAACTTCTTGGACGCCAGCAGAATGTGGCGGTACACCTCGTCCTCCGGCTCACGGAAATGAACGTCACCGGTGGCGCAGACAGGCTTGCCCAATTCCTCGCCAAGACGGACGATGGTGCGGTTGAATTCTTTCAGGTCTTCCTCGCTCTGCACGTCGCCGTTGCGGAGCATGAACGCGTTGTTGCACAGGGGCTGGATCTCCAGATAGTCGTAAAAGTCGGCTATGCGCTTGAGTTCCTCCCAGTCCTTGTGGTCCTTCACCGCCTGAAACAGTTCGCCTGCTTCGCAGGCAGAACCCACAATGATGCCCTCCCGATGCTCCTTCAGCACGCTCTTAGGGATCGTGGGCACGCGCTTGAAGTATTTCAGGTTGGACAGAGAAATCATCTGATACAGGTTTTTCAGGCCTGTTTTGTTGCGGGCCAGCAGAATGATGTGCTTGGGGAAGCGGTTGGTACGGCTGCCCTGCGGACGCAGGATCTCCATGTCCGCGTTGATGGCCTGCAGGGTATGCACGCCCCGCTCATGAAGCATCTTCCAGAACGGGATCAGCATATAGGCCACCGTGGCCGCGTCGTCGCTGGCGCGGTGATGGTTGAAGGCGGGCAGGTCCAGATGCTCCGCTACGATGTCCAGCTTGTACTTGCCAAGGCCGGGCAGCAGGTTCTGGGCCAGAATCAGGGAGTCCACATAGGTGGGATCAAAAGGCAGGCCTGTTTTTTTACAGCCCGCACGGATAAAGCCGATATCGAACTCCGCGTTGTGGGCCGCCAGCGGACGGCCGTTCACAAACTTCAAAAAGTCCGTCAGCGCATCTTTCAAAGGCGGCGCGTCCTTCAGCATCGCGTCGGTGATTCCGGTGAGACCGATGATCTCCGGTGTCAGACGGCGGCCGGGGTTCACGAAGGTCTGGAACCGCTCGGTGATCTCACCGTTCTTTACCACCACAGCGCCGATCTCCGTGATCTCCTCACGGTCGACCTTCAAACCGGTGGTCTCGATATCGAAGCAGACAAATTCATCGTCGATGGAACAGTCCTGCTTGCCGTGGACCACCACGCGGTCATCCACATTGTTGACAAAATAGCCTTCTACGCCGTAAAGGATTTTAATTTTACCCCCCGCGGCGTGCCAGGCATCCGGGAAAGACTGGGCCACGCCATGGTCGGTGATGGCAATGGCTGGATGCCCCCAGCGGATGGCCTGCTTGATGACCTCTTTGGTATCAGTCAGGGCATCCATGTTGGACATTTTCGTATGTAAATGCAGCTCCACACGCTTGTCCGGTGCGGTGTCCTGCCGTTCCTCATGTTCCGTTGCATTGACATCATAGGGGTTTATCTGAATATCTTTGCCGTCACGGGTAGGCTCGACCTTACCTTTGACAATCAGCCACATGCCGGACTTCACGCCGCCCTGCAGCTGCTCGGCCTCCTTGGCAGTAGCAAATTTCAGCACCGTGACGGAGCCGGTATAGTCCGTGATATCGAAGCTGACCAGCCACATGCCGGGGCGGCGGGTCTCACGGGCCTCGAAAGCGAATACCTTGCCGGTCACGACGGCATTGCCCATTTTCAGGTTCAGTTCGCGGATGGGCACACTTTTTGCCTTGATCTGGTTGCCGAAGATCACCTTGCCCGCAGGCTTTGCATCCTTGCTCCCACCGTGAGATTCTACAGGCGCGGGCTTCGGCTGGGGTGCTACGCAGGTCTGGTTGATCTCCACGCTCTCAAAGCCGTAAACGCCGCAGATCGCCTCCCGCACAGCCTGCACATCGACCGCTGCCAACTCCTGACGGGTCAGCAGCTGCAGTTTGATGGACATGGCCGCCTGATCGATGCTGGCACCGGTCAGTTCCGCGCCCGCCAGCTTCAGCCGCAGTGCGGGAACGTGCTGCAGCTCGGCAAACATATCAAAAAACGGAATATTCTTTGCCATGTTTCGTTCCTTCCGTTGTGTTATTCTCAAGAAAGCAGGGCGCGCAGTCTGTGCGCCCTGCTAATCCTTCTATCGTTCTTACAGTTTCTCAATTTCTTCCATCAATGCGTCCAAAAGCTTGTCCTCCGAAACCTTGTAAAGGATTTCCCCCTTTCGGAAGATCAGACCTTCTCCCCTGCCTCCGGCAATGCCGATATCGGCAGCAGACGCTTCGCCGGGGCCGTTGACGGCGCAGCCCATCACGGCCACCGTAATATTCTTGTCGCAGTCCATCAGCCGCCGCTCTACCGCCTCCGCCAGCGGGATCAGGTCGATGCAGGTACGTCCGCAGGTAGGGCAGGCGATGAGATTCACGCCCTCTTTCCGCAGGCCTGCCGCTTTCAGGATCTTCTTAGCCGCGTAGATCTCCTCCACCGGATCGGCCGTCAGGGTGACACGGATGGTATCTCCGATGCCCATGCACAACAGGCCGCCAATGCCCATGGCAGACTTCACCATGCCCATAGAGGGCGTACCTGCCTCGGTTACACCCAGATGCAAGGGATAATCCGTCTGCTGGCTCAAGAGTGTGTAGGCCTGCATGGTCAGCGGCACATCCGAGCATTTCACGGAAATGCAGATATCGTCATAATCAAACTTGTTCAAAAGGCGCACATGCCCCATGGCGCTTTCCACCAGCGCCTCCGCCGTGACGCCGCCATATTTGGCCCGCAGTTCCTTTTCCAGAGAGCCGCCGTTGACGCCGATGCGGATGGGGATGTTCTTCGCGCGGCAGATATCCGCCACAGCTTTTACATTCTCCTCCGCGCCGATGTTGCCGGGGTTGATACGGATGGCATCAATGCCCCGCTCCGCGCACATCAGGGCGTACTGGTAATTGAAGTGGATGTCGGAGATTAGCGGAATGGAGATCTGCTCCTTGATCTTATCAATGGCTTCCGCCGCCGCGCGGTCAGGAATGGCCACACGGATGATCTCGCAGCCGACTGCTTCCAGCTGCTTGATCTGGGCCACGATCGCCGCTACATCATCCGTTTTTGTATTGCACATGGACTGGATCGATACCGGAGCGCCTCCGCCCACAGGTACCTTTCCTACCATCAAACGCTTTGTCATGGGAAATCCTCCTCTTACCGGAACAGCCGGAACACATCCTGAAACGTCACAAACAGCATGAAGCCCATCAAAATTACAAAACCAGCCGTATTCACATAGGCCTGATACTTCTCCGGCACTTTTCGTTTAAACAGCAGCAGGCATACCGCATCCACAAACAGGAAGAAGATGCGTCCACCGTCCAGCGCCGGGAGCGGCAGCAGGTTCATCACCGCCAGATTGATCGCCAGCAATGCTGCAAAATAGGAAATATTCTCCATGGCGGCCCCAATACCACCGGCCTCCTGTGCGGCTTCACCCACCTCGGTCATGGTGGAGACAATTCCCACCGGACCGGTGAGATCCGACACGCCTGCGCCGCCGCTGAAGAGCATGGACAGGCTGAACCAGACCTGCTGCACAAAGTCCAGAGACTGATAGGCCACATACTGCAGCGTCGTGCCAAAGGTAGCCGGAACGGAGTGGTAGCCTACATACAGGCCAAAGCCCTGATAGGTCTCCCCTTCCATGCCGGTGCAGGTCTGACGTGCCACATTCTCCACGAGGATATGCCGTCCATCCCGCACCACTTCAATATCCACGGTGTCATCCGCAAAGCTTAAGAACATCTGCGCGTCACCGGCCAGATAGGTGCGGTAGCCATCGATCTTGTAGAAGAGGTCGCCCTCCATCAGGCCGTTTTCTCCGGTCTGGGTAAATTCCGGTGCAAGTCCCGCCACGCGATCCACGTTGAAGGCTGACGCACCGGCAAAGATGCACAGAATGATGACCACACCGGTCAGGAAATTCATCAGCGATCCGGCAGCTAAAATGAGAAACTTTTTCCAGAAGCCTTGCCGCACAAAGGAGCGGGCATCGCCGGTATCCTCGTCCTCACCCTCCATGGCGCAGAAGCCGCCCACGGGAAACAGGCGCAGGGAATACTGGGTCTCCTCCGTTTCCTTATGCCAGATGAGGGGACCCATTCCGATGGAAAACTCGTTGACCCGCACGCCGCAGAGCTTGGCGGCCAGAAAATGGCCCAGCTCATGGACGGCAATCAGAACGCCGAAAGCAAAAATTGCTGCCAGAATAAAGAGAGGTTTCATGCTAAAACTCCTAAAAAACGTTGGAAAATTGCGTTTTACCGCAGAACGGCCTCCCGTGCTGCTGCATCGGCCGCCAGAATCTCCTCCAGCGAGGGACTCTGTACTACGGGCACTTCTGCCCGGGCCTTTGCCACAAGACGGGCAATGTCATGGAATCCGATTTTGTCTGCCAAAAAAAGCCCCACAGCCTCCTCGTTGGCGCCGTTCAAAATGGCGCAGGCAGTACCGCCCTCGGTGGCGGCCTCCTCGGCCATCCGCAGGCAGGAGAATACCCCCCTGTCTGGCTCGGCAAAGGTCAAGGGCGGGCATTTCAGCAGATCCAGCGGCTCCGCAGGGCTATAACCCCGGTTGGGATAGGTCATGGCATAACGGATGGGCAGACGCATATCCGGCGTGCCCAGCTGTGCCATCACCGCCCCGTCATGGTACTCCACCAGAGAGTGAATGATGCTCTGGCGGTGGATCACCACGCTCACCTGCTCCAAAGGCAGGCGATAGAGGCGCATGGCCTCGATGACTTCCAGTCCCTTGTTCATCAGCGTGGCGCTATCCACGGTGATCTTGGGGCCCATGGCCCAGTTGGGATGCTTCAACGCATCCGCTCTTGTCATTTTTCCCACTTCGTCGTAACCCATTCCATAGAACGGGCCGCCGGAGCAGGTCAGGATCAGGCGCTTGATCTCGCGACGGTCCGCGCAGCCCTGCACGCATTGGAAGATGGCGGAGTGTTCGCTGTCCACCGGAATAATCTCCGCACCGTTTGCGTCCGCTGCGTCCATCACCAGTTCACCGGCGCACACCAGCGTCTCCTTGTTGGCAAGGGCGATGCGCTTCTTTTCTTCGATGGCGGCGAGGGTGGGCTTCAAACCCACCATGCCCACCACTGCGGTCACCACGGTGTCCGCTTCGGGAGCAGTAGCCGCTTCGCACAGGGCGTCAAAGCCGCCCAGCACCTTGGTATTCGTATCAGCCAGCCGGATGGCCAGCTCTTTTGCCGCAGCTTCGTCGGTCATAACCGCCAAACGGGGCCGGAACTGCCGCACCTGCGCCTCCATGCGGTCTACGCTGGAGTGGGCGGTCAGGGCCGCCACCTGCAGGCCCATCTGCTCCGCCACCTCGAGGGTCTGGCGGCCGATGGAGCCGGTGGAGCCCAGTATCGAAATTGTATTCGTCATACGCGTCCCTTATTTCACAATTTGCAGAATGATCTCAATAACAGGCGCTACAAACAGCACGCTGTCAAACCGGTCCAGCACGCCGCCGTGGGCGAGGAACAGCTTGCCGTAGTCCTTGATGCCGAACTCCCGCTTGATGAGCGAAAAGCTCAAATCGCCGATCTGCGCCACTACGCCGCAGGAAAGAGCCAGAAGTACCATGGCACCGTAGCTGATGGAGGTGCCGAACAGGCGGTTCATCACCATCAGGAACAAACAGCCGCACAGCACATTGCCAGCCAAACCGCCGATAGAACCCTCCACGCTTTTCTTAGGGCTGACCTTGGGCGCCAGCTTGTGCTTGCCGATGGAGCAGCCCACGATGTAGGCAAAGGTGTCACAGGCAAAGCTGAGAATGAAGGGCAGCAGCAGCCATGCGCGGTGCAGCCCCATAGCCTCGATCCGCAGGAAGGATGCAAAGGAATAGCCGATGGCAAAGCTACCGAAGGTTCCCGCCATGATCTGGGCAAACTTCACTTCGCCGCCCTTGACGATGGCATATCCAAAGAAGATCACGACTGCCAGCACAAACAGTATCTTTACAAGCGACGGGGCGAAATAACCGCACACCACTGTGGAAAAGGCACAGATATAGCTAAAATCCGTTAGTCTATTGTGCTTCATCGCGCTGACACATTGCTGCAGTTCAACGCCGCCAATTCCGGCCAACAGTGCCAGCACAAGCATAATGACAGTTTCCGGTGCCCACAGTACGATGGCCACCAACACCGGAATACCAATGACTGCTACCAACACTCTCGATTTCAGAGAACTCATTTCTTCACGCCTCCAAACCGTCTGTCACGCGCGTGATACGCTGCAATGGCCCTGTCCAGCTCCGCTTCGTCAAAATCTGGCCACAGGGCGTCGGTAAAGTAGAACTCGGAATAAGCGCACTGCCACAGCAGGAA
>JAFYQM010000006.1 GCA_017547085.1 Oscillibacter sp.
AAGCTGTGTCGAAGACAGCAACCTGGGGGACATCCTTGCCCATAACTGCTGTGCAGGCGTTGATACCTGTCAGGTTAGCGGGGTTGTGCAGAGGAGCCAGGGGGTTGCACTCCTCGATAGCGGCCATAACCTCGTCGGTAATCAGGACGGACTTGGCGAACTTCTCGCCGCCGTGCACCACGCGGTGACCCACAGCGTCGATCTCGGCCATGGAGCCAATCACGCCGTTGTCCTTGTTAACCAGGGCGTCCAGCACGGCCTTGATAGCCTCGGAGTGAGTGGGCATGGCAACGTCGATGGCATCCAGAACCTGCTTGCCCTCGATCTGGGGCTTGTAGGTGAACTTGCCGTCGATGCCGATACGCTCGCACAGACCCTTAGCCAGCAGAACGCCGGTCTCGGGATTCAGCAGCTGATACTTCAGGGAAGAACTGCCAGCGTTGATAACAAGAATGTTCATTGGAATCGTCTCCTCTTCTTTGTAGGAAGACCTTGCGGTCGACCCGTAATTAATATAAAATAAGCAAGAGCCTGTCCGCACTGCGGACGAAGTACTACAACCTAATTATAACAGAGATTTCCAAGGTTACAACCGCTTTTTTACCGTTCTGTCATTTTTTTGTTACTGCATAAGGGGGAAATCCATGAGTGTGGCCGGTATTATAATAGAATATGATCCTATGCATACGGGCCACCTCCATCTGATGGAGGAGACTCGCCGCCTGCTGGGCGCGGATACCGCCCTTGTAGGCGTGATGAGCGGCAGCTTCGTCCAGCGGGGCGAATTTGCCGTGGTGGGGAAGTATGCCCGCGCCAAAGCCGCTGTGGAAAGCGGTATGGATCTGGTGCTGGAATTGCCCCTGCCGTGGGCTGCGGCGACCGCGGAGCGGTTTGCGGACGGCGGCGTGCAGGCCCTGCAGTCTACCGGTGTGGTGGATCATCTGGCTTTTGGCAGCGAGTGCGGCGATGCCGCGGCGCTGCAGAAGCTGGCTGCCGTGCTGTGTTCCGGCGAACTGGAAGCGGCATTGCAGCAGGAACTCTCCGCAGGCGACAGCTATGCCGCCGCACGCCAGCGCGCCGTGGAACACTTGCTGACAGAAGAGGAGGCCGCCCTGCTGGCAAGTCCCAATAATATTTTAGGTGTGGAATACTGCAAAGCCATCCTGCGTCAGGGCAGCAGCATGCATCCGGTGACCATTCCCCGCAGCGGTAGCGCCCACAACGGCGCTGTGGAGGAGGGAAAGCACCCCTCCGCATCCGCCATCCGCGCCCTGCTGCAAAGCGGAGAGCGGGAGCAGGCGCTGGGCCTGATGGCTCCGCGTATGAAGGAGGCCTACCTTGCCGAGGAGGCCGCCGGTCGCGCGCCGGTATTTGGCGAAACCTGTGAGCGGGCCGTTCTTGCCCGCCTGCGCAGCATGACAAGGGAGGACTTCGCCGCACTGGACGAGGGACGGGAAGGCCTTTCCAACCGTCTGTATGACGCCAGCCGCACGGCTGTCTCCGTGGCGGAAGTGCTGGAGGCGGCCAAGACCAAGCGCTATGCTTATGCCCGCCTGCGCCGCATGGTGCTGTGGGCCTACCTTGGGCTGGATGTGCATGCTTTGCCCGAGAAGATCCCCTATCTGCGGCTGCTTTCAGCCAATGGACGGGGCAGAGAATTGCTGGGGCAGATGCGAAAGTGTGCGTCGATCCCTGTTGTGACAAAAACCAATCAAATCCGGCGGCTGGGCAGTGAGGCTGAAACCTTGCTGGAACTGGAAACCCGTGCCGCGGACCTGTATGCATTGGCATACCCGGAACTTACTGCCGCCCGCGGCGGCAGCGTCTGGAGGGAGGGGCCTGTTTTGATATAGGCGCCCCCGGAAAGGAGACCCTATGAAAATTCTGATCGCACTGCTGCTTTCTCTGCTGTTGACGGCCTGTTCCGCGCCGCCTGCGCAGGAAGAGCAAGTACCCCCGGAGGCACCTGTCGAGCAGGAACTTCCGTTGGAACAGCCTGCTCCGCCGCAGGAACAAACCATCCACTATGAAGCGGAGACCACGCTGTTTGCGGATACCCTGTACGCGGAGGATGGCACGCAGCTGCTCCATTATGCGGTGCATATCCCTTACCTGTCCGCGTGGCGGGAGGATGGAACAGAGATCACGGAGGCGCAGAATGAACCGGAGGAGAAGGCTCTTGCCGCTGTGCAGACCTTCAACGACCGCTTTGCGGTCTGGCATTCGGACGAGGCGATCCGTGAAGCGGCGGATGCCGCTTCGGTAGATTTGGCGTGGTATCAGGAAGAACAAATGGACTGGTACGGCGGATATTGGATGGAGCTGAACTGTACCGTCTATCAGACGGGGGATCTCATCAGTGTTTCTGGCGTGTATGCCGCTCACACCGGCGGAGCCCATCCCAATACCTACCTGCTGGGATGGAATTTTGATTCGAACAACGGCGTCTTCTTCGGCGCGGAGGGACTGGCCGGCCACACGGAACTGCAGGAGGCGGTCGCTTCTGAGATCGTCCGGCAGGCGCAAGAGCGGGCGGCGGAATATGAGATGCAGGCAGAGGAAATGTTCTGGCCGGAATATGAAAGCATCATTGCCGACTGGCCCAGCTATGCCATCTCCTTTGACGAAAACGGTATGAAGGTGGCCTTTTCTCCCTATGAGCTGGCAGCCTATGCCGTCGGTGTGCAGGAATTTATCCTGCCCTATGATTTTCTGGCGGACTATCTGGACGAGCCTGCCCAAATCATACTGGGTCTGACAACGGAATAAAGAAACCAACGGCTCCGGAACAGTTTCCGGAGCCGTTTTATCATCCAAAATGGGAGTAAATGCCTTCTTTGATCTCCATGCGCAGAATTTCGCTGCCGTTTTCATCGAAGCCCAGCAGTATGGGACGGAGGCGGTTATAGCGGTCGGTGTTCCACTCGCCGCCATCCTTCACCCAAAAATACCGGCGGCCGGACTGCTCTATGAGTTCCAGATCTGTAATGCGGCGCACTTCAGCGCCTAACACCGGGTGGCTCATGGCGTCTGCCTCCTCACGGCACAGGCTCAGTTCCACCCGCTGAACGGCGGAGTCGTCCACCCGTCCGAAGAAGTACCATGCCTGCTCATCGTTCCGGTACATGGAGGAAAAGCCTGCATGGGCCTGTGCGTCCTCCGTGCAGTCCAGTGCCACCCCAAAACCGACCATCCAGCCGTAAAAGGTCAGATAGGTGCTGGAAAACAACGTGGCGTTTTCATTCTGACTGAGATAGGTAAGGTGGGTTTTGTGAATTTCGGGCGTCCATTCCCGCGCCACCACCTGTGTCCAACCGGTGGCTTTCCGTTCCTCAATCTGATGCACGGCCTGACGGGGCAGCAGTAAGCCGATGTGCATGATGTAATTGATGCAGAAGAGCAGCACCAGTGCAATGGCTGTGCGCTTCAGGGCCCGTCGCCTGCGGGAGGGAAGAACCGTCTTTTTTCCTTTTTTCACGGCTCTACCTCCTCCGGCAGGGGGATCTGCAGGTCAAACTGCTCCCCGAATGCGTCATAGCGCAGGGTGATGTAAGTGTCTCCGGGGAGAATGTCGGTGTAGAGCCGTCCTTCATCCGCGCCGAAGCTGCCGCCGAAACTGCCGCCCCGTTCAAAGGCGTCCCGCGCTTCACCCCGCTGGTTTTCGGGGATGATATGGTTGATGAGAGTCTCTGTGGCAATGCCAAAGGGGATGCGGTTGTAATTGCACAGACGCACTTCCGCCACATGATAACCGTTTTTCTCTCCGGTGGAGACGCGGGTGATGCGCAGGATATCGTTGCCGACACCGAGCCGCAGATCGACCTCCTCTGTGGCGTGGGTTTTATCCAGTGCGGAGTCATCCGGCGGGTTCAGGCGGGTCAGGATGCTGTCCCGCGCGTGGAACAGGATGCCCACTCCCAGCATGGCCTGCAGGCAGAGAATGATGGTCAATGTCACCGCGACGCGGCTGAGGATCAGCCAGTGGAGAGGATACTGTTTGTTCAGTTCCTGTCCGGCCTCCGCAGGATCGCCCATGCGAGCCATGGTGCGTTCCTCGGCCAACTCCTCGTCATAGCCCAGCTCCAGTAGAGAGCAGATGTGGTCTTCCATGTGACCGTCGATCTCCTGCCGGATGGCCTCCCGTTCCGACGGCGTCACCCGCCGCAGTTGGGCGAGCAGGATTTCCATGTATTCCATTCGGTTCACAACGGTCACTCCTTTCATGTTTTGATCTCAGCCAATACGGTTCCGTATTGATTCAGAGCGGTCAGCGTACAGTCCCAGACCATTCCCTGATTGATTTGATACGGCCTCCCGTTGAGGGGGGCATAGGCAGGCATCAGAGCATCGCTTCGCAGCAGAAAATACCGCTGTCCGTTGTGCTCGTGCCAGTCCTCTGCGTCTGTGAGGTAAATGTGAGTTTCTGTAGGGGCTGTTTCGTTTGCTGCAAAGCAGAAGGAAAGCTGGATTTTGTCGATTGCTGCATCATTTACCTGTCCGTAGGCATACACGACATCTTCCACAGCTCCGTCTGACAGGCGAAGTGTTCCACCGTAAAGCGGAGCAGCCTCCGAGCAGTCCACTGCATCACGATCCCGACAACTCCATCCGGACAACGTGGAATATGTGCCGATCAGCAACAGAGCATGTTCATTGGAGGAGAGCGTTACATGCTGTCCCACAGCGCCATCCCATACATGGCAGATGCGCTCCGTGGAGCCACAACCGTAGAACTGCTCCGCCTCCCAACGTGCCTGTACCGGATGCATGAGGCAGATGCCGTAAGTATATTGAAAAAGGAAAAAGAGTACCAAGGTGACTGCCGTGAGGGAGAGTGCTTTCCGCTTTCGTGTCCATATCCTTCTTTTCATGGCGCATCCTCCTTTGGCAGAGGAAGCTGACAGCGAAACTCTTCCCCGAAGCGTTTGCAGATCAGGGTCACATAGGTGTCCTCCGGGCCAATGGGTACCTGTACGGAGCCGTCTTTCCACCAGCGGCTTCTGGTCAGCAGTTCGGTGCCCTGCTTGCCCCGTTCGTTTTCCAAAATCAATTCGATCCTGCCCACTGGACCGCAGGGGAAGCGGTCATAAGCATCCGCATAGACGGATGCCATCCGTTCGCGATAGATGCTGTCATATGAGCCGTTTTCCTGTAATTCTCTGAAATGGCCGGAACCGATGGAGATGGCCTGCAAGCGGACGGTGTCATCGCCCACTGTAAAAGAAATGTCCAGCGGTTCACGGGTGGAGATGGGGTTTTGATTCAGAAAGATGTGCTGTCCCGCCTCTGCCCGGTTGTCAAGTGCCTCCATCAGAGAGCGGTCTTCATCCGGTGCGCCGAACAGAATAAACAGTGCCATGCAGGCCAATACCAGAGAAGACAGCCACATCAGGACCCGCCAGACCACGGGATACTGTTGATTCAGTTCCCGTCCAGCCTCCACAGGATCGCCCATGCGAGCCATGGTGCGCTCCTCGGCCAACTGCTGGTCATAGCCCAGCTCCAGCAGAGAGCAAATGTGGTCTTCGATGTGACCGTCGATCTCCTGCCGGATGGCCTCCCGTTCCGACGGCGTTACCCGCCGCAGCTGGGCGAGCAGCGTTTCCATGTATTCCGTTCGGTTCATAGGCATCCTCTTTCTAATCTTCCCAGCGGGCGGGACCGGTCAGCCACAGGGTGGCTGCGGCACTTCCATCGGCCCGATAGCCGGTGACAGTAAGAGTGCGGGACAGATTGCCGTATTCCGGTTCCAATGCACAGACAAAAATGATATCTCCTGTTTCGGTGGTGATCCAGTCTGCCTGTTGCAACCGGATGCTCTGGTCATGCCCGCCCTGCAGCGCGTCAAAGTCGATTTGAATTTCCGTCAGGCTTTCGTCCTCTATCACACCGTACACATAGTAAAAATTCATGGACTCTTCCGAGTCGTGGGAGTACCCATACTCGCAGAAATAACCGGCTGCGTAGGGGCGGTTCACTTCCCGCTCGACGACCCGGGAAGAGATGCCGTCCCAGAGAAACAGATGGTGTCTTTCATAGACACCCATGCCGATCACATGGTCGTTCAGGGAGAACAGGAGCGTCCGGTCGAACAGGGACGTGCTTTCGTAAACGATGGTGGTGTCCGCTGCGTAATTTCGTCGCAGCCTCTGGTGATGGGCGGCCTCCGCTGTAAGATTCCACGGAAGCAGCACCCATGCCAAGGCTCCCAGCACCACGGCGGCCAGCAGCCACCGCAGCGCCTTTCCCTTGCGGGTCAAACTCTTTTTTCTCATGTCACGCCCTCCCAACTGAGAGGAATTTCCATAGTCAGGTCTTTTCCGTAATGCTGATAGACAGCGGTGACGGAGGTCTGGCCCGGCTGTACCGGAATCATGGTGACACCGGCGCCACCGGTTGCATCGCAGCCGGTGCTGTATGCACGGTCTGACCAGCGGAAGTAACCCGGAAAGTACTGCGGTGTGGAGAGGTCGCTCCATTCAGTGCTGTATGTGCAGAGGGTGACGGCCGCCACATGGACGGTGGCGGGCTTATCCTCCCATGTGCCCCAGTAGGGGTAGTCCGCCGTTTTCATAATGCCCGCGGCGCAGGCCCGCACGGTCACGCCGCCAATCTCCATCCGCACATCCACGGGATGTTCCCGCAGGAAGGCAAACGTCTGCATTTCATAGCGGTTCACCGGATTGTCCGCCAGACGGAAGTGCAGGTTCCACCAGACGGTTCTCCAACTGACCTGCGTGATCAGCAGCGCTGCCAGAACCGCGCAGACTGCCATGGCGCACCACCGGACCAGCAGCCAGCGGAGGGGATACAGCTTTCGCATTTCCCGCCCCACTTCCTCCGGATCGCCCATGCGGGCCATGGTGCGCTTCTCCGCCAGATCCCGGTCATAGCCCAGCTCCAGCAGGGCACAGATGTGGTCCTCCATGTGGCCGTCCAGTTCCTGACGGATGGCCTCCCGTTCCTTGCGGGAAAGCCCCTGCAGACAGGCCGTCACACGGTCGGTATACTGGCGCGGGGTCATGTCAGCCACCCACGGGCAGAATGCCGCAGTTCAGCACTGCGTTCACTGCCCCGGCATAGCGTTCCCACGCCTCCTTCTCGTCTTTCAGGACGGCGCCGCCCTTGCGGGTCAGGTGATAATACTTCCGCATCCGGCCCGTAGGGGCCTCCTGCTGGTAGGCCTCCACCAGACCGTCCTTTTCCAGCCCGTGGAGCACGGGGTACAGCGTGCCCTCCTTCATTTCAAAGGTGTGGTCGCTGCGGCGTGCCAACTCCACGATCATCTGGTAGCCGTACATGTCCTCGCTTGCCAGCAGGGACAGCACCAGCAGATGGGTATGCTCGATGCTCTGTTTCTTTGCCATAAGACACCTCCACAAAAGATACCTCGAATCTCTATGTATCTATCATACATAGAATATCTATGTATGTCAAGAAAAAAAGCCCAGTTCAGTACAAGACCGAACTGGGCTTCTGTTTATGTGTTTACTTGGCAGGTGCACCGGCTTTCGCCGGACTGCGTTTTCATAACGAAAAAACGAGAGATTAGAAATCCACGTCCAGATCGTAGTAGCAGCACTTGAGCAGCTGCTCCATCTCTGCGGGAGTGATGGGACGGGGATTGGAGCCGGTGCAGGCGTCGGCCACGGCGTTCTTGGCAATCTCGGGCAGTCTCTCCAGGAAGACTTCCTCGGAAACGAAGCCCTGCTCGCAGGGATAGCTGTCAGCGCCGTAGTGCTTGATGCACTGGGGAATGTTCAGATCGTCGTTCATCTGGCGCAGGAAGGCGATCAGGTTCTGAACGCTCTCTTCAACCGTAGCGCCGTTGATATCCATGTGGTCGGCGATCTCGGCGTAACGCTTGGCGGCCTCTTCGTTCTTGGCGTTGTAGGCGATGACCTTGGGCAGGTACATGGCGTTTGCGGCACCGTGGATGATGTGAGCGCCCTGATCCTCAAAGATAGCGCCGGTCTTGTGAGCCATGGAGTGGACGATGCCCAGCAGAGCGTTGGAGAAGGACATACCGGCCAGGCACTGTGCGTCGTGCATGGCGGCGCGCTTGCTCATATCGCCGTTGTAGGAATCGACCAGATCGTTCTGGATCATCTTGATGGAATGCAGGGCCAGAGCGTCGGTGTAGTTGCAGCTGTGGGTGGAGACATAAGCCTCGATAGCGTGGGTCATGGCGTCCATACCGGTGTGGGCAACCAGCTTCTTGGGCATGGTCTCGGCCAGATCGGAGTCTACGATGGCGATATCGGGAGTGATCTCGAAGTCAGCCATGGGATACTTGATGCCCTTTTCGTAGTCGGTGATGACGGCGAACGCGGTGACCTCGGTAGCAGTACCGGAGGTGGAGGGAATCGCCACGAAATGGGCCTTGGTGCGCAGGTGGGGCAGGCCGAAGGGCTTGATCATATCCTCGAAGGTGACTTCGGGATACTCATACTTGACCCACATGGCCTTGGCAGCATCGATGGGGGAGCCGCCGCCCATGGCGATGATCCAGTCGGGCTGGAACTTCTGCATGGCCTCAGCGCCGCGCATGACGGTGTCGACAGAGGGATCGGGCTCGATGCCTTCGAACAGCTCGACTTCCATGCCGGCTTCTTTCAGATAGGAAACAACGCGGTCCAGGAAACCAAACTTCTTCATGGAGCCGCCGCCCACGCAAACCATTGCGCGCTTGCCCTGCAGGGTCTTCAGCATCTTAATGGAGCCTTTGCCATGATACAGGTCTCTGGGGAGAGTAAAACGTGCCATAATCAATGTCCTCCTTTTTATGAACAAGAAAATAAAATAGATGTGAAATCGGTATCATCCATAGCAGTTAAATACTGTGATTATTTTAAACGCAGTAATCCGAAACAAAAGTTGCTTTTGCACCAAAAAAGGAAATTTGGCAGTATGACAAAACATTAACAATTGTGCTGAGCCTTTCTCCGACCGAAACCAGCGATTTGCCTATGCTTTTTGCCGGTACCTGCCACGGCTGCCTGACATAGGATGGAACAGTGTACCTGTGCCGCCCGGCAAGGGGTGCACAGCAAGCGAAGGAGGAGTGAAGATGGCTTATTCCGACCGGGAGCTGCTGGCGCGGCTGATCCAGTGTGAAGCGGGCGGAGAGGGAGAAAACGGCATGAAGGCGGTGGCGGGCGTGGTGATGAACCGCGTCCATGCCCGCGGCGGGGAATACGCCCGCGTAGGGCAGGGCAGCATCCGCAATATCATCTTTCAGCCGTATCAGTTCGTCTGCGCAAGCGAAACGGAGGGCGGCGCCTATAACCCGCAGAATATCTATAATATGCGTCCGGAGCAGATTCACTATGATATTGCCGACTGGGCGATCGCAGGCAACCGGCTGCCGGATGTGGCGGAATCGCTGTGGTTCTATAACCCGTTCGGGCCGGAGTGCCGCTCCCGTTTCCCGTCCAATGTGGGATATTGGCAAACCCGCATTGGAGATCACTGTTTTTATAACCCGACCAATGCCTATTACGAAACTTGAGAGGTGTCATCATGCAGCAACAGAGAAATTATATGCCGGCGGGGCGTGCCGGAGAATGGTATGCCGGCGGTGGGGCCATGCAAAGCCATGGCGGCGGGGCCGACTGGTCCGGCGAGATCAGTCCTCCGGCACGGCCCCGTCCGCCCATGGATACCGGGATGGGCGGTATGTCCGGCGGTATGTGGAATCAGCCGCAAAGCGGTATGCAGAGTCAAATGCAGGAGGGAATGTCCAATTCCATGCAAGGCGGCAGACCGCAGTCTATGCAGGAAAGCACCTTGGATATGCAGAACAATCTGCCTGACGAGGTGATCGAATCGCCGGTTTCCAACGCCGAGGTGTATGCAGGGTCCCTGAAGGCCATGCTGCGGCGGAATTTAGGGAACTATGTGGTGGCGACTTTTCTGGTAGGCACCCAGAATACCGTGTCGTGGGAAGGTGTTTTGTACGATGTGGGCAACGACTATGTGACCATCTATCAGGAAGGCCGCGACCGGTATATCGTCAATGATATTTACTCCCTGAAATATATGGAGTTCTATGATGTCCAGCGGCGGCGGCTGTGTGACCGGCTGCTGATGGAGCAGGGCTGGGACAGAGGAGAAAACTGGTCCCCCAGCCGCTGAAAGAGTTGCGCGGCGGCGGAGGGTATGGTATGATGATCCCATTACAAATGAGGAGGCATTCCTATGGATTTTGCAACCCTGTCCGCTGCGCGGTATTCTCTCCGCAAGTTCAGCGACCAAAGCGTGGAGGCGGAAAAGCTGGCCCTGATCCTTGAGGCCGGCCGCAATGCGCCCACCGCCCATAATAAGCAGCCCCAGCGCTTTTTTGTGCTGCAGTCCCCTGAAGCACTGGAGAAGGCTGATGCCTGTACCACCATGCACTTTCATGCGCCGGTGACGGTGGTGGTAGCTTATGATCCTTCCGCCGCATGGGTGCGGGAGCACGATGGGAAAAATCACGGCGAGATTGACGCAGCCATCGCCACCACCCAGATGATGCTGCAGGCGGCAGATCTGGGCCTCGGCACCACCTATGTGGGCGTGTTTGAGCCGGAGAAGCTGCTGGAGCAGTTCCCCGAGATGGAGGGCCTCTGCCCCATCGCCATGCTGCCGCTGGGCTATCCTGCGGAGAATGCCCGTCCTTCCAAACTCCATGCGCTTCGCCAGCCGCTGGAGGACATGGCCAAGTACCTGTAAGTCCATATAAAAAAGACGCTCCGTTGGGAGCGTCTTTTTTGTCGCTTATTCCAGCACATCCCGCATGCGCAGCAGCATCTTGATGTCGTTTTCCAGACACACATCCGCCGCCAGATTGGGGTCGTAGTGGAGGGTGTTGCCCTTGTCCGGAGAGAGGGGAAGGATCACCGCCTCGCTGAGCCGGGACAGGGTCAGGTTTCGGGCATACCGCGCCTTGTAGGAGTTGGCCAGTGCCCGCAGGATGTCGCGGCTGTTCTGCAGACAGGTGAGGGAGAACTGGAAGGCAGCCGCATGACTGCAGTCCTTGTAGAAGCGGGGGAAGGCATAGGGCATGATCAGATTCACCGCGGGCGTCAGGCCGGGCACGGAGCCGGTGGCTTCGGCGACCGCATCGCCGCCGATGAAGGGATACATGGTGGATTCCACGAACCATGCCTGCATGTTGGGGATGAAGTAGACGCAGTCGACATCGCCGTTTGCTGCCGTCATCAGATCTCGTCCGCGGGCGGACAGCAGGCCCACCAGCACCTGATCCACCTTCACGTCTTCCTGCTGCAGCAGCGGTGTCAGCACCTTCAGACGGTTGCCGGAATGGAGCAGGTCGTCCACCAGAATGATGGGGCGGCGGAAGGACCGGAGCATGCGGATCTGGCTCTCCAGCGGTGCATAGCCGGGATAGGGCTGAATGGTGAAGGAGCGCAGATCGGAGGCAAATACTTTATCGGTGTGGATGGTCTTGGTCACCGTGTTTGGCACCGCGTTGCCGCGCAGGATCTTGCCGAAGGGCACGCACATTTTCGGACCCAGTACGCGGGGCTTGGTGGGCTCGGTGGGAACGCCGTTGCGGGCGGTGATCTTCTGCACCAGCCGGTGATAGATCACCTCTGCGTTCAGCGACAGTACCAGCGTACCCGGATACATGTCGCAGATGGCGTGCTGCAGTCGGAAGTGGGCCTTTCGAATGGCCTCCAAGACCACGGGATCGGAGGAGAATGGCTCCTTCAGTGTGGTGGGGATGTTCTGTAGCAGCACCACGGGAGAGCGCATATCCACCAGCAGCAGCGGCTGGGGCGCCGGAATATCTGCCTGCACAAAGCCCTGCCGTGTCAGCAGGTCCAATGTTTTTTCGTTGGCATCGGCCCACCAGACGGCATAGCTGCAGTCTTCGCGCAAAGAGCGGAACAGTGCTTCCGTCAGCAGCAGCTGTCCGGCATCGTAAGTGCTGCCTGAAGAGGAAGTCAGATACAGCCCTGTCAGCAAGCGGATACGGCCTGCCGAGTGGGAACGGACATAGTTTGCCAGCTGCTGGTCACCCAGCGTTTCATACAGCTGGCCGGAGGTAATGGTGCGCAGGGTCAGACAGCCCAGCGTGCGGGGCGTGGCGCCGCTGGTCTCCCGCAGAATACAGACGGAATCTTCGGGCGGCTGCGGCGGAGCTTTGGGCAGCTCCGCACAGTATGCTGCCCAATCCTCTGCTGTAGGATGGTCCAGCATGATAAATTCCAGATAGCCTGCGCGGATGATCTGCTTGTACTGTGGTTCGCGCAGGTACAGGCTGTTGCGGAAAATGAAGTCCTGCACCGTGGGATCGATCAGGTTGGAGATGTCGCGGCCCAGATCGATGTTCTCGCGGATGCGGGTGGAACTGATGTCCTCCAGATGGGTGGGCAGCTGCAGCTCCAGCACCTTGCCCGTAATGCAGTTCAGGTCCGCGTCGATCTCGTGTCCCTCCGCATCGCTGGCGCGGCGGAAGACCACATGGTTCAGCGAGTGGACCGAGCCGTCCACCGGCGGCACCTTGTAAGACGAGGCGTTTGCCACCACGTCGCTGCCCACGGTGAGATACAGTTCCCGTCCTTCGAATACGTCCCGCAGCCGCTTGAGGTCCTGCGGCGTGGCAAGGTTCACGGGGATGTCGTGGGGGAAGAGGTACACGTCAAACATGTCCGCCACGGACATGCTGGCGATCTGCCGGCGGATCAGGGAGGGCTGTGCCTTTTTGGACCAGGAGAACTCGTCGATGGCCAGATGCACCTCGAAGTCCAGGTCGCGAATGGACTCCACAATGCCCTTGTGGGACAGAGAGAAGGGGTCAAAGGTGCCGGGGAAGAAGGCTACCCGCTTTTGCGCTTCGAAGCGGAAATCTCCGCTGACGATGCGGTGATGTACTATGAAACGGTAGATGTGGGACAGGGCAGCCGCCGTGTAGAAGAAGGTCAATTCTTCCACGCGCTGCTCGTTGATCAGGAACAGCACCTTTTTTGCCAGCAGCACGAACAGCTCCGCTTTCTCCTCATGCTGCAGCACCTTGGAGGCGAAGATCCGCTCGCCTAAGATCCGCAGGGTTTCCTGACGGATGCTTTCATGGCAGGATGCCAGTCCCTTCAGCAGCAGGCTTGCGATTTTCCGCCTGCGGGCGGCGAGCACTGCGGCATCCTCGCCGGATCGGCCCTCATAGTCGGCGTAGTGTTCCAGCATGGAACCCACGGTTGCCAGCGCGGCGCAGACCACGCCGGTGTTGGAGGAGGACAGCAGCGACAGCATGTGGGAAATGGCCTCGTCCAGTTCCTGCGGCGACAGCCACAGGGCGAACCGGCCCAGATATTCGGGGATGTACTGTGCGATCTCCGCCTGACCGGTCTCCAGTGCCTTGGAGAGCTCCACCACGATCTCGTTGCGGTGTTCCGGCGTCAGCAGCGGCGCCACGGACAGCAGGGCCGCACCGGCCATGCGGCGCACGACCACGTTTTCGCTGACCTTGATCAGATTGGAGAAGTGAGTGGCAATGTGCAGGGCATTGGTGCGGGGGTTGTTGATGGCCTGATGCAGCAGGTATTCCACGCCCACGGCCTTCAAAACCCACGGTGTGGCGGATTTCAGATTGTCTAAGAAGACGCGGCTGACGGCTTCCGCCCTGTCCAGCTGCTCCCAGCCTTCCCTAACATCAAAATCCATGTGGTGTCCCATCCGTGTCCGCAGGAACAGCAGCGGCGTGACGGTGGAGCAGTCCGCTGCTTCCACGGCGGCGGAGATTTTCTGCCGGATGGGGGCATCCTCAGGCAGTCTGGACAGCAGCTGGTGGAACAGCCGCAGCGCGGCGGTTTTTTGTGTTGCATCACCATGCTCCAGCCACCATGTGGCAAACCGCACCAGTGCAGTCAATTCATCGGGTTCCATCCGCTCAGCGGGAATGTTCAGAACGGTGTCCAGCAGGGCAAAGGCAACATCCGGTTCCACGGTCTCCGGCGACTGGTAATGGCGGAATAGCAGTTCGGCGAAGCGGGCGGCATTCTTCGGTGTGCAGTGCTCCAGCAGGGCGTCCGTTACGGTCTTGGCCTGATAACGGATCATACTGGTCTGGCGGGGCGTCAGACGGTAGTCGGGATAGATCAGCTTCTCCAGATATTCCTGCCACAGTTCAAAGGGACGGTTTTCCAGAGAACTGGCAGCCACACCGGCAGGCAGCTCCTTTTTGTAGCCGGAGTAGAACTTGGCCAGAATACAGCCCATCAGGGAAGCGGCCTGACGGCGGATGTCGCCATCGGGGGAGAGCAGCAGCTCGTAGAGAAATTCCAGCGTCTGTTCTTTCTGGCCCACGCTCCAATAGGTGAAGTATTCCTCGAACACAGACACATAGGCTCGAATGCGCGCAGGAGCCTTTTCGCCGCGGGCGGCTTCCAGAATGCCGGCAAACAGGTCTTCCCGGCCCAGACGGTGCATCAGGCGGATGTTGTGGTCCACAGCGGTATGCTGCAGGGCGTCCACCACTTCCGTGCTGCGCATCAGGGCGGGGTCTTTTTTGAGAGCGGGCGGCGTGCCCATGGTTTCCAGCGAGGTGTCCACGCCGAAGGAAATGAGGTAGGATTCAAAATCCGCCAGCTTGGCATAGACGTAGCGGTAGCGCAGTGTTTTGGCCTCATCCACATTGTCCAGCTTGTTCAAAATTACATCGAAGGCATCCTTCAGAGTGAACAGCTCCGCAACTTCTCCCTCCGGTGTGCGGCTCTGCTTTACGCGGAAGTCGGAATATACCAGTACCAGCGATTCCGCGGACAGGTTTTCGATTTCCAGATCCCACACGGAGTGGTTGGCAGCAATGTGGCCGATGCTGGTCAGCGCATTCCCCTTGCACCACTGGTCCGTGTAGAAGTAGTGCAGATACGGGACCCGCTCGCCGGGCTTGCAGCCGAATTTGCCAATGTCGTGGGCTGCTGCGGCGCCGGACATCAGCGCCAGATCCATCAAACCGCCGCCAGCGGTGAAGGCGCGGCCGGTGGTCATGGCCACATGATGCACGCCAGCAATGTGATCCAGCGTGCGGAAGGGTGTCACTTCCCGCCCAAGGCGCAGCAGCTCGTAGATGAAGTCTTCGCGGAAGCGTTGCATAAAGCGGCGGTATTCGCCCGCAATGCTGCTGCGGGAGAGCTCTTCCTCCGTGCAGAACGCAAAATCCATCCACGGGTCAAAAGGCAGCACTTCCCGCTCTGCGTCCAGCAGCACCTGCAGCACCTGTAAAAAGCACAGGGCGGCGTCCCGCTGCACAGGCGTGTGCGGGTCCTCCTGCGGATACAGCAGAGAGCAGGCCACCTGATAGGCATAGGCGCACCAGCCCTCCTCCGGCTCCGGAGCAAGGATGTCCAGTACAGGGCGAAGGGAAGCTTCCACCTGCGCACAGGTCAGCCGCTGGGTCATGGGCAGCGGGGCAGGCAGCATGGCTGCCCAATCCTGTGTCCGGGCAAACTGCTTCCATTCTGTCCGGGGCATGGATAATTTTTGATAGAATACTTTGTCTGTCAGGGCTTCCGTGATCCGGCTGCACAGCATTTGTTTCATAAGCCGCCTCCGTTTGTTTCCTTTTTAATTGTCGCCAGTATAGCGCATTTCCTAAAAATATGGAAGCATTTGTACAAAAAAACCTGCCGTTTTCGCGGCAGGTTTTCCGGTTATTCTTCGGTAAAATGTTCGTGGTTGAAAATGTGATCCTGACAGTAGCAGTGATAGCCTGCGCAGCGGGAGCAGTAACGGAATTCCAGATCGGGGAAGTCCATGTCTGTTCGTCCGCAGACGGTGCATTTGTGGCGGTAGCCCCGATCTGCCTCTTTTTTCTTCTGCTGCCGGACCGCGGCTTTGAACTGAATGGTCTGGTGGGATGTCTGGTGCTTTGCGCGGCTTCGCCGCCATGCAAAGCCGTCGGCAATGGCGGTCCAGAAAAAGACGAAGAAGTTCAGCAGGGCGATGAGGGGCAGCAGCGCGTTCAGGAAGTCCAGCCGCAGCACCGAGGAGACAATGTTGATGGCGAAAATAGCGGCGTCCAGCCATGCCAGCCATTTGATCTTGATGGGAATGACAAAGAAGATATAAAACCGGGTCTCGGGATACAGCACGGCAAAGGCAAAGAACATGGCCAGATTCACATAGCCCGCGCCGCTGATCCATGCGTCGCCGAATACCAGTCCGGAGAGAATGCCTACCAGCAGCGTCAAAAGCGCGCCGGAGAGGTAGTAGAGGTTGAATTTGGCCGTACCCCATTCC
Organism: Oscillibacter sp.; assembly: GCA_017547085.1. Classification (GTDB taxonomy): domain Bacteria; phylum Bacillota; class Clostridia; order Oscillospirales; family Oscillospiraceae; genus Oscillibacter. Next base: position 16,246 of record JAFYQM010000006.1, read on the forward strand.
CGTTCCAGCGTGGTGCCGATCATGTAATACAGATACAGGAACAGCGCCAGCCACAAAATATCGCCGGTGGAGTAGTAGCCGGGCATGAAGATAAAGGTCACCAATCGCCACAGCTCGCCGGAGAGAATGGCGCTCCAGCTGAAGCCCAGAAAGCTGATGGCTTCATATCCGGCGAAGATGGAGAGCAGATACACCAGCACATTGCCGATGACAATGTATTGCATCAGATTGGAGATGCCGAAGTTGGGGTGCTTGTATGCAAACCGCTCCACGGCGGCGTTCAGTTTTCTCAAAAGGGATCCCTCCAGAAGTGTAATCAGGTTGTATGATCAGCATTATACCCATACTGCATGGAAAAGTCATGTATAATTTTTAAACGATGGCAGAAAATGCAGATTTTCCAACAAAAAGCGATGCGAAATCACTTGACAAACGATTAAGACCTGATAGAATAGGTACGAAAAATCAATAACCCCTTATCAAGAGTGGCGGAGGGAACGGCCCTGTGAAACCACGGCAACCTGCATTGTAAGGTGCCAAATCCGACGGAAAGCGACAGATGAGGATCGATTTGACCGGACTTCTATGCGCGTTTCGTCGTCGAAACGCGTGTTTTTTTCGCCGCTTGACGGGAACAGAAAAGGAGAATACATATTATGGCAAGACGCTTTTTATTCACTTCCGAATCCGTAACGGAAGGCCACCCCGATAAGATCTGCGACCAGATCTCCGACGCCGTTCTGGACGCCATTCTGGAGCAGGACCCCATGGGCCGCGTGGCCTGTGAGACCACCGTTTCCACCGGTCTCGTGCATATCATGGGCGAGATCACCACCAACTGCTACGTGGACATCCCCAAGATCGCCCGCGAGGTCATCCGCGATATCGGCTATGACCGCGCCAAGTACGGCTTCGACTGCGACACCTGCGGCATCATCTCCAATATCGATGAGCAGTCCGCCGATATCGCACTGGGCGTGGACAAGTCTCTGGAGAGCAAGGCCGGCGAGGATGCCGAGCTGCAGCACGGCGCCGGCGACCAGGGCATGATGTTCGGCTATGCCTGCACTGAGACGGGCGAGCTGATGCCGATGTCGGTCAAGCTGGCACACGTGCTTGCTATGAGACTTGCCGAAGTCAGAAAGGA